>NZ_OZ035001.1:656948-985422 GCF_964031085.1 Spiroplasma endosymbiont of Asaphidion curtum | reverse complement strand
AATATTAAAATAAGTGAGTTTGATATTATGAAATCGATAACATTTAAACAAGTTTTAGATAAAGTTAAAACTTATATTAGTAACGAAAAAGATATTGAGGAAATAAAACGAGCATATGCCTATGCTTATAATAAACATGATCAGCAGTTAAGAAAAAGTGGTGAACCTTATATTAATCATCCTTTATGAACAACTTATTATTTGGCAACATGGCATATGGATTTAGCGACATTAATTTCTGGTTTATTACATGATGTGTTAGAAGACACACCGACAACTTTTGAAGACTTGAATAAAGAGTTTGATATTGAGATATCAACTTTAGTTGAAGCGGTCACGAAAGTATCTTATTTTGCTAAAATGAATCGTAGTGAAATTAAATCTAATTATTTGCGAAAGTTATATTTAAGTATGGCCCATGATATTCGTGTTATTGTTATTAAGTTAGCAGATCGTTTGCATAATATCCAAACAATTGAATATTTGGAACTAGAAAAACAAAAAGTTATTGCGAAAGAAACTTTAGAAGTTTATTCTTCAATTGCGCACCGGTTAGGGATGCGACAAGTAAAAAGTCTTTTAGAAGACTTGTCTTTTGCAATTTTAAATCCTGTTGAGTATAAAAGAATTTCTCGCAATGTTGATTTGGAAAAAGAACATTTAGAATCATTAATGGCAGTAATGATGAACAATATTAAGTCATTATTAAGTAGTAAGAATATTAAAGCAACAATTTCTGGTCGTAGCAAAAGTATTTATTCAATTTATCGTAAGATGTATTATTTTGGGCGTAAATTTGAAGATATTCATGATTTATTAGCGATAAGAATTATTACTAATACGATTGATGAATGTTATACGATTTTAGGTTATTTACATCAACAATTTCCGCCTTTACCAGGAAGATTTAAGGACTATATTGCAACGCCTAAATATAATTTATATCAGTCATTACATACAACAGTTATTCAAGATTCAATAATTTATGAGATTCAAATTCGAACTGTTGATATGGATGAAAAGGCAACTTATGGGGCGGCGTCGCATTGAAAGTATAAAGAGGGCGAAATCTATAATACTAAAAAACGCCAAGCTGATATTGATGAGCGATTAGATATTTTTAATCGGATTTTAGATTTAGAAAATATTAATAATGAAGAATTAGAAAGTAATGAAAAATCAAATATGGAGTTAGCAGTTAAGAGTGATATTTTTACTTCTTTAATTTATGTTTTAACTCCTAATGGTAAAGTTATTACTTTGCCTTTTGGGTCAACAATTTTAGATTTTGCATATAAAGTTCATACTGATATTGGCGAGAAAACTACTGGTGGTAAAATTAATGGTAACTATGTTTCTATTAGTACTGTTTTAAAATCTGGTGATGTTGTGGAAATTAAAACTAGTAAAAATATGCGACCATCCCGTGACTGACTAGTTATTGCTAAAACTAGTTATGCATTGCATAAAATTAAAAGATTTTTAAAAAAACAAGAGCAAGAATTTGATGAAACTCATAAGGATAATGAATCTAAAAATCTTAAAAAAATTAAAAATATTAAAAAAGCGATTGATGATGCTTTAACGCAGCGGAAATTAAAATGAAAGTTAGTTTCCCAAAAAGAACTAATGCATCGCTTAAAGCAATTAAAATATCATACTTTAGAAGATTTTTATTTAGATGTTGCCAATAAGAAATATCAACTTGATGATGCGATTAATCTTTTATTAGCAAGTAATGAAACTAGTCCTAATACTTATTTAAATCATCTTCAAGAAAAAAAAGTTGAAAAAATTAACTTAAAAGACGACATTATTGTTAAAGGTGCTGATAATATTAAAGCAACTTTAGCTCATTGTTGTATGCCAGTGCCGTTAGAACCAATTACGGGATATGTTAGTAAACTTGGTGGGATTCGCGTGCATCGAGTTAAATGCCACAATATTCTTCCAGAAGAACGACAAGGGCGACTTCTGGAAGTGTGGTGGAATGAAAATATCGTTAAGCGCGATCAATATTATAGTAATATTAAAGTAATTTGTTATGACCGTGATGGTTTAATGGCTAATATTACACATATTCTTGCTAATTTAAATGCTTCGATTCAACAAATTCATATTGAAACAAGTTCGGATAATAAATACAGTATTAATCTTGTTATTAAAATTGCTAACAAAGTTCTTCTTCAACAATTACTGTCATCATTACAACAAATACCCCATGTGTATGATGTCATTGTAATGGAAAACTAGATATATAGCAAAATAGGTCTCTAACAAAATTCCTTTGTTAGAGACCTATTTTTTATTTATTTATTGTCTTAATTTGTTAGCAACTATGTTTACTAGTACTGTCTTTCTTACAATCTTTGCAGTTATGTCTCTCAGAACAAGAACATTTGCAGTCCTTACACTTGTTCATTTTATTCTCTCCTTTCTCCTTATGCAGAATAGTTAGATGAAAAATAACTTATATCAATGATAAATTATTGCTCGCTTTTTGTGTTTATATTTTTCAGTCTAAGATAATTTATGCTTTAATTTTATTTTTTCAAATTCGGTGGTGTTTCATATACCAGTTTTTTCATAAATAAATTTTAATAATTCAAGATTGTCCTTAAAATACATTAGACTTGGTACATAACTATAACATTTTGCACCTACCAAACTATAAAATTCACTTTCATGAAAATGGTAGAAATTTTAAAAGAAGCTGAAGCTAAACAAAAACAAATTGGTGGTAGACCAAATAAATTATCAATAGAGCAAAAATTACTTATGACTTTAGAATACTGAAAAGAATATAGTACATATCGTATTATTAAAAAGATATTATTGGAAAATAAGGGTACTAATAATAATAATAATTTATTAGCAATTGATGCTTCAGAAATTCCAATTGAAAGAATTAAAAAAACTAAAATTATTATTTTCTGGTAAGAAAAGGCAACATTCATTAAAATCACAAATAATTATTGATTTATTTAACAATGCTGAATTATACTTGTAAGTGCAAGTAAATAAAATTGCAAAAAATCTCATATAAAAATTTCATGATGCTAAGTTTATTTTAGAAAAAACAAAGCAAGGAGTTTTTATATGGGTTACAAACATCTTGGCATATATGAAAGAATTTATATTGAGAATCAATTGAAGTTTAAAGTAAAAATTAGTGAAATAGCTAAAAATCTTAATCGAAGTATTAGTACTATTATTCGAGAAGTCAATAGAAATAAAGATAGTAATCATTATTTTTCATTAATTGCACAAAATAAAGCAGAAAACAGAAAACAATCACATGTTTATTTTCATAAGTTTAAAAATAGAGAATTAGTAAAATATGTACAACAAAAATTACTATTAGGTTGATCGCCTGAACAAATTTATGGCAGAATTAAAAATTTTCATAAAGAATGAATTATTAGTTTTAAAACAATTTACAATTGAATTTATTCTGGATTACTTGAAAAAGTTACTAATAAAAATTTAAGAAGAAAAGGTAAGAAACGAAAATCTCAAGAAAATCGCGGTAAATTTAATGGTAAATCAATTAAAGAACGAAATATTAATGTTAATAATCGTATAACTGTTGGTCATTGAGAAGGTGATACTGTAGTATCATCACGAGGTAAAAGTAAATCATGTTTAATAACTTTAGTTGAAAGAACATCAAGATTTACTTTAGCAATGTTAGTTGAAAATAGAACTACTAAAGTTGTTAACGAAAACATTAGCCATTATTTATCAATTCTTCCAAATAATCTTGTTAAGACTATAACATTTGATAGGGGTAAAGAATTTTCTAATTGACAACAACTTGAAAAAAATTTAAATGTGAAAATTTATTTTGCTAATGCGTATTCGCCTTGACAAAGAGGTACTAATGAAAATACTAATGGTTTAATTAGAGAAAAATTTCCTAAAAAATTTAATTTTTCAAATACTACTAAAAATGCAGTTCATAAATTTATATTGTCTTTAAACCAAAGACCAAGAAAAATACTAAATTATCTTTCACCAATCGAATATTTGGTTAGAAAAATAATTTAGTTGCACTTAACTTTACAATTTGGCCAATAAAATTATTTCAGTAGATTTTTGTTATGGCAGTATTCATGATTATAAGTTATTTTTAAAATCAAATACACTTATAAATCCAAAATTAGAATTAATTGCTGATTCAGGATATCAAGGTTTGCAAAATGTTCATAAAAATACATTATTGCCAATTAAAAAGAGTAAAAATAATCCTTTAAATCCAGATAAAAAGGAATATAATAGCTTTTTAAGTAAAGTTAGAATTGCCATTGAACATGTTTTTGCTAGATTAAAAAGATTTAAAATACTAGTTTATCGTTATCGCAATAAGAATTAGAAGATTTGGATTACGATTTAACTTAATTTCAAGAATATATAATTTTGAATTAAGCTAGTTATAGTTATGTACCAAGTCTAATATATATTTTCAACGCATTTTTAAATTTTTTAGAAAATTTATCATATTATTCTTAGAAAACAAGATATTGCCTTTACTTTGCGAACCAAAAATCTCATCAAACTCTATATTACTAAATTTTATTTTAGACTGTCCATGAGCTCTACTAATGCTGTGCTTATTTTGAGTAGTTACATACTCATTTGAAATAGTTATAACTTTTTTATAAAAAAGTTATCTGTTGTAATATTTTTTTGCATTTTTTCTTTAGACTTGGTACATAACCTTTAATTTGTGAAATAATTTTATTAATTTCCACTTGCTTTTTTCCCCCCTCAAATAATATTATTAGAAATTAACCATTTCCTTATAAGAAATAATAGCAATTACATTATAAATATTGCTGAATTGCCTTCACTTTTCACAATATGAAAACGCATTCAATTATTAATTGCTAAACTATCTTTTATTTTCTTTTTCTTAATTAAAACCGCCTATAATTAATATAAGTGGTAAATAAAAACACACCGTTAGGTGTGTTTTGAGAAAAAAATATCGTTTAGTGAATTTTATTTTTATTTTTTTGACGATTTTTTTACGATAATTAAAAAGAATTAGTTGCGGTTCAGCAATTTTATTTTGCATACAAGCCACAATTGTTGTTGCTTGTAAACCACCAGCAACATTAACCACCGTCCTTCCCATATCAAGAATACCATCTAATGCTCCCAAATAAGTATATATAGTATCATAGCAGGAAATCCCAACCCCGATAAAACACCAGCAGTAACTAATGGTGCTGTACCAGGAACACCAGCAATTCCTAATGAAGTAATAACGGTAACAATTAATCCCATTAAAAATCAAATCCATACTGAATATTGACTATTAATACTACTAGCGCCGTTATAAACAAACATTAAAACGACACCAGCTTGAACAAACACCAGCACATCCAGTTAATCCCATCGTTGAGGATAACGGTAATACTAAGTTTACGGCTTCTTCTTTAATTTTCATATCATCTTTTAAGGCATCTATTGATATAGGAATTGTTGCTTGAAAGGATTTCGTTGCAAAACCTTGAATAACCGGTTTCCAAGCAAATTTTCATCACTGTACTGGATTAATCCCAAAAAATAATATCGTTAATGTATGCCACACTAAACTAATAAATAAATCAATAGACTTCTTGCATTACTTATTTATTAAACAAAATTCCTATAAAATATATTTAAAATAGAAATTATAAGGAATTTAAGATTATGAAATTTGATAAATTTAATTTTATTAATGATAAAGAATTATTACGATTAACTGGAATAAAGCAAAGTACTTTTAATAAAATGTTAAATATTTTAAAAGAAGCTGAGTTAAAAAAGTTTAAAAGAGGTGGTAAAAATAATAAATTATCATTAGAAAATAGATTATTGATGACTTTATCATATTGACGAGAATATCGTACTTATTTTCATCTTGGTAAAAGTTTTGATATTAGTGAAGCTAGTTGTTATCGAAATATCAAGTGAATTAAAGATATTTTAATCAAACATCCTGATTTTCAACAACTTGCTGGTAAAAAAGCATTAATAAATGATTATTTTAATGATAAAACAATTATTATTGATGCTACAGAAACACCCATTCAACGCCCAAAAAAAGACAAAAACAATCTTATTCAGGAAAAAAGAAAAAACACACTATTAAAACACAAGTAATTATTGAAAAAGAAAGCAAAATAATTATTGCAACAAATTTTTCTCTCGGTAAAAAGCATGATTTTTGTTTGCCAAATTGTAAAGTTAAGTGCAACTAAATTATTTTTCTAACCAAATATTCGATTGGTGAAAGATAATTTAGTATTTTTCTTGGTCTTTGGTTTAAAGACAATATAAATTTATGAACTGCATTTTTAGTAGTATTTGAAAAATTAAATTTTTTAGGAAATTTTTCTCTAATTAAACCATTAGTATTTTCATTAGTACCTCTTTGTCAAGGCGAATACGCATTAGCAAAATAAATTTTCACATTTAAATTTTTTTCAAGTTGTTGTCAATTAGAAAATTCTTTACCCCTATCAAATGTTATAGTCTTAACAAGATTATTTGGAAGAATTGATAAATAATGGCTAATGTTTTCGTTAACAACTTTAGTAGTTCTATTTTCAACTAACATTGCTAAAGTAAATCTTGATGTTCTTTCAACTAAAGTTATTAAACATGATTTACTTTTACCTCGTGATGATACTACAGTATCACCTTCTCAATGACCAACAGTTATACGATTATTAACATTAATATTTCGTTCTTTAATTGATTTACCATTAAATTTACCGCGATTTTCTTGAGATTTTCGTTTCTTATCTTTTCTTCTTAAATTTTTATTAGTAACTTTTTCAAGTAATCCAGAATAAATTCAATTGTAAATTGTTTTAAAACTAATAATTCATTCTTTATGAAAATTTTTAATTCTGCCATAAATTTGTTCAGGCGATCAACCTAATAGTAATTTTTGTTGTACATATTTTACTAATTCTCTATTTTTAAACTTATGAAAATAAACATGTGATTGTTTTCTGTTTTCTGCTTTATTTTGTGCAATTAATGAAAAATAATGATTACTATCTTTATTTCTATTGACTTCTCGAATAATAGTACTAATACTTCGATTAAGATTTTTAGCTATTTCACTAATTTTTACTTTAAACTTCAATTGATTCTCAATATAAATTCTTTCATATATGCCAAGATGTTTGTAACCCATATAAAAACTCCTTGCTTTGTTTTTTCTAAAATAAACTTAGCATCATGAAATTTTTATATGAGATTTTTTGCAATTTTATTTACTTGCACTTACAAGTATAATTCAGCATTTACAAATAATTTGTAATTATTTTAATAAGTAATGCAATGTAGCATCGAAAGTGATGTATCACATTTAATAAAACAACAATTAGGATATGGGGCAAAAATATATAATCATAAGAATTTAAATAACTTATTACATTTAAGAATGGCAAATTTAAACAAATTAAATGTATTACATTACATTAATGAAAATATTAATTCAGAAATAGAAATCAGAAAAGAAATATATAAAAGTTCATTATGAAATAAATATAATAATAAAAATGATGATAGTTGAATTAATTATAAAGGTAATGCTGTAACAAATAAATATAATAGATTTAAGTAAGTAAAAATATAAAATTAATATATATTAGTGAAAATTTAATAATAATTAATAATTTTTTATTGTGTAAAAATTCAATTAATATGATAAAATAGTGGTGAATAAAAATGACAATAACAAGAAAGGTCGGGTTAGTTTAGTAATTAAATAATATAATTAACTGATTGTTTTACTTCTTCAAAGCAATAGACTTCTTGCATTACTTATTTATTAAACAAAATTCCTATAAAATATATTTAAAATAGAAATTATAAGGAATTTAAGATTATGAAATTTGATAAATTTAATTTTATTAATGATAAAGAATTATTACGATTAACTGGAATAAAGCAAAGTACTTTTAATAAAATGTTAAATATTTTAAAAGAAGCTGAGTTAAAAAAGTTTAAAAGAGGTGGTAAAAATAATAAATTATCATTAGAAAATAGATTATTGATGACTTTATCATATTGACGAGAATATCGTACTTATTTTCATCTTGGTAAAAGTTTTGATATTAGTGAAGCTAGTTGTTATCGAAATATCAAGTGAATTGAAGATATTTTAATCAAACATCCTGATTTTCAACAACTTGCTGGTAAAAAAGCATTAATAAATGATTATTTTAATGATAAAACAATTATTATTGATGCTACAGAAACACCCATTCAACGCCCAAAAAAAGACAAAAACAATCTTATTCAGGAAAAAAGAAAAAACACACTATTAAAACACAAGTAATTATTGAAAAAGAAAGCAAAATAATTATTGCAACAAATTTTTCTCTCGGTAAAAAGCATGATTTTTGTTTATTTAAAGAATCAAAAATCCCAATTTTAAAAAATACTAAATTAATAGTTGATAATGGTTATCAAGGAATACAAAAAATTCATAGTAATGTTCTAATACCTAAGAAAAAAACAAAGAAAAACCCTTTAAATAAAGAACAAAAACATAATAATAAATTAATTTCAAAAATGAGAATTATTATTGAAAATATTTTTGCTATTTTTAAAAAATTTAAAATTATTACTGAAAAATATCGTAATCGTAGAAAACGATTTAGTTTAAGATTTAATTTAATTGCTTCAATTTATAATTTGCAATTATAGATAACATAAAATATTTATTTAAAATTAAATTTAAATAATAAAATAATTTTTTGTTGTGTCAAAATTTACACATTTAATAAAATCCATAAGTATTAACCTAATAAAAGTTAGAAATTACTATATAGTATTTTTTATTTACAAATAATTTGTAATTATTTTAATAAGTAATGCAAGAAGTCTATTGAGTTTGGTGCTGATGTTAATTGTTCTACTTCTAGTGGTGATACCCCCCTACATTTAGCATTAAATGAAAATGACTTTGGATTAGCACAATTATTTATTGAAAGAGGTGCAAATCCAGATATTTTATTTAATAATCTTGATACGCCTTTACATATTGCAAGTCGCAATTTTGCAGGATTAACATTTATGCAAGTGTTAATTCAAAAAGGTGTTAATGTAAATACTGCTAATATGATGGGTAGTATGCCAATTCATGAAGCGACATTTGTAAATAATATTTCAGCAATGCAATTATTAATTAGTGAAGGAGCTAATGCCAATGTTATTAATAATATTGGAGCTCCATTGCATATTACAATAATTACTGGTGCGATTACAACAGCAATTTTTTTATTAAGAAATCGGACTGATGTTGATATTAGAAATAATAATCTTGATACGCCGTTACACTGAGCAGTTTATAATAGTGATGTCATAACAACTACTATTCTCTTAGAAGCAAATGCTAATATTAATATTAGAGGGTTAAATGGGGCAACATCATTTGAACTTGGAGAATATTTTAATAATTTTGAAATAAGAAATTTAATGTGAGAACAAATTAATAGGAATATTAATAAAAATGATTCTAATATATGTTCAATAGAAAAAAATATTCAGCAACAACAAAAAGTTTTATTTAATCATAAAAGAGATCACAAACAAAAAATAGAATTTGTAGCAGATAATAAAAATCCTAAAAAATTTAAAGTTAGTGAAATTTCACAAAGAGATTGAGACGAGGCAGGAACATCAGGGGTTATGATGAATACTAATACTGAAATAAAAACAAAACAAGAAGTGGGTTATGCTTTACCAAATTTATCAGAATATACTTTTAAAAGTGAAGAAATGTCAGAACAAAAGCAAAGAGAAAAAGAAAATCCTTTATAGTTTTAAATAGTAAAAAGACTTAGAGTGATAATCCTCTAAGTCTTTTTACTTATCTTTAATAATTATACTTAATTTAATATTAAATAATACGGTTATATCATTCAACAATTAAAGATTCATTAATTTCAGAACTTAATTCATTTCTTTCAGGATAACGAAGGTAAGTTCCAACAATGTTTTTGCGATCAAAACTAACAAATTCTAATGTTCCAGCATTTAATTCAACTGCTTCTAACACTTTTGGATGTTTCTTAGAATGTTCTTTAATTGTAATCTTATCATTAACTGATACATGATAAGAAGGGATATTAACTTTCTTATTATTTACTAATATATGACTATGATTAACTAATTGGCGGGCCGCACTTCTTGTTGTTGCTAAACCTAAACGATAAACAATGTTATCTAAACGAGATTCTAATAAAATTAAAAAGTTAGTTCCTGTAACACCACTCATTTTTTTAGCTTTTAAAAATGTATTTCGAAATTGTTTTTCATTTAAACCATACATATATCTTACTTTTTGTTTTTCTTGTTGTTGTAAACCATAGTTAGATAATTTTCTTCTCCTTGCTCCATGTTGTCCTGGAGCAGTTGTTCTTTTTTTTCCTTTAGAAAACTCTTTTCCAGTTTCTAAAATTGAAAACCCAACTCTTCTTGCAATTCTAAAAATAGCGCCTGTATATCTTGACATAATAAAAACTTCCTTATCAATATTTGACATTATAAAATCAGTGAGTTTAAATTAAACTCTAATTAAGATAGATTACTATTCGCCATCGCAGCAAAGGCTACTTAAAGTAAAAGATTAAGCAATCTATTTGCAACTTAATTATGTTTAAAGGCTGTGATTTAATTGCCTTTACTTATTATATAAATTACTTCTTTAAATGTCAATACAACTTATTTAAGGGGTTGTAAATCACACACAGTTATTAGACTATGCTTCTCTTAATTGATTTCATCATACCATATTTTGTATTATTAAAATGCCAAATTGTAAAGTTAAGTGCAACTAAATTATTTTTCTAACCAAATATTCGATTGGTGAAAGATAATTTAGTATTTTTCTTGGTCTTTGGTTTAAAGACAATATAAATTTATGAACTGCATTTTTAGTAGTATTTGAAAAATTAAATTTTTTAGGAAATTTTTCTCTAATTAAACCATTAGTATTTTCATTAGTACCTCTTTGTCAAGGCGAATACGCATTAGCAAAATAAATTTTCACATTTAAATTTTTTTCAAGTTGTTGTCAATTAGAAAATTCTTTACCCCTATCAAATGTTATAGTCTTAACAAGATTATTTGGAAGAATTGATAAATAATGGCTAATGTTTTCGTTAATAACTTTAGTAGTTCTATTTTCAACTAACATTGCTAAAGTAAATCTTGATGTTCTTTCAACTAAAGTTATTAAACATGATTTACTTTTACCTCGTGATGATACTACAGTATCACCTTCTCAATGACCAACAGTTATACGATTATTAACATTAATATTTCGTTCTTTAATTGATTTACCATTAAATTTACCGCGATTTTCTTGAGATTTTCGTTTCTTACCTTTTCTTCTTAAATTTTTATTAGTAACTTTTTCAAGTAATCCAGAATAAATTCAATTGTAAATTGTTTTAAAACTAATAATTCATTCTTTATGAAAATTTTTAATTCTGCCATAAATTTGTTCAGGCGATCAACCTAATAGTAATTTTTGTTGTACATATTTTACTAATTCTCTATTTTTAAACTTATGAAAATAAACATGTGATTGTTTTCTGTTTTCTGCTTTATTTTGTGCAATTAATGAAAAATAATGATTACTATCTTTATTTCTATTGACTTCTCGAATAATAGTACTAATACTTCGATTAAGATTTTTAGCTATTTCACTAATTTTTACTTTAAACTTCAATTGATTCTCAATATAAATTCTTTCATATATGCCAAGATGTTTGTAACCCATATAAAAACTCCTTGCTTTGTTTTTTCTAAAATAAACTTAGCATCATGAAATTTTTATATGAGATTTTTTGCAATTTTATTTACTTGCACTTACAAGTATAATTCAGCTCATTAAAATAATCATTTATTAATGCTTTTTTACCAGCAAGTTGTTGAAAATCAGGATGTTTGATTAAAATATCTTCAATTCACTTGATATTTCGATAACAACTAGCTTCACTAATATCAAAACTTTTACCAAGATGAAAATAAGTACGATATTCTCGTCAATATGATAAAGTCATCAATAATCTATTTTCTAATGATAATTTATTATTTTTACCACCTCTTTTAAACTTTTTTAACTCAGCTTCTTTTAAAATATTTAACATTTTATTAAAAGTACTTTGCTTTATTCCAGTTAATCGTAATAATTCTTTATCATTAATAAAATTAAATTTATCAAATTTCATAATCTTAAATTCCTTATAATTTCTATTTTAAATATATTTTATAGGAATTTTGTTTAATAAATAAGTAATGCAAGAAGTCTATTATAGCATTTTACATGAAAATCCTTAAAATTATTAGGAAAATGGCAAAACCGATTAAAAATTGAAAGGTGTAATAAAAGGCAGGTACTGTTTTAAAAACCGGAAAAATGGCGGTTGAAAAGTTAACTGTTGCTTTTGCAATAATTGCTAATGGTCGTAAAATGGTAATAATTTGTGAGGCTGTCAACATTCAGTTTAGCATTTTAATACCAGCATTTTGAATGGCACAGCCAATATCGTTAAAAGTAGGTATTCATCGTCCGGAATATTTACAATTTGCTGGTGGAATTAGGTCGTCTCATTCTGAATTTATTGAACCGTTAGGAATAAAGGCAGTGGAATTTAATACATTAAAGTCATAGATTTTAAAATTGTAGTTAGAGTTGTTTCCATTATGATAAAGTGGAAAAGTTAAGGTAAAAATATTAATACCATATCGAATATCAATGTCGGTGTTAAGATAATTAATTAATACTATTAGCAGTGTTACTTGCTGACAATTTAATCAGTTTATTGTCGTAAGATTTAAGAACATTAAAATCAATTTGATAAATGTTATTGGTGTTGTTAATAGCATTGTAATTTTCTTGGTGCATTTTTTGTCAAAAGTAAAGAAATAACTTCTTAGTAATAATTCTGAATTACCAGTAACATTGATTAAATATTTTTTAGGATAAAAGGTAATTAATGAGCGATAAAAGAAACCGATTTGAATAAAATAATCTTTGTTGTAATTATCCACACCCTTAAAATCAATTTCGGTATGAGTTTTTTCGTCCATGTCAAAAGTAGCATAAAATAAACTGGCAAAGAAGTTACCAAGTATTTCATAGATTTCCTCAAAAATATTTTTATAATTGTTATTGTTAATATTAGGGATGTTGTTTTTAAAATATAGGTAAATATCATTTCGTAAATCGGGGTCATATCGTAGAAAACTAAATTTAACATTGAGGTAATTTAAGGTTCCAAAAAGGTACTTAATTAGGTAATAATTGTTAGCTTTTGTGGTGTCATATTTTCATATTTCATTTTCACCGTGTAATAATTGTAAATAGTTATTTCCAGCAATTAGGGTTTTATTAAATGCCTTAATTTTAAGGACATTATCGTTGCCCTTGGAACTAATTTAATAGCGTGTATATTTTTAGGAAATCCACCCATTCATTTTTTTATTGCAAAACGAAACAAATTGCTATAGCTAATAGGGTGTTATCTATTAACTGGTAAAGTTTCTTTCGGTTATGGCGACCACCCACAATTTATCGTGCTTTAATACATACCAACATTATTAATTCACTTGTATTTAATTTTCAAAGAACAAATTTTAACACCTTATAAAATAAAAAGACAATCATTGCTGACTGTCCTTAATACTTATTCAAACCTTTTCCCACCTAAGAAAACTTTATGCATCCGCATTCACCTTTGAGAATGATTAAATAAAAAAATAAATTTTAATAATTATTTATCGCAAATGTTATTTTCGTGAATTTTAGTTCCCAGTAATTATCATATTTTCCATCCGTTAGAGTCTACTTGAATTGAAGAGTGATTTGGTGAGGCTTTTGCCTATTGAATGTTAACTCCAAAGCATTTACGAACTTATGGATGAGAAATATTAAATCAATATTTTATGTTAGAGTTACCAAAAATTATTAAAAGTTAATTTAGTTAATTAATTTAGAAAATACTAAGAATTTCAAAATTCTTAGTATTTTTGTTTATTCCTATGATTTCTTGTTAATTTAAGAAATAGCAATGCTTATTAATAAAACATTTGTTATAATAATAAAAGTTATTACAATAGACTTGGTACATAACTATAACTAGCTTAATTCAAAATTATATATTCCTGAAATTAAGTTAAATCGTAATCCAAATCTTCTAATCTTATTGCGATAACGATAAACTAGTATTTTAAATCTTTTTAATCTAGCAAAAACATGTTCAATGGCAATTCTAACTTTATTTAAAAAGCTATTATATTCCTTTTTATCTGGATTTAAAGGATTATTTTTACTCTTTTTAATTGGCAATAATGTATTTTTATGAACATTTTGCAAACCTTGATATCCTGAATCAGCAATTAATTCTAATTTTGGATTTATAAGTGTATTTGATTTTAAAAATAACTTATAATCATGAATACTGCCATAACAAAAATCTACTGAAATAATTTTATTAGACTTCTTGCATTACTTATTAAAATAATTACAAATTATTTGTAAATAAAAAATACTATATAGTAATTTCTAACTTTTATTAGGTTAATACTTATGGATTTTATTAAATGTGTAAATTTTGACACAACAAAAAATTATTTTATTATTTAAATTTAATTTTAAATAAATATTTTATGTTATCTATAATTGCAAATTATAAATTGAAGCAATTAAATTAAATCTTAAACTAAATCGTTTTCTACGATTACGATATTTTTCAGTAATAATTTTAAATTTTTTAAGAATAGCAAAAATATTTTCAATAATAATTCTCATTTTTGAAATTAATTTATTATTATGTTTTTGTTCTTTATTTAAAGGGTTTTTCTTTGTTTTTTTCTTAGGTATTAGAACATTACTATGAATTTTTTGTATTCCTTGATAACCATTATCAACTATTAATTTAGTATTTTTTAAAATTGGGATTTTTGATTCTTTAAATAAACAAAAATCATGCTTTTTACCGAGAGAAAAATTTGTTGCAATAATTATTTTGCTTTCTTTTTCAATAATTACTTGTGTTTTAATAGTGTGTTTTTTCTTTTTTCCTGAATAAGATTGTTTTTGTCTTTTTTGGGCGTTGAATGGGTGTTTCTGTAGCATCAATAATAATTGTTTTATCATTAAAATAATCATTTATTAATGCTTTTTTACCAGCAAGTTGTTGAAAATCAGGATGTTTGATTAAAATATCTTCAATTCACTTGATATTTCGATAACAACTAGCTTCACTAATATCAAAACTTTTACCAAGATGAAAATAAGTACGATATTCTCGTCAATATGATAAAGTCATCAATAATCTATTTTCTAATGATAATTTATTATTTTTACCACCTCTTTTAAACTTTTTTAACTCAGCTTCTTTTAAAATATTTAACATTTTATTAAAAGTACTTTGCTTTATTCCAGTTAATCGTAATAATTCTTTATCATTAATAAAATTAAATTTATCAAATTTCATAATCTTAAATTCCTTATAATTTCTATTTTAAATATATTTTATAGGAATTTTGTTTAATAAATAAGTAATGCAAGAAGTCTATTGTTAAATAAATCAATAATTATTTGCGATTTTAATGAATGTTGCCTTTTCTTACTAGAAAATAATAATTTTAGTTTTTTTAATTCTTTCAATTGGAATTTCTGTAGCATCAATTGCTAATAAATTATTATTAGTACCCTTATTTTCCAATAATATCTTTTTGCCAGGTATATGAAAGTGACTATTTTTTATTAGAGTATTTTCAACTCAAAAGATATTACGAATACAACTAACATGACTAATATTAGACTTCTTGCATTACTTATTAAAATAATTACAAATTATTTGTAAATAAAAAATACTATATAGTAATTTCTAACTTTTATTAGGTTAATACTTATGGATTTTATTAAATGTGTAAATTTTGACACAACAAAAAATTATTTATTTAAATTTAATTTTAAATAAATATTTTATGTTATCTATAATTGCAAATTATAAATTGAAGCAATTAAATTAAATCTTAAACTAAATCGTTTTCTACGATTACGATATTTTTCAGTAATAATTTTAAATTTTTTAAGAATAGCAAAAATATTTTCAATAATAATTCTCATTTTTGAAATTAATTTATTATTATGTTTTTGTTCTTTATTTAAAGGGTTTTTCTTTGTTTTTTTCTTAGGTATTAGAACATTACTATGAATTTTTTGTATTCCTTGATAACCATTATCAACTATTAATTTAGTATTTTTTAAAATTGGGATTTTTGATTCTTTAAATAAACAAAAATCATGCTTTTTACCGAGAGAAAAATTTGTTGCAATAATTATTTTGCTTTCTTTTTCAATAATTACTTGTGTTTTAATAGTGTGTTTTTTCTTTTTTCCTGAATAAGATTGTTTTTGTCTTTTTTTGGGCGTTGAATGGGTGTTTCTGTAGCATCAATAATAATTGTTTTATCATTAAAATAATCATTTATTAATGCTTTTTTACCAGCAAGTTGTTGAAAATCAGGATGTTTGATTAAAATATCTTCAATTCACTTGATATTTCGATAACAACTAGCTTCACTAATATCAAAACTTTTACCAAGATGAAAATAAGTACGATATTCTCGTCAATATGATAAAGTCATCAATAATCTATTTTCTAATGATAATTTATTATTTTTACCACCTCTTTTAAACTTTTTTAACTCAGCTTCTTTTAAAATATTTAACATTTTATTAAAAGTACTTTGCTTTATTCCAGTTAATCGTAATAATTCTTTATCATTAATAAAATTAAATTTATCAAATTTCATAATCTTAAATTCCTTATAATTTCTATTTTAAATATATTTTATAGGAATTTTGTTTAATAAATAAGTAATGCAAGAAGTCTATTATATTTTTTTGCAATAATACGATATGTACTATATTCTTTTCAGTATTCTAAAGTCATAAGTAATCTTTGCTCTATTGATAATTTATTTGGTCTACCACTAATTTGTTTTTGTTTAGCTTCAGCTTCTTTTAAAATTTCTACCATTTTCATGAAAGTTTTATATTTTATGCCTATTAGACTATAAAATTCATTTTCGTCTTTGTATTTATCTAACATTTGTACTTCACCTAGGAAATAATATTATCAAAATAGTAGATAAAATTGAGGGTTATGTACCAAGTCTAATATTTTAAAACTGAATTAATTTGATATAATTTAATTAGTGAGGTAAGATATGAAAAATAATTTTGATATCATTAATAATACTGAATTTGATGTCATATTTTATACTGACTCGTGACATAAAATTTTAAATACAATAACTGATATGTTAAATATTGATGATGCTTTAGAATTATCGTTAAACATTATTAGTAAAGAAATGAGTTTAAAATTAAATCAAACTTATCGGCAAAAAAATTATGTTGCTGATGTGCTATCTTTTCCCGTTGAACCAGATAATCAAAAGCTTTATGCGATGATTAATATGCGAATTTTAGGTGATATTTTTATTTGTTTTGAATTAGCACAAGAACAAGCCGATAAATATGAACATAGTTTATTGCGAGAATTATCGTTCTTATTTTTACACGCTTTGTTACATTTATTGGGATATGATCATCAAACTAAATCAGAAGAAGATATCATGTTTGCTTTACAAGATGAAGTATTAACAAAGTTAAAAATTACTAGAAATAAATAGAGGAGAAATTATGGAAAAAGATTATTTAAAAATATTAAAAGAGTTAAGTAATAATTCTTATAGTCCATATTCAAAGTTTCAAGTAGCAGCAATATTACAAATAAAGAATGATATAATAATTAAAGGCGTTAATGTTGAAAATATTGCTTATGGTGAAACTATTTGTGCTGAAAGAGTAGCCTTGATGCAAGCCTATACGCAAGGTTTTACAAAAGAAGATTTAATTGCTATTCATCTTTATACAAAAACAGGAATAACTCCTTGCGGTAGTTGTCGACAAGTAATGAGCGAATTATTAACGGCAAATTGTCAGGTTTATATTTATAATGAAGCAGAAATAGTTAATACATTTAAAAATGAACAATTATTACCTAATCGTTTTAAATCAATTAACTAAATAACATTAGGATAAACTATAGTAATGGAGCATAATTTTATGAAGGAAACAAATAGTAATTTATTATTAGTTGACATAAAAAATTTAAGTAAAAAATATCGTCAAAAATGAGCTTTACAAGATATTAATTTACAAATTTATTGTGGCGAGCGAATTGGTTTGATCGGTGCTAATGGTAGTGGCAAATCAACAATTTCAGAAATTATTGCGGGAATAAGAAAGCCAACGGCAGGAGTAGTTTGAAAAAAGTCAGAATTAGTTATTGGGATTCAGTTTCAAGATTCTAAATATCCGATTGGTATTACTATTTTAGATATGATTCAATATTACTTAGAAACTTTTAATATTAAATATCATTATGATGATTTAGAAAATTTATTAAAAACATATCAACTAGATGATATTAAGAAAAAACAAATTAATTCTTTATCTGGAGGTCAACAACAAAGATTAAATATTTTATTAGCAGTTATTCATAAACCGCAATTAATTATTTTAGATGAAGTATCAACAGGTTTAGATATTGAAGTGCGTGAAGATATTTTTGAATTTTTAGAAGAAAATATTGTTAAGAAAAATGTAACGATGATTTTAGTAACTCATATTATGAGCGAAGTAGAAAAGTTTTGTGAAAAAATCATTTTTTTACATAATGGTTTAATTAAAGAACAAATTACTGTTAAAGAAGTTATTGAACAATATGGTACAGTTGCTGAATATACAAGGGTAAAATTTAAATTTTATAAAGAACAAGATAAAAATAATAATAATAATAATAATTCTTTTTTAATGATTGATAATGAAAGGAAAAAAAATAATGTTCAATAGTTTGCTGACAGAAAAAAGATTATTTAAAAGTTTTTTTAAACTTTTAATTCGTTATTATTCTCGCGGATATATGGCCATTAGTTATTTAATTTTTTTTCCTTTAATGATATTAATAATTGATTTCGTTATTTTTTCCAGTGAATTACCTAATGTTGATGATGAATTTTTATTAAGCAAAATAAAAAATATGATTGTGGGGGCATTAATGATTCAAGTAATGATTATTGGGTTTCAAATTATTTCAGGAACAATTGTTGAATTTCGTAATTCAATAATTATTAAACATTTTGGAACAATTAATATGAAACCCAGAACTTTTTTCTTAACTGTTATTTTATTTGGTTGTATTTTAAGTTTGTTTACAATTTTAATAACATTATTTTGAACTATCATTATTTTTGGACGTCAATTTAATATTAGTGAACTTTTAAGTTTTATTAATTTACCAGTTATTGGTTATTTAATATTTTCTATTATTATTAGTATTAGTTTTGGAGTTTTATTAGCAACATTTTTTAAAACTCAAAAACAACATATGTTAATTTCTAATGCTTTATTTTTACCAATGATGCTTTTTAGTGGCGTATTTTTATCAAATTTAAATTTTGATAAGAATTTAATTTTTAAGATTTTTAGTTATTTATCAATTTTTAAATATCCGAGTAGTTTATTAATCAATAATATTGCTAACAATAGTATCTTATCCAACACAAATTTTATTATTAATATTTTAGTTTCTAGTACCTTTCCCTTAGTATTTATTGGCATTGCGATTAAATGGTGAAAATGATATGAATAATAATTTTCGTTCTGGTTTTATTGCCATTATTGGTGAACCAAATGTTGGCAAATCTACTTTATTAAATACTTTAATGTTAAAAAAAATTGCTATTGTTAGTAATAAACCGCAAACAACAAGAAATCGAATTCAAGGAATTTTGACTACCGATGATTATCAAATAATTTTTATTGATAGTCCAGGAATTCATAAATCTACTAATGAATTAGGAAAAAGTTTAAATCGGGCGGCGATGCAAAGTACTAAAGGTGTTGAAGGTATCTTATGATTAGTTAATAGTTATGAAGAAATTTCATTAACACATCAATATATATATAAGTCTTTGCAGGAACGAGAAGTACCAATTTTTTTAGGATTGACAAAAATTGATTTAATTACTTCTGAGCAATTAGAGCAAAAAATTAAATTATGAAATGAACGATTTAATGTTCAAGAAATTATTGGTATTAGTTGTTTAAAAAATATTAATATTAGTTTTTTATTAAATAAGTTGATGATAATATTACCGCTTGGACCGCAGTATTTTCCTAAAAATATGTTTCAAGATCAACAAGAAGATTTTTTTGTTAAAGAAATTATTCGTGAGAAAATTCTCTTATTAACTCATCAAGAAGTACCACACGGTGTTGCGATTTTAATTGAGGAATTTAAAAAAGAAAGAACAAAAAAAATTATTCGTGTAATCGCTACTATTGTTGTTGAAAGAGATTCGCAAAAAGGAATTTTAATTGGTAATGGTGGTAAAATGATTAAAAATATTGGTTCCCAAGCAAGAATTGAATTAGAAGAAATTTTTGCAACCCAATTTTATTTAGAATTATTCGTTAAAGTAATAAAAAAATGAAGAGATAGTCCTAATATGTTAGCAAAATTAGGTTATGGTAAAAAATAAAGGAAATAAAGTGAATTGACAACAAAAATTTCGGGAATAATTGTTAATAAACAAGATTATCGATTGGTTGATGTCATTGTTAATATTTATACTATTAATGGCATTATTGCTATTTATTGTCCTGGGGTGCGAAAAATCACTTCTAAAAATCAAGCATTTTTACAATTATTTAATTATTGTGAATTTGAATTATTTTTTGCTTATAGTAAAAATAAAATGCATCGGTTAAAAACCGGAGTTATTCTTGAAACATTCCCTAATATTCATAGTAACTATGAACGCTTAATGGTAACTAATTATTTAGTTAAACTTTGTAGTGAACTTGCTGAGGATACTAATATTATTTTTAATGAATTATTAGTTATTTTACAAAATATTAATAATGATAAAAATGAAGTTAAAAAACAGAAAAGTTTTTTAACTTTTAAAGTGTTAAAACTTTTAGGATTACAATTGCAACTGAACCATTGTAGTATTTGTAAAAGTAATAAGAATATTAAAACAATAAATTGATCAGCTGGTGGGTTTATTTGTTGTGGTTGTTTTAAAAACGAACAACAAATATTTCCAATTTCACTTTTACAAGCACTATATGAATTAAATCATGAACCAGAATTTGAACAATGAAAGATTAATCAAGATGATTTATATGTTCTAATTCCATTTTATTATGAATAGACTTCTTGCATTACTTATTAAAATAATTACAAATAATTTGTAAATAAAAAATACTATATAGTAATTTCTAACTTTTATTAGGTTAATACTTATGGATTTTATTAAATGTGTAAATTTTGACACAACAAAAAATTATTTTATTATTTAAATTTAATTTTAAATAAATATTTTATGTTATCTATAATTGCAAATTATAAATTGAAGCAATTAAATTAAATCTTAAACTAAATCGTTTTCTACGATTACGATATTTTTCAGTAATAATTTTAAATTTTTTAAGAATAGCAAAAATATTTTCAATAATAATTCTCATTTTTGAAATTAATTTATTATTATGTTTTTGTTCTTTATTTAAAGGGTTTTTCTTTGTTTTTTTCTTAGGTATTAGAACATTACTATGAATTTTTTGTATTCCTTGATAACCATTATCAACTATTAATTTAGTATTTTTTAAAATTGGGATTTTTGATTCTTTAAATAAACAAAAATCATGCTTTTTACCGAGAGAAAAATTTGTTGCAATAATTATTTTGCTTTCTTTTTCAATAATTACTTGTGTTTTAATAGTGTATTTTTTCTTTTTTCCTGAATAAGATTGTTTTTGTCTTTTTTTGGGCGTTGAATGGGTGTTTCTGTAGCATCAATAATAATTGTTTTATCATTAAAATAATCATTTATTAATGCTTTTTTACCAGCAAGTTGTTGAAAATCAGGATGTTTGATTAAAATATCTTCAATTCACTTGATATTTCGATAACAACTAGCTTCACTAATATCAAAACTTTTACCAAGATGAAAATAAGTACGATATTCTCGTCAATATGATAAAGTCATCAATAATCTATTTTCTAATGATAATTTATTATTTTTACCACCTCTTTTAAACTTTTTTAACTCAGCTTCTTTTAAAATATTTAACATTTTATTAAAAGTACTTTGCTTTATTCCAGTTAATCGTAATAATTCTTTATCATTAATAAAATTAAATTTATCAAATTTCATAATCTTAAATTCCTTATAATTTCTATTTTAAATATATTTTATAGGAATTTTGTTTAATAAATAAGTAATGCAAGAAGTCTAATGATAATTTATTATTTTTACCACCTCTTTTAAACTTTTTTAACTCAGCTTCTTTTAAAATATTTAACATTTTATTAAAAGTACTTTGCTTTATTCCAGTTAATCGTAATAATTCTTTATCATTAATAAAATTAAATTTATCAAATTTCATAATCTTAAATTCCTTATAATTTCTATTTTAAATATATTTTATAGGAATTTTGTTTAATAAATAAGTAATGCAAGAAGTCTATTTAATAAAATCCATAAGTATTAACCTAATAAAAGTTAGAAATTACTATATAGTATTTTTTATTTACAAATAATTTGTAATTATTTTAATAAGTAATGCAAGAAGTCTAATATAAATTTATGAACTGCATTTTTAGTAGTATTTGAAAAATTAAATTTTTTAGGAAATTTTTCTCTAATTAAACCATTAGTATTTTCATTAGTACCTCTTTGTCAAGGCGAATACGCATTAGCAAAATAAATTTTCACATTTAAATTTTTTTCAAGTTGTTGTCAATTAGAAAATTCTTTACCCCTATCAAATGTTATAGTCTTAACAAGATTATTTGGAAGAATTGATAAATAATGGCTAATGTTTTCGTTAACAACTTTAGTAGTTCTATTTTCAACTAACATTGCTAAAGTAAATCTTGATGTTCTTTCAACTAAAGTTATTAAACATGATTTACTTTTACCTCGTGATGATACTACAGTATCACCTTCTCAATGACCAACAGTTATACGATTATTAACATTAATATTTCGTTCTTTAATTGATTTACCATTAAATTTACCGCGATTTTCTTGAGATTTTCGTTTCTTACCTTTTCTTCTTAAATTTTTATTAGTAACTTTTTCAAGTAATCCAGAATAAATTCAATTGTAAATTGTTTTAAAACTAATAATTCATTCTTTATGAAAATTTTTAATTCTGCCATAAATTTGTTCAGGCGATCAACCTAATAGTAATTTTTGTTGTACATATTTTACTAATTCTCTATTTTTAAACTTATGAAAATAAACATGTGATTGTTTTCTGTTTTCTGCTTTATTTTGTGCAATTAATGAAAAATAATGATTACTATCTTTATTTCTATTGACTTCTCGAATAATAGTACTAATACTTCGATTAAGATTTTTAGCTATTTCACTAATTTTTACTTTAAATTTCAATTGATTCTCAATATAAATTCTTTCATATATGCCAAGATGTTTGTAACCCATATAAAAACTCCTTGCTTTGTTTTTTCTAAAATAAACTTAGCATCATGAAATTTTTATATGAGATTTTTTGCAATTTTATTTACTTGCACTTACAAGTATAATTCAGCAATTCTTTCAATTGGAATTTCTGTAGCATCAATTGCTAATAAATTATTATTAGTACCCTTATTTTCCAATAATATCTTTTTGCAATAATACGATATGTACTATATTCTTTTCAGTATTCTAAAGTCATAAGTAATCTTTGCTCTATTGATAATTTATTTGGTCTACCACCAATTTGTTTTTGTTTAGCTTCAGCTTCTTTTAAAATTTCTACCATTTTCATGAAAGTTTTATATTTTATGCCTATTAGACTATAAAATTCACTTTCATCTTTATATTTATCTAATATTTGTACTTCACCTAGGAAATAATATTATCAAAATAGTAGATAAAATTAAAGGTTATGTACCAAGTCTAATAGATAAATCTTGCAGATCACAAATAACTACTCCTGTAACGCCAATTCCGGCTGGGTCAATAGCTAAAATATACTCTTGATTCATCAACAATCTCCTTTTTAACTTTACTAATAATTTATTAGTTTTTAGCAATATAATTTCCTTTTTAATTAATTATCATCTTCCACAAAGTTATAATAAATATTTTGCACATCGTCATCATCTTCTAAGGAATTAATTAACTGTCAAAATTGTTCAATGGCAATTTTATTTTTTAAGGATACTGTTTTGTTCGGTTGAAAAATAATTTCACTAACATCAAAGGCAGTAACACCCTTAGATTCTAAAAAGGTTTTGGTTATTCAAAACCTATCAACAGTTGTCGTAATAATAAATGTTCCTTCATCGTTATTAACATCAATAGCCGCAATTTCTAAAGCTCATTCAAAAACTTTATCCACACTAACGGTCTTATTAGTAAAAACTAATAGTCCCACACGAGTAAAAAGATAACGAACACTGCCAGTAACCCCTAATGTTCCTTTAGCTTTATTAAAAATACTACGAACATTAGTCGCTGTACGATTACGATTATCAGTTAAACATTCAACCATAACAGCAATATGTCCCGCAACAAATCCTTCATAAATAATTTCTTCATAATTAAGATTACTATTATCTTGACTAAATTTCTTTAAAGCACGGTCAATATTTTCTTTGGGCATATTAACTGTTTTTGCTTTTTCAATTAGCAATCGCAATTGATTGTTAGTTTCAATATTAATCCCACCGTTTCTTACCGCAGTATTTAATTGTCGCAAAATTTTTTGAAAAATTTTACCACGAATTTTATCTTGGGCCGCTTTACGATGCTTAATATTTGCTCATTTTGAATGTCCTGCCATGATAATTCTCCTTTTCATTAAAATTTTAAATTAACCATGAATTGGTTTACCAATAATTCCATGCACAGCTTCCATCACAACTTCTGATAAAGTTGGATGAGGATGAATTGTTTTTTGCCAACTCATAAATTGTTCCTTCACTAACCATTGTTGTTGTCACTCCCATAATCATATCCGTTGCTGTTCCCGAAATAATATGAGCCCCATAAATCTCACCAGTTCGTTTATTGGCTAAAAGTTTAACAAATCCCGTTATTTCACCATCAGCTAATGCTTTACCATTACCCAATAAAGGAAACTTAAAACTACTAAACGGTAATTGTTTATCTTGACATTGTTGCTCTGTTAAACCAACACTAGCAATTTTTGGAAACGAATAAATACAACTAGCAATATAATCCATATCCATTTTACTATTCTTACCTAAAATATTTTCCACAGCAACAATTCTTTGCGCTGATGCCACATGAGCTAACATCTTATCAGCAGCAATGCCAATATTATAATAATTATGATAAACAATTTCTTCTGTTACTTCATCTAATCGTGCATTAATTATTGGAAATTCTTTTAAAGCCATCGTAACTGCCCTAATAAAAAATGGCATATAAGTTAATTTAAAATCAGGTTTAATAACTGTCATTTTTAATTGTGCTCTTAATTGTACTAAAGCAGTAACATTTACTTGCGTCATTAAACTAGTATGCGGAATTGTAAAAACTGAATTACTCATTGCTTTAAAAATTGCTTTTCTGGTTGGCGTCATTTTTACACGCTGTTCTGCTTGCGATACCATTTTTAAAGAAATATCATCAACACAAGATTGCATTGGCGGGGCAACCGCTAATGGTTTTTCTGTTACTAATTTCGATGATTTTACTTCACTAGACAAAGGATGTCCACCGACTAAATCTTGTTTTAATACTCTGCCATTAGGTCCTGTCCCCTTAATAGTTGTAATATCGATTCCTAATTCACGAGCCATCCTTCGAGCTAATGGGGTTGCTAATACTTTATTATTTGATTTTTCAGGATTAGTTTCCATCATATTTGATGAAACTTGTTTATTAATACTTTCTTCTGACTTATTAGATTTAGATGAAGTAACATTATTACTAAGATTACTACTAGCAAAGACATCACCGGTCTTAATAAATATCGCCAACTTCAAAATTAATTTGACCAATTTTACCATCAAATTCAGCAACTATTGCTTGAGAAAGTTTATCTGCTTCTAACTCAAATAAATCTTGACCTTTTTTAATATCATCGCCAATCTTAACATAAATTTGTGTTATTTGACCTTCATTAATATCACCATCAAGACCTAAAAATTTAAATTCTATCATATCTCTACTCCTTTCTCACTTAAGCTAAATATGTCATCATTGTTTTTACTTTATCAATAATTCTTTTTTCAGTAATCTTAAATCAATGTTCACCTTGATATAAAGGAACAGTCACATCATAACCTGTTAATCTCGCTGGCGGACATTGTAAATATTCAAAACATTTTTCATTAATTGTCGTAATAATTTCTGAAGATACTGAAAAAGATTTAACTGCTTCATGCACTACTAATATTCTTCTTGTCTTTTTAACGAAAACAACAACTATTGCCTCATCTCACGGATGAATTGTCATTAAATCAATTAATTCAATTTTCATTCCTTCTTGTTGCAATTTAGCAACAGCAGCTTCACAATCATAAACTAATGGCCCATAAGTAACAATTGTTAAATCAGGATTATCACTAGCTTCTCATTTAGTAATTTGTTTTGCCTTATCAATTTCAATGGTATAATGACCAGCAGCAACTTCTTCTTTGGGCGTATAATAATTTCTTAACGGTTCTAAAAACATTACCGGATCATCACATTCCGCTGCTGCTAACATTAATCCTTTAACATCAGTAGGTTTAGCCGGAATAACAACTTTAAAACCAGGAGAACATGCGCAAACATTGCTTCAATAGCTTCAGAATGATGTTCTAAACCTTTTAAACCTCACAAATTAACTGGCATCCGAATAACCATTGGACAAGTAAATCTTCCTCTTGTGCGATTACGAAACCGAACTATATGACAAAATAATTGTTGAAACGCCGAATAAGCAAAACCCTTGAAACTGTAATTCCCCAATCGGGCGAAGTCCATTAAAAGCCATTCCAGCAGCAATTCCTACTAAACTAGCTTCAGCAATTGGCGCATCAAAACAACGATTTTCACCATGTTTCTTTTGTAAACCTCTAGTTGCACGAAACATGCCACCAGCAAAAACCAACATCTTCACCATAAGTAACTATTGTCTTATCGCGTTCCATTGCAATGTCTAGTGCATTAGTTAATGTTTGAATATTACTATATAGTGCCATTAGTTATTACCTTCCTTTGCAAAATATGCTTGTGCTTCTGCTAATTGTTCTTCTAATTGCGGTGTCATTTTTGCATATGTATATTGAAAAATATCTGCCAATTTTGTATCTTTTTTATTCATTGCACTATTAATTTCATTACGAATTAATACTTCATTTTCAACATCTAATTGTTTTTGTTTGGTTTCATCTCATTTTTTATTCGCAATTAAATAATTTCTTAACCGATCAAGCGGATCTTTTTTTAATCATTCAGCTTCTAATTGTGGATCATAATAATCTTTTTTAATATCCGATGCTGAATGAGCAAAACGCCGATAAGTAATTGTTTCAATAAAGGTTGGACCTTCACCAGCTTTTGCACGAACAATTGCTTTTTCAACCATTGCATAAACTGTAAAAAAATCATTACCATCAACTTGAGCACTAGCAATCCCAAAAACACCCACACCTCTAATTGCTAAAGATGCCGTTGCTGATGCTTTTTTTCTCGGTGTTGTTAAGGACCACTGATTATTTTCCACCATAAAAATTACTGGTAATTTATGAATCGTAGCAAAGTTCATTGCTTCATAAACTTCGCCTTCACTCGTTCCCCCATCACCAATAGTAGTAATAACAATACCATCACCTTGTTTAAACTTTTCAGCAAACGCAATTCCGGTTGCATGGGAATATTGAGTCCCAATTGGGATATTAATTGGTAAAACATTAATAGACTTCTTGCATTACTTATTAAAATAATTACAAATTATTTGTAAATAAAAAATACTATATAGTAATTTCTAACTTTTATTAGGTTAATACTTATGGATTTTATTAAATGTGTAAATTTTGACACAACAAAAAATTATTTTATTAGACTTCTTGCATTACTTATTAAAATAATTACAAATTATTTGTAAATAAAAAATACTATATAGTAATTTCTAACTTTTATTAGGTTAATACTTATGGATTTTATTAAATGTGTAAATTTTGACACAACAAAAAATTATTTTATTATTTAAATTTAATTTGCTGAATTATACTTGTAAGTGCAAGTAAATAAAATTGCAAAAAATCTCATATAAAAATTTCATGATGCTAAGTTTATTTTAGAAAAAACAAAGCAAGGAGTTTTTATATGGGTTACAAACATCTTGGCATATATGAAAGAATTTATATTGAGAATCAATTGAAGTTTAAAGTAAAAATTAGTGAAATAGCTAAAAATCTTAATCGAAGTATTAGTACTATTATTCGAGAAGTCAATAGAAATAAAGATAGTAATCATTATTTTTCATTAATTGCACAAAATAAAGCAGAAAACAGAAAACAATCACATGTTTATTTTCATAAGTTTAAAAATAGAGAATTAGTAAAATATGTACAACAAAAATTACTATTAGGTTGATCGCCTGAACAAATTTATGGCAGAATTAAAAATTTTCATAAAGAATGAATTATTAGTTTTAAAACAATTTACAATTGAATTTATTCTGGATTACTTGAAAAAGTTACTAATAAAAATTTAAGAAGAAAAGGTAAGAAACGAAAATCTCAAGAAAATTGCGGTAAATTTAATGGTAAATCAATTAAAGAACGAAATATTAATGTTAATAATCGTATAACTGTTGGTCATTGAGAAGGTGATACTGTAGTATCATCACGAGGTAAAAGTAAATCATGTTTAATAACTTTAGTTGAAAGAACATCAAGATTTACTTTAGCAATGTTAGTTGAAAATAGAACTACTAAAGTTATTAACGAAAACATTAGCCATTATTTATCAATTCTTCCAAATAATCTTGTTAAGACTATAACATTTGATAGGGGTAAAGAATTTTCTAATTGACAACAACTTGAAAAAAATTTAAATGTGAAAATTTATTTTGCTAATGCGTATTCGCCTTGACAAAGAGGTACTAATGAAAATACTAATGGTTTAATTAGAGAAAAATTTCCTAAAAAATTTAATTTTTCAAATACTACTAAAAATGCAGTTCATAAATTTATATTGTCTTTAAACCAAAGACCAAGAAAAATACTAAATTATCTTTCACCAATCGAATATTTGGTTAGAAAAATAATTTAGTTGCACTTAACTTTACAATTTGGCATTTTAAATAAATATTTTATGTTATCTATAATTGCAAATTATAAATTGAAGCAATTAAATTAAATCTTAAACTAAATCGTTTTCTACGATTACGATATTTTTCAGTAATAATTTTAAATTTTTTAAGAATAGCAAAAATATTTTCAATAATAATTCTCATTTTTGAAATTAATTTATTATTATGTTTTTGTTCTTTATTTAAAGGGTTTTTCTTTGTTTTTTTCTTAGGTATTAGAAACATTACTATGAATTTTTTGTATTCCTTGATAACCATTATCAACTATTAATTTAGTATTTTTTAAAATTGGGATTTTTGATTCTTTAAATAAACAAAAATCATGCTTTTTACCAAGAGAAAAATTTGTTGCAATAATTATTTTGCTTTCTTTTTTAATAATTACTTGTGTTTTAATAGTGTGTTTTTTCTTTTTTCCTGAATAAGATTGTTTTTGTCTTTTTTGGGCGTTAAATGGGTGTTTCTGTAGCATCAATAATAATTGTTTTATCATTAAAATAATCATTTATTAATGCTTTTTTACCAGCAAGTTGTTGAAAATCAGGATGTTTGATTAAAATATCTTCAATTCACTTGATATTTCGATAACAACTAGCTTCACTAATATCAAAACTTTTACCAAGATGAAAATAAGTACGATATTCTCGTCAATATGATAAAGTCATCAATAATCTATTTTCTAATGATAATTTATTATTTTTACCACCTCTTTTAAACTTTTTTAACTCAGCTTCTTTTAAAATATTTAACATTTTATTAAAAGTACTTTGCTTTATTCCAGTTAATCGTAATAATTCTTTATCATTAATAAAATTAAATTTATCAAATTTCATAATCTTAAATTCCTTATAATTTCTATTTTAAATATATTTTATAGGAATTTTGTTTAATAAATAAGTAATGCAAGAAGTCTAATGAATAAAAATGACAATAACAAGAAAGGTAGGGTTAGTTTAGTAATTAAATAATATAATTAGCTGATTGTTTTACTTCTTCAAAGCAATACCTAAGAAAACTAAACGCGACCGTTTCTTCTGAAAAATATTTGATTTTTTACTAAAATACTATATAATAGACTTGGTGCATAACCCTCAATTTTATCTACTATTTTGATAATATTATTTTCTAGATGAAGTACAAATGTTAGATAAATACAAAGACGAAAATGAATTTTATAGTTTGGTAGGCGCAAAATGTTATAGTTATGTACCAAGTCTAATTAAAAAATAAGGCCCAAGTGGTGGAATGGTAGACACAATGGTCTCAAAAACCATCGGTTGATCCGTATCGGTTCGAGTCCGATCTTGGGCACCATTAATTTTAGAAAGCATTTTTGATATGAAAATAATTAATTCAATAGATAATTCCTTAATTAAGGATTTAGTCAAGTTAAAAGAGAGCAAGTATCGTAAAGAAAAGGAACAGTTTCTTATTGAAGGGTTTCACTTAATTGAAGAGGCTAAGAAACAAAATAAGTTATTAATGATTTTAATAACACAAGATATTGCTAATAAAATTGAAGATTTTAGTAATATAATTATTGTTAATGAGCAAATTATTAAGAAAATATCTGCAACTGTTAATCCCCAACCAATTATTGGTGTTTGTAGTTTTTTAGATTATAGTTATGAAGTTGATAAAAATTTAGTTGTCATGTTAGATAAAATTCAAGATCCAACTAATTTGGGAAATATCATTCGTAGTTGTGTTGCCTTTAATGTGCAAACATTATATATTAGTAATGATAGTGTTGATATTTATAATGATAAAGTAATTCGGACTTCAATGGGGGCGATATTTCATCTAAATATTATTAAAACTAATTTGGAACTTGTTATTGCTAGTATAAAAGATAAAGGTTTTAAAGTTTATGGTACAGTATTTAAAGAAGCTAATAATCGTTTGCGCGATGTGAATTTTAATAATCAAGTAGCATTATTATTTGGCAATGAGGGTAAAGGAATAAATTCTCATTTATGACCATTGATTGATGATAATTTTTATATTCCAACATCAAACGGGGTAGAATCTTTGAATGTTGCTAATGCTTTAACTATTAGTCTTTATGAAATAATGAATCAAAATTAATGTAACTTTTTTAGTTGCATTTTTTATGTCTTAGAGAGAAATTTATTAAATAAAAATTGTTAAGAATATAGAACATTATTATTGCTACCACGATATATAAATCAAATGCTTAATTAAAAAATTAAAAATCTTAAAAAGATAAATTAATAATGATTAAATTTTATTTTGAAAAAATGGTAAGAAAAAAGAAGAATTTTTCATGTTAAAGTGTATTAAAATAAAATTGTTTTTAAGATATATTAAATTAATTTATAATGATGAAAGAAGGAATGTTAAGGTGAAAAAAATATTAATTATTGGTTCGGGAATTATTGGTCTTGAACTTGCAAAGGAATTATTAGCACAATCTAATAATAAAATAACAATTATTGAAAAAAATCAAGATGTTTGTTCAGAAACATCAATATTAAATTCAAATATTATTCATATGGGTTTTGATGCAACGCCAGGAACTTTAAAGGCAGTTTTGGGAATTCAAGGTCATAATATTTGAAAAAAAAGATATCTTGAGAATAAAAAAGCTAATAATGAAATTATAAAATATGTTCCTACACAAGTATTGAGTTTTAATGAAGATGATGCTCAAGTATTAGATCAACTTTTAAAGCAAGGAATTGTTAATGGTATTAATAGTAATTTGTTAACATTAAATGCAAATTTATCTAGTAATAAAAATGTTAGTAAATATTTATTAGGCGTTGATTCTTATATTTTAAATGTTAAGAAATATGTAACACTATTACTTAAACAATGAGAAAATAATGATCGCATTAAAATTATTAAAAATTGTGATTTTGTGTCATTAACAACTAAATTATTTTTTGATGGTCATAAGGATATTATCCCATCTGATTTTGATTTAATTATTAATTGTGCTGGTCATGGTGCTCAGTTTAATATTGAAGAAACAAAAAACTTTAGTTTGTCATTAAGAAAAGGTCAGTATTTAGTTTGTGAAAATGAAGAAAATATTGATATGATATATTTTTTGCCACCAACTAGTTTAGGTAAGGGAATATTGGTTGCTCCAAATTTTGATAATAAAATAATTATTGGTCCAACAGCAGAAAATCATAATGATTATCATAATCACAATACAATTGATTTAAAAGCAGAAACTATTCAGAAATTAATTGCAACAGGGAAAAAAATAAAACCTGATTTAAATTTTAGAATTACGAGTATGTTTGCTGGTTCAAGATCAATTGAAGCAAAAAATGATTTTCATATTGAATGAGGTTCTGATAAATGAATTAATGTTGTTGGTATATCTAGTCCTGGTTTAAGTGCAAGTCCAGCGATCGCTAAATATGTTGTTAATATGATACAAGAAAAAGAATTAAAAAATAAAAATTAATAATAGACTTGGTACATAACTATAACATTTTGCACCTACCAAACTATAAAATTCATTTTCGTCTTTGTATTTATCTAACATTTGTACTTCATCTAGAAAATAATATTATCAAAATAGTAGATAAAATTGAGGGTTATGTACCAAGTCTAATGATTAAGGATGGTAATAAAAAATATGAAAATTTGATTTGCAAAAATGTTTGCGTTTATGAAACCAGCAAAAGCAAAAGGACAATTAACTGAAGATTTTTTAATTAAAAAATATTTTAAATCTCATCAAGAGCGAGTATTTTGAATAGCAATAATATCATATATATTATATTATTTTATTAGAAGGCAATGAAGTGTTGCTGGAAGTGATTTAATTAATAATGGTTTAATGACAAAAGATATTTATTCGTTAGTTGGTATGGCAATGGGACTTAGTTATGGGGTTTCTAAATTTGTAATGGGTTCTGTTGGTGATCGTAGTAATGCTCGTTGATTTTTAGGAATCGGTTTAATTTTGTCGTCATTAATGAATTTTATAATGGGATGAATGGTTGGCATTAATATTACTAATATTGTATTAATGATGAGTTTAATGGCTTTGATTGGTTGATTTCAAGGAATGGGATGACCTGCTAGTGCTAGAAGTATGACTAATTGGTTTATACCGAAAGAAAAACAAATGCGGATGACTTTTTGGAATACATCGCATAATTTTGGAACAGCAATAATTGCGATAATAATTATGATATCGCATTCATTATTAGAAGAATATATTGGTATTGCGGGTTACTTTATTTTGCCTAGTGCTATTGGTTTAGTTGGGGGAATATTAATTTGTATATTTATGAAAGATCGACCAGAAAGTTTAGGTTTGTTATCAGTTGAAGAACATTATAAAAAGTATTATCCTGAAAAATTAGATATTGAAGTTAAAAAATTTGTTGGTGTTAATGATAGTAAAAATAAGGTTGTTGAAAAAACTTGATTTTATTATTTTAAAAAATATGTTTTATTAAATAAAAATTTGTGAATTATTGCTTTTGCTAATTTATTTATATATGTATTAAGAAATGGTGTTTCTGATTGAACTTTAACCTTTTTTAAAGAACAACATAGTTTTGATGTTAAAAATCAAGGTAAATGATTATGAAGTATTTTTGAATGAATGGCGGTTCCAGGAACGATATTAATGGGATTTACTGCTAAAACATTATTTAAAGGAAGATTAACACCAATTATGATTGCAGCTATTGCCATTACGACATTATCAATTGTTGGTTTATGACAAGCTCAATATCAAAGTATTTGACAAATTGCTCTCTTTATGGGAATTGCTGGTTTTTGTATTTATGGTCCGGTTGCGTTTATTGGGATGCAAGCGATGGATTTATCAAATAAAAGAGTTGTAGCAACAGCTGCTGGTTTTACTGGTATATTTGGTTATTTTGGTGATGCTGTAATATCTAAAGTTGTTATTGGTTCTGGATTACAAAGTTTAAATAATCGTTGAGATGCAACCTTTATATTTTTAATAGTTTGTGGTGTAAGTGCCTGTATATTATTATCATTAGTATGAAATAAATCGTATCATGATAATGAAAATGAATAGAATTTATAGTTATTATAATTAGATTTAATATTTACTTGTGATAAAAGAAAGATAAAAAAGAAATTATATTTTAAATATAATTTCTTTTTTTTATTAGGGTTTACATAGAATTTGTTATAATTAAACAAGTTATTATATGATAGTAGGGTGAAGTAAATGACAGAACAACAATTACAGGAATTATTAGTGCAAGCAAAAAAAGAAGTTAATGAATGTCAAGATTTAGACCTTCTACAAACTTTAAAAATAAAATATTTAGGTAAAAAATCGCAATTAGATAGTTTGTTAGGAACAATGCGTAATTTAAAAAATGAAGAAAGAATTGCTTTAGGAATAATTGTTAATGTTTTTAAGAAGGAAATAATTAGTTTATTAGAAACTCAAGAAACTTTATTAAAGCAAGAAAATTTGTCATTAGAATTAAAATTGGAAACAATTGATGTTAGTTTACCAGTAAATAGTTTTTTGATTGCTAATCGTCATCCTTTAAATTTAATTATTTGTGAAATTAGTGAAATTTTTCAACAATTAGGATATGAAATTGTGCAAGGACAGGAAGTAGACACTGATGAATACAACTTTGAAAGGTTAAATTTAGCTAAAAATCATCCAGCCCAAGAGATGCAAGATTCATTTTATTTAGATAGTAATTATTTATTAAGAACACATTGTACTAATGTTACGGCTCGTTATTTAGAAAAATATAAAGATTCTTCTTTGCCGTTAGCTATTGTTTCTACTGGTAATGTTTATCGTCGTGATGATGACGATGCTACTCATAGTCATCAGTTTATGCAAATTGATGGTTTTTTAGTTGCTCCAAATATTTCCTTTACTAATTTGAAATGAACTTTAAATTATTTAATTAAACGGTTATTTAAAGAAGAAAGTAAAATGCGCTTGCGCCCCAGTTATTTTCCTTTTACGGAACCATCGGTTGAAGTGGATGTAAGTTGCACTAAGTGTGCTGGTGTTGGATGTAATATTTGTAAACATACAGGGTGATTAGAAATTTTAGGTGCTGGAATGATTAGTCCGAATGTTTTTATTAAAAATAACCTTGCTGCTTCTTTACAAGGTTTTGCTTTTGGTATTGGTATTGAGCGGATTGCAATGTTAAAATATGGTATTGAAGATATTCGTCATTTTTATAATAATGATTATCGCTTTTTAAAGCAATTTAAGAATTTTTAGAATAATAGGAGTGTATATATGATTATTACCCGTAAATTTTTAAATGAATATGTTGATTTAAAAAATATTAGCAATGAAGACATTGAACAAGCATTAAATGATAGTGGTTTTGAAGTTGAAAGAGTTTTTAGTTTTGATACTTTAAATACTAATATTGTTATTGGGAAAGTATTATCAAAAGTTAAACTTGCCAATTTTGATAAGTTATCGTATTGTATGGTTGATATTAATGAAGAGTTACCGATTCCTGTTGTTTGTGGTGCTAATAATGTTGAAGAAAATCGTTTTGTTATTTTTGCTAAAATTGGTGCTCATTTAGCCAATGGCATGATTATTGAAGAAAGAATGATTGCTAATAAGCTTTCCTTAGGAATGATTTGCTCGTTACAAGAATTAGGAATTCCTAAGGAAGTTTTAGTTAATCAAGATGCTGTCGGTGTTTATTTATTTCCTGAGGATGTTAATTATCCTTTAGGTAATACTAATTCTTTAAGTTATATTTTTGAAAATGATACTGCTTTTACTATTAATTTGACCTATAATCGTAGTGATTGTTTAAGTGCTTATGAATTAGCTCGTGAGATAGCAGCATTCTTTAAATTGCCTTTAAAATCGTTAATAACTGATGATTTTTCTCATTTAGGAAATTTAGTTAATGATAAGTTATCATTAGATATTAAAATTGATAATAATCTTGTTAAGGCAATGAAAAATGTTATGGTGTTAATTGATAGTAGTGTTGTTACGCCAAAGTGATTATTTTCAAGACTTTGTTATGCTAATATTCGTCCAAATAATTTAATCCAAGATTTACTAAATTATGTTTCCTGAGAAACAGGACAACCATTAGTAGGGTATGATTTTTCAAAAATTAATAGTGAAATATCAATTCAAAAAGCGATGGCAGAAACGAAAGTTAATGAACAAGAGATAACTTTACAAGATTTTGTAATTGCTAGTGATGATATTATTGAAGTGTTAGGTGTTATGACTAACAAAAAATATGAAATTATTAATGAGACTAAACAATTTGTTGTTTTAGCATTACATCTAAATGAGAAGCAGATGTATGAGCAACAAAAAAGATATTTATCATTGGTTAATACTAATAATTTATTACGATGGTCAAAACCATCAAATGGGCATAATTTAGAAATTGCTATCCAAAGATTTTTAGAGTTGTTAACATCAATTATAACTATTAAACAAGTGTCACCAATAATTAATAATAAAGTATTAGTGATAGAAAATGTAACGATAAAAACAACATTAAAAATCCAGAAAAGTATTTTAGGAATTAGTGATTTAACAAAAAAAGATATTATTGAATTTTTAAAACCGTTAGGGTTTTTAATTTTGGAATCTGCTGTTAATGATGATTTAATAATTACTGTCCCTAAATATCGCCTTGATATTATTAATGAAGCTGATATTAGTGAAGAAATTGCTCGCAGATATGGTTATAACAATATTCCTAATATAATGCCATTATTTATGCCATTAACTAATGAAAAAAATTGAAGTAAATATATTTTAGAAACGGTTATTAGTTATTTATTAAATCAAAATATTTTTGAAACAAAAACTTATAATTTAGAATCAAGTATTAATTTAAATCGTTTTAATTTTTTTAATGTTACAAAACCTGTTAAGGTATTACAACCAATGTCGTCAAATCATCAGTACTTAAGAACTAATTTAGTAAATTCGTTATTAACGGTAGCCCAATATAATAATTTACGAAAAATTAATGGTATTAAAATTTATAGTTATGAAGATATTTATGATGATTTAAAATTTCATCATCAACAATTATCAATTTTATTGCAAGGTGAATGAATGAGTATTCCTTATTTACCACAAGCAATTGCTGTTGATTTTATTAATACTAAGGGATTATTGCAAGGAATATTGCGGAAGTTAAACTTTAATGATCAAGATATTCAGTATGTTCCTTCCACATACAATGATTTGCATCCTCATTTACAAGCTAATGTTTTAATAAAAAATCAGCAAATTGCAACAATTGGTAAAGTGCACCCAAAAATTCAACAAGAATTAAATTTTAAAGATGATAATTTTATTATTTCATTAAATATGACATTAATTAATGAGCTTTTTAAATGCGATATTAAATATCAGCCAATTATTAGAAATATGTTTTCTTGATTTGATTTGTCAATTTTAGTTAATAAAGATACAAGTTATGATAATATTATTAAGCCATTATTAAATATTAGTAATAAGTTAGTTGATTTGCAACTTATTAATGAGTATGAAAATGTTGATAAACTTGGTCAAGATAAAAAATCTTGAACTTTACGATTATTTTTTAATGATTCAAAAAAACAATTTACTGATGAAGATTTAAAAGAGCAATATAATTTATTTTTGAAAACAATGAAAGATTTAAAAGTTATAGTGCGTTAATCGTTATTTATTAACTAGAAAGGTATAAAAATGAAAACAACAATTAATGATAATTTTAAAAATGACGATGAATCACAATTGACAAAAAGAGAAACCGTAATTCGTAACTATAATCCTTGAAAAGCAATATTTTTTATGTGTTTGCCAACGGTTATAATTATGATTATTATGTCAACATATAATTTGGTTGATAAGTTTTTAGCGTTACAATTTGCTGATAGTTATGTTATTAGTACATTTTTAGAAAATAATTCTTTAATTGAACAAAATAATTTACAAATGTTAGCTCGAGATATTATTAATGTCGCAACCCAATATTCTTCATCAACAATTGGTTTATTGACAGCTTTTAGTTTATTTATTGCTATTGGGACATCAACAAGGTTTGGTATTGCTTATGGGGAAAGAAATAATCCATTAATATCACGAACTATTGGTAATGGAATTTCTTTAATGATTATTGTTGCTATTGTTTTAACACCAATTTTAGTATTTACTAATGAACCGCTAATTGCTTTGCAATCAAAAAATTCGCAAATGACAAATCCCGAAGTATATAAAATTGCTTTGCAGTTGGCAGTTGGTTATACTAAGTGGTTTATTTTCTTTTTATTTTTTATATTATTAAGTAATTTTTTAATTAATTTATTAAGGTCTGAAGGTCAAGGTTTTTGAGCAACAATTATTATTTTTACTTCAGTAATTGTTAATGTTGTTTTAGATATTGTATTAATGGTTTATGGTAAATTAGGATTAGAAGGAGCTGCAATTGCGACAGTTATTTCGTGGTTTTGAAATATTATTTTTGCATTATTAGTTATCTATTTAGAACCGAAATCAAAGTTAAAAATTTATTGAGAAGATTTGAAAATTGAAAAAACAATTTTATATAATATTATTGCTATTGGGATGACGCCATTATTTATTAATATTTCAGTTGCTGTGACATCAGCGTTATCTAATTTTTTTGTTTCAAAGTTAAGTATTGAATTACCTCGGCCGGGTTTTACTGTTCCGTGAGTTGTGCAATTATTTGCTGGGATTGCTCCGTGAATTGGGTTAACTGATTCCCCTTTAATTGGTGTTAGTCAAGGAGGAAGGGCATTATTATCTTATTCTTATGGTGCTAAAGATTATCAAAGGATTTGAGATATTCTTAAAAGGATAATTTTAGTGCAATTTTTAATATTAATAATTACTGAATTAATTATTGCTATTTTTGGTAATGAAATGTTAACTCTATTTATTTCTAATGTTGATATGACTTATCGTTGATATTTCTTGTTAAGTTATTTAGTTTATCCAACAGTTGTTGTGCCATATATTGGGATTATTTTTTATCAATCAATTAGTCGCCCTAAGATGTCATTATTTTTTTCAGCACTTCGTTCAATAATTGTTTTTATACCTTGTATTATTATTGGTTATTTTGTTGCTTTAGTAACTAAAAATGCTCATTATTATTTTTTATTTTTAGGTTTGGTAGCACCAATTTCAGCTTTGATAACAATTCCAATATTAATTATGACTTGAAAAAAATATCGTTCTTATTTAAAATTAGATAGTGCAAAAAAAGTGAGGAAGAGTAGTAGAATATTCACAAAATTATTTAAAAAATAATCGGATTATTAATTTGGATAATGTTATTACGATTAATCCAGAAATAATAAGAGCTAGTAATTGTCATATTAAAGAAGTTAATTATTCTCATCTTAAAGGGACAATAATTTATAATTCACAAGTTAATTCATTAATTATTGATGTGCAAGTGACAGCAACGATAACATTGTTATGTGCTTTAAGTTTACAATCTTTTAGTTGAACTAATGAATGAAATTGAAAGGATGAATATGGTTTTGATTATTTTAATTGTAATTTAAACTATATTAATGAAAAAATATTTTATTTAGATAAGTATTTATGAGATGAAATATTTGCAATAACTCCTATCAATTTAACAGTAAAAGATGTTAAAATATCTAAGAAAGGTAAAAAATGACAATTTATTACTGAAAAAGAAGTTTATAATTCTTTAGAACAAGATAGTCATTGAATGCCCTTAAAAAAATTGAAATTAGAAAGTATTAACGAGGATAAATAATGGCAGTTCCGTTTCGACGTACATCAAAAACAAGAAAAGCGAAAAGAAGAACACATTTTAAGTTATGACATCCAACATTAGTTAATTGTACTAATTGTGGTGCAAATATTAAGCCCCATCGTGTTTGCAAAGAATGTGGTTATTACAAAGGTAAAGAAGTAGTTAAAATTGTTCAGTAAATTTGTATTTAATTTCAAATGATAAAAAAAGAGCATTGCTTATAATAGCAGTGTTTTTTTTAAAATTTTTAATAAATTGTGTTAAATTTTATTGAAAAATTTGTTAATTAGGAATATAATGTGTTTACTAGTGGGAGAAAGTGGGTTATAATATGTTGTTAGGACAATTTAAACATAGTCTTGATGATAAAGGCAGAATTATAGTTCCGACACGTTTTCGTACCAAACTAGGTGAACAAGTAGTCATTTCTAAGGGATTCGATGGTTGTTTAGTATTAAGAGCATATGATGTGTTTATTAAATGACAAGAGCAAATTTTATTAAGTTCAGAAGGTTTAAAGGATAGTCGCATCTTACAACGACAAATTTTTGCTAATTCTTTAGAACTTAATATTGATAAGGTAGGAAGAATTAATATTCCGTCAAGTTTATTAATATTAGCTAATATTAAGAAGGAAGTTATGATTATTGGACTTTCTAATAAAATAGAAATTTGAGATATTAAAGTGTGAGAAAATTATTTAGTAAATGATGAAAATAATTTAGAACAATCTGCTCAAAATTTAATAATGAATATTGAGGAGAAAAATTAATGTTAAAACATAAACCAGTTTTATTGTCAGAAACATTAGAGTTATTAAATATTAAATCTGATGGTATTTATGTGGATTGTACTTTAGGAAGGGCAGGACATAGTGAGAAAATTTTAGAAAAGTTAACAACTGGAAAATTATATTGTTTAGAACAAGATAAACAAGCAATTATTGATGCTAAAGTAATATTAAATAAATTTCATAATTATGAAATTATTGCCACTAATTTTCGTTATTTAAAGAAAGAATTACAATTAAGAAATATTTTACAAGTTGATGGTATTATTTATGATTTAGGAGTATCATCACCACAATTAGATGAAGCAGAGCGAGGATTTAGTTATCATCAAGATGGTCCTTTAGATATGCGAATGGATCAAAAACAACCGCTATTGGCAGAAGTTATTGTTAATAATTGAAGTTTTGAAGATATTGTTAATATTTTATGAATTTATGGTGAAGAAAAGTTTGCAAAAACAATAGCTCGTGCTATTGTAAAATATCGTGAAAATAGTAAAATTATAACAACATTACAACTTGTTGATATTGTTAAGAGTGCCTTACCAATGAAAATTTTAAAAAAGGCTAAACATCCAGCCAGAAGGACATTTCAAGCATTAAGAATTGCCGTTAATGATGAATTAGATAGTTTGCGAGTATCGTTAAAGCAATCTTTGCAACTATTAAAATCAGAAGGGGTGCTTGTGGTTATTAGTTTTCATTCTTTGGAAGATCGGATTGTTAAAACATTGTTTAAAGAACAAGTAGTTCCTAAATTTGACCCATTATTATCTAAATTACCAATGTCAATCAAATGAGAACCTAGTTTTGAATTATTAACTAAAAAAGTTGTTTCTCCTTGTGAACAAGAAATTCAAGAAAATTCTCGTGCTCGTAGTGCTAAATTAAGAGCAATCAGAAAATTTTAAGAAAGGTTATTGTTAGTGATTAATCAAGAGCTTTATGCAGTTATCGAAATAGATACTAAACGAATTAAATTTATGGTTTTTAGTTATCATAAATCACAGCTTAATGTTTTGTTTAATCATATTCAAAATGGTAATTTTTGTGAGAATGGTGTTGTATTAGAACCTAAAGTTGTTGGTAAATTTATTAATATGATAGTTAAAAAGGCTAATCTGCAATTAGCAATTCAAATTAAACGCGTAGCTTTGAATTTAGTAAGTAATTGTTTAACTATTCGTCAAGGGCAAGCAATAATTGAAATTAATAAGAAGCAACATCGGGTTACTAATGAAGATATTAGGAATTTGATTGTGATGAGTAAAAATATTTCTCTTGCTAATGATGAGGTTATTTGTTTGACACGACCATATAAATTTATTGTTAATGGGCAGAAAAAGTTACCATATCCGCCAATTAATGAGTTAGCAACAAGTGTTGCGGTTAATTCGTTAGTATACACAATTAAAAAGGAAATTTATAATTCTCATTTAGAAGCGATAAATTATAGTAAGTTAGAGTTGTTATCTTTAGTTTTAATGCCTTTTTGTCATGCTTGAGCAACAGTTTCTCGGAAAGAATTACAAGATGGAGCAATTATTATTGATTGAAATTATGATAATACGCAAGTAAGTATTTTTGTTAAAGAAACGCTATATGATTTAAATATTATTGATTATGGATTTAAAAATCTCATTGCTGATTTGCAGTATGCTTTGCAATGTCGGTGAGATATTGCTGAAGACTATTTACATAAAATTATTAATATTGATAATAATTTTTTGGATAATAAGATTATTTACTCTAAATATGATTATGAGAAAAAGAAATATTTGGAGTATAGTCATCAAACATTAAAAAATATTGTTATTAGTCGTGTAGAGGCAGTTTTAATTAAAATTAAGGAGCATTTGGCACATATTTTAAAAACCAGAAATTTACCAATTGTGTTTTTGGGTGAAGTAATGAAGATTGCTGGTTTTGTTAATTATATTAATAAAAATAGTAATTTATCATCATTACGGTTTTATAATTCTAATATTATTGGTGCTAATGATGAAATTTGGTCAGGACTTATTGGTAATGCCTATTATCAACACTTATTAAACAAAAAATTGTAATATACCACAGACTTATGACAGACACAAGAAGTTTTTTAAAAAGAGACGAATTTAATTTTTATTTAAAATTTTTATAAATAATTAAAATTGCTGAATTATACTTGTAAGTGCAAGTAAATAAAATTGCAAAAAATCTCATATAAAAATTTCATGATGCTAAGTTTATTTTAGAAAAAACAAAGCAAGGAGTTTTTATATGGGTTACAAACATCTTGGCATATATGAAAGAATTTATATTGAGAATCAATTGAAGTTTAAAGTAAAAATTAGTGAAATAGCTAAAAATCTTAATCGAAGTATTAGTACTATTATTCGAGAAGTCAATAGAAATAAAGATAGTAATCATTATTTTTCATTAATTGCACAAAATAAAGCAGAAAACAGAAAACAATCACATGTTTATTTTCATAAGCCAAATTGTAAAGTTAAGTGCAACTAAATTATTTTTCTAACCAAATATTCGATTGGTGAAAGATAATTTAGTATTTTTCTTGGTCTTTGGTTTAAAGACAATATAAATTTATGAACTGCATTTTTAGTAGTATTTGAAAAATTAAATTTTTTAGGAAATTTTTCTCTAATTAAACCATTAGTATTTTCATTAGTACCTCTTTGTCAAGGCGAATACGCATTAGCAAAATAAATTTTCACATTTAAATTTTTTTCAAGTTGTTGTCAATTAGAAAATTCTTTACCCCTATCAAATGTTATAGTCTTAACAAGATTATTTGGAAGAATTGATAAATAATGGCTAATGTTTTCGTTAACAACTTTAGTAGTTCTATTTTCAACTAACATTGCTAAAGTAAATCTTGATGTTCTTTCAACTAAAGTTATTAAACATGATTTACTTTTACCTCGTGATGATACTACAGTATCACCTTCTCAATGACCAACAGTTATACGATTATTAACATTAATATTTCGTTCTTTAATTGATTTACCATTAAATTTACCGCGATTTTCTTGAGATTTTCGTTTCTTACCTTTTCTTCTTAAATTTTTATTAGTAACTTTTTCAAGTAATCCAGAATAAATTCAATTGTAAATTGTTTTAAAACTAATAATTCATTCTTTATGAAAATTTTTAATTCTGCCATAAATTTGTTCAGGCGATCAACCTAATAGTAATTTTTGTTGTACATATTTTACTAATTCTCTATTTTTAAACTTAAGCTGAATTATACTTGTAAGTGCAAGTAAATAAAATTGCAAAAAATCTCATATAAAAATTTCATGATGCTAAGTTTATTTTAGAAAAAACAAAGCAAGGAGTTTTTATATGGGTTACAAACATCTTGGCATATATGAAAGAATTTATATTGAGAATCAATTGAAGTTTAAAGTAAAAATTAGTGAAATAGCTAAAAATCTTAATCGAAGTATTAGTACTATTATTCGAGAAGTCAATAGAAATAAAGATAGTAATCATTATTTTTCATTAATTGCACAAAATAAAACAGAAAACAAAAAACAATCACATGTTTATTTTCATAAGTTTAAAAATAGAGAATTAGTAAAATATGTACAACAAAAATTACTATTAGGTTGATCGCCTGAACAAATTTATGGCAGAATTAAAAATTTTCATAAAGAATGAATTATTAGTTTTAAAACAATTTACAATTGAATTTATTCTGGATTACTTGAAAAAGTTACTAATAAAAATTTAAGAAGAAAAGGTAAGAAACGAAAATCTCAAGAAAATCGCGGTAAATTTAATGGTAAATCAATTAAAGAACGAAATATTAATGTTAATAATCGTATAACTGTTGGTCATTGAGAAGGTGATACTGTAGTATCATCACGAGGTAAAAGTAAATCATGTTTAATAACTTTAGTTGAAAGAACATCAAGATTTACTTTAGCAATGTTAGTTGAAAATAGAACTACTAAAGTTGTTAACGAAAACATTAGCCATTATTTATCAATTCTTCCAAATAATCTTGTTAAGACTATAACATTTGATAGGGGTAAAGAATTTTCTAATTGACAACAACTTGAAAAAAATTTAAATGTGAAAATTTATTTTGCTAATGCGTATTCGCCTTGACAAAGAGGTACTAATGAAAATACTAATGGTTTAATTAGAGAAAAATTTCCTAAAAAATTTAATTTTTCAAATACTACTAAAAATGCAGTTCATAAATTTATATTGTCTTTAAACCAAAGATCAAGAAAAATACTAAATTATCTTTCACCAATCGAATATTTGGTTAGAAAAATAATTTAGTTGCACTTAACTTTACAATTTGACAATTCAGCAGAAATATTCTAAAAATAGTTTACAATAAAATTCCAAAGTAAAAAAATTATAGATTAATTTCTTGGAGAGAGGTTGTTGGTTATTTGGAAAATTTTATTAATTAAGACTTGGTACATAACTATAACATTTTGCACCTACCAAACTATAAAATTCATTTTCGTCTTTGTATTTAACTAACATTTGTACTTCACCTAGGAAATAATATTATCAAAATAGTAGATAAAATTAAAGGTGTACCAAGTCTTTAGTAAAAATTCACGAAAGGAATTTGATGTCAATGAAAAAATTACTAGGAATCTTAGGAACTATAACAATAGCGGGAAGCGGAATATCAGGAATTGTTGGAAACGCCCCGGCTCCAGCAAAAAATAAAATTAATTATTTACAAACAGATAATTTGGAAAAATTAAATAGAGTTAAAAGAAATCAATATAATTTTGTCAATTTAATTGATTAGACTTCTTGCATTACTTATTAAAATAATTACAAATTATTTGTAAATAAAAAATACTATATAGTAATTTCTAACTTTTATTAGGTTAATACTTATGGATTTTATTAAATGTGTAAATTTTGACACAACAAAAAATTATTTTATTATTTAAATTTAATTTTAAATAAATATTTTATGTTATCTATAATTGCAAATTATAAATTGAAGCAATTAAATTAAATCTTAAACTAAATCGTTTTCTACGATTACGATATTTTTCAGTAATAATTTTAAATTTTTTAAGAATAGCAAAAATATTTTCAATAATAATTCTCATTTTTGAAATTAATTTATTATTATGTTTTTGTTCTTTATTTAAAGGGTTTTTCTTTGTTTTTTTCTTAGGTATTAGAACATTACTATGAATTTTTTGTATTCCTTGATAATCATTATCAACTATTAATTTAGTATTTTTTAAAATTGGGATTTTTGATTCTTTAAATAAACAAAAATCATGCTTTTTACCGAGAGAAAAATTTGTTGCAATAATTATTTTGCTTTCTTTTTCAATAATTACTTGTGTTTTAATAGTGTGTTTTTTCTTTTTTCCTGAATAAGATTGTTTTTGTCTTTTTTTGGGCGTTGAATGGGTGTTTCTCTAGCATCAATAATAATTGTTTTATCATTAAAATAATCATTTATTAATGCTTTTTTACCAGCAAGTTGTTGAAAATCAGGATGTTTGATTAAAATATCTTCAATTCACTTGATATTTCGATAACAACTAACTTCACTAATATCAAAACTTTTACCAAGATGAAAATAAGTACGATATTCTCGTCAATATGATAAAGTCATCAATAATCTATTTTCTAATGATAATTTATTATTTTTACCACCTCTTTTAAACTTTTTTAACTCAGCTTCTTTTAAAATATTTAACATTTTATTAAAAGTACTTTGCTTTATTCCAGTTAATCGTAATAATTCTTTATCATTAATAAAATTAAATTTATCAAATTTCATAATCTTAAATTCCTTATAATTTCTATTTTAAATATATTTTATAGGAATTTTGTTTAATAAATAAGTAATGCAAGAAGTCTATTTAATAAAAAAGCGGATACTTACTTTCCAGAGATGTTCGTGGTTCAAATTATGGTGGGTATAGCAACATTTGTGGAACTAAAGGTCAGACTGATGGTGGAGGTATAAAAAGTCAAAATAGCTATAATTGTAATATAAGACTTGGTACACCTTTAATTTTATCTACTATTTTGATAATATTATTTCCTAGGTGAAGTACAAATGTTAGTTAAATACAAAGACGAAAATGAATTTTATAGTCTAATAGGCATAAAATATAAAACTTTCATGAAAATGGTAGAAATTTTAAAAGAAGTTGAAGCTAAACAAAAACAAATTGGTGGTAGACCAAATAAATTATCAATAGAGCAAAGATTACTTATGACTTTAGAATACTGAAAAGAATATAGTACATATCGTATTATTGCAAAAAAATATAATATTAGTCATGTTAGTTGTATTCGTAATATCTTTTGAGTTGAAAATACTCTAATAAAAAATAGTCACTTTCATATACCTGGCAAAAAGATATTATTGGAAAATAAGGGTACTAATAATAATTTATTAGCAATTGATGCTACAGAAATTCCAATTGAAAGAATTAAAAAAAACTAAAATTATTATTTTCTGGTAAGAAAAGGTAACATTCATTAAAATCGCAAATAATTATTGATTTATTTAACAATAAAATTATTTCAGTAGATTTTTGTTATGGCAGTATTCATGATTATAAGTTATTTTTAAAATCAAATACACTTATAAATCCAAAATTAGAATTAATTGCTGATTCAGGATATCAAGGTTTGCAAAATGTTCATAAAAATACATTATTGCCAATTAAAAAGAGTAAAAATAATCCTTTAAATCCAGATAAAAAGGAATATAATAGCTTTTTAAGTAAAGTTAGAATTGCCATTGAACATGTTTTTGTTAGATTTAAAAAGATTTAAAATACTAGTTTATCGTTATCGCAATAAGATTAGAAGATTTGGATTACGATTTAACTTAATTTCAGGAATATATAATTTTGAATTAAGCTAGTTATAGTTATGTGCCAAGTCTATTATTTTTTGAATATTTGTGTCGTTGATATGTAATTTTTTAGCAATAAAAACATTATTATTTTTGTCATTAAAATCTTGAAATTTATTATTAATGTTATCTTTAATTTTACTAATTAAATCATTTTTATTTGGATTATCAGTTTCTTGATCAATTTTATTATTAATGTTATTGCTACTACAACTAGCAAGTAATAACGGTGTTGAAAAAGAAAATAAGAACATTATTGCTATTTGTAATGGTTTATACATTTTTACACCTCACTATGAATATGGAATTATTTTTAAATTTTTAATAATTACATTAGACTTGGTACATAACCTTTAATTTTATCTACTATTTTGATAATATTATTTTCTAGATGAAGCACAAATGTTAGACAAATATAAAGATGAAAGTGAATTTTATAGTTTGGTAGGTGCAAAATGTTATAGTTATGTACCAAGTCTATTATGGAATATAATAATTAAGTAGTCAATTATTTTATTAAATTATGTTAAAATTATTTATTATTTTAAAATTAAGAGAATTTGTTATAAAATTACCTTAATAAGTTATTTTAGGAAGGTAAAAATATGAGAGATAAGATTTTGCAGTTAATTAAGGAACATAACCGAATTATATTGCTTCGTCATATTATTCCTGATGGTGATGCTTATGGTGTGCAGTTAGGTTTAAAAGAAATAATTAAATCTAATTGACCTGATAAGATTGTTCTAGCAGCGGGAACAAATAGTGATTATTTAAACTTTATTGGGACTATGGATACAGTTTGTGATGATGATTTTAAAGATAGTTTAGTTATTATTGGTGATTGTGGTAATTTAGCACGAGTTGATGATGACCGATATAAATTAGCAAAAACTATTATTAAGATTGACCATCATCCAAATATTGAACCTTATGGTGATATTATTTGAGTTGATGAACAATTTGGTTCAGCTAGTGAAATGATTGCTTTATGAGTTAAGGAATGTAATTTAAAAGTTACGCCGTTAGCAGCAAGAATTATTTATCATGGAATGGTAACTGATAGTGGTCGTTTTCTTTATTCAAAAACTAATGCGAGAACATTTAGTCTTGCGAGTTTTTTATTAATAAAAGGGTTTGATTTAAATCAATTATATCGTGAAATGTATCAAGTTAGTGAAGAAGATTTAAAATTTATGAGTTTTGTTTATGAAAATTATCAAACTTCAACAAAGGGAGTTTTATATTTAGTATTTGATAACAAAACATTAGAGAAGTTAGGCATTAATCATAATACTGCTGCTAGTAAAGTCAATTTATTAGCTAATGTTAAAGATAAGCCAATTTGAGCATTTTTTTGTGAAGATAAAAATAATAATATTCGTGTTGAACTACGATCAAATAAATTTTTTGTTAATACTGTTGCTAGCAAATATAATGGTGGTGGTCATAATTTTGCTGCGGGAGCGCGGATTAATGATTTTAATGATGTTAAAAATATTATTAGTGATTTAGATGAAGTGATTAGTAGAGGAGAACCAAAATAAGTGGTAAATTTGCAGTTTATAACTCATAATGAGGCACAAACAGAAGCTTTGGGAGCTGTTATTGCTAAGTATGTTGGTCGTCCGGGTTTTATTTTGTTACAAGGAGCATTGGGAACTGGTAAAACAACATTTACAAGATATTTAGCAAATGCTTTGCAAATTTCAGAGATAGTTAATTCGCCAACATTTGTTATTATGAATGAGTATGTAATTCCAAAACAATCATTTAAATTAATTCATATGGATGCTTATCGTTTAAATAATGATGAAGATTTAGAGATGTATGAAGAGGCATTTAATAATAATTTAAATATTATTGAATGATATGAAAATGTTTTACAAATTATTGATTTTAATAATGCTTTAATCTTACAATGGAAGATAATTGATGATACTACACGAGTAATCAATTTAAGTGGTAGGGGTCTTCTTGCAACACAAGTAATTAAATTTTTACAGGACAATGTTTTAAATGCTAAATGTTAAGGCAATTAGTTATTTAGCTCTTAGTGTTGCCTTACTATTGTTATTTACTTTTACACCATTTTTGGGTTATATTCAAATTAGTGTTATTAGTATTACATTAGTTCCTTGTGTAGTAATGATTATTAGTATTATTTGAATTAAAATTTTAAAGTGGCAACCATTTATTGTTGGTATTATCTCAGGATTGTTATTAGGATTAAGTTCCTTTTTAGCTTCATTTGTTATGGGTGGTCCTTTGACAATGGTTTTTCAAAATCCATTATTTAGTATTGTACCAAGATTATTAGTTGGTATTGTTTCTGGGATTGTATTGCAATTTCTAGTATTGCATTCTGAATTTCGTTATTGATTAACAATTATAATTTTATCATTTTTGGTCATTAGTACTAATTCTTTTACAACTTTAGCAATGATTTATTTTTTAGGAGATGTGTTTTTTCCTGACCTTAATGTGCTTCAATATATTAGTTGATTAGCATTAGCAACAAATTATTTACCAGAGTTTATGATTACAACTTTAATTATTTTACCAATTGTTAACGTTATTAATAAAATAGGTTAGTAAAGGAGGATATTTATGAAGTTATTAGTTGATATTGGTAATAGTTTAATTCATTTAGGTGTTTATCAAGAAAATCAAAAAGTATTTTATGAGCAATTGTCTAGTAATATTAATGTTGATAAATTATTATCTTGTATGGAAGAAGTTCTTGAACCATTTTTGTTAAAAATTCAACAATGTGTTGTTAGTAGTGTTAAACCTAAATTTAATTCGGCAATTGAATTATTAGTTGAAAAATGCTGAATTATACTTGTAAGTGCAAGTAAATAAAATTGCAAAAAATCTCATATAAAAATTTCATGATGCTAAGTTTATTTTAGAAAAAACAAAGCAAGGAGTTTTTATATGGGTTACAAACATCTTGGCATATATGAAAGAATTTATATTGAGAATCAATTGAAGTTTAAAGTAAAAATTAGTGAAATAGCTAAAAATCTTAATCGAAGTATTAGTACTATTATTCGAGAAGTCAATAGAAATAAAGATAGTAATCATTATTTTTCATTAATTGCACAAAATAAAGCAGAAAACAGAAAACAATCACATGTTTATTTTCATAAGTTTAAAAATAGAGAATTAGTAAAATATGTACAACAAAAATTACTATTAGGTTGATCGCCTGAACAAATTTATGGCAGAATTAAAAATTTTCATAAAGAATGAATTATTAGTTTTAAAACAATTTACAATTGAATTTATTCTGGATTACTTGAAAAAGTTACTAATAAAAATTTAAGAAGAAAAGGTAAGAAACGAAAATCTCAAGAAAATCGCGGTAAATTTAATGGTAAATCAATTAAAGAACGAAATATTAATGTTAATAATCGTATAACTGTTGGTCATTGAGAAGGTGATACTGTAGTATCATCACGAGGTAAAAGTAAATCATGTTTAATAACTTTAGTTGAAAGAACATCAAGATTTACTTTAGCAATGTTAGTTGAAAATAGAACTACTAAAGTTGTTAACGAAAACATTAGCCATTATTTATCAATTCTTCCAAATAATCTTGTTAAGACTATAACATTTGATAGGGGTAAAGAATTTTCTAATTGACAACAACTTGAAAAAAATTTAAATGTGAAAATTTATTTTGCTAATGCGTATTCGCCTTGACAAAGAGGTACTAATGAAAATACTAATGGTTTAATTAGAGAAAAATTTCCTAAAAAATTTAATTTTTCAAATACTACTAAAAATGCAGTTCATAAATTTATATTGTCTTTAAACCAAAGACCAAGAAAAATACTAAATTATCTTTCACCAATCGAATATTTGGTTAGAAAAATAATTTAGTTGCACTTAACTTTACAATTTGGCATTTAAAATTAAATTTAAATAATAAAATAATTTTTTGTTGTGTCAAAATTTACACATTTAATAAAATCCATAAGTATTAACCTAATAAAAGTTAGAAATTACTATATAGTATTTTTTATTTACAAATAATTTGTAATTATTTTAATAAGTAATGCAAGAAGTCTAATAAACAAAAATCATGCTTTTTACCGAGAGAAAAATTTGTTGCAATAATTATTTTGCTTTCTTTTTCAATAATTACTTGTGTTTTAATAGTGTTTTTTTTCTTTTTTCCTGAATAAGATTGTTTTTGTCTTTTTTTGGGCGTTGAATGGGTGTTTCTGTAGCATCAATAATAATTGTTTTATCATTAAAATAATCATTTATTAATGCTTTTTTACCAGCAAGTTGTTGAAAATCAGGATGTTTGATTAAAATATCTTCAATTCACTTGATATTTCGATAACAACTAGCTTCACTAATATCAAAACTTTTACCAAGATGAAAATAAGTACGATATTCTCGTCAATATGATAAAGTCATCAATAATCTATTTTCTAATGATAATTTATTATTTTTACCACCTCTTTTAAACTTTTTTAACTCAGCTTCTTTTAAAATATTTAACATTTTATTAAAAGTACTTTGCTTTATTCCAGTTAATCGTAATAATTCTTTATCATTAATAAAATTAAATTTATCAAATTTCATAATCTTAAATTCCTTATAATTTCTATTTTAAATATATTTTATAGGAATTTTGTTTAATAAATAAGTAATGCAAGAAGTCTATTGTTGGAATTATTTACTTATTGATAGTGCGTTAAAAACAAATTTTAAATTTGTTTTAGATGATATTATTACTTTGGGTGCTGATTTAATAGCAGCAGCGGTAGGCGCTGTTAGTGTTTATCCAAATCGTGATATAATTATTATTGATATGGGGACAGCAACAACGGTTTCGTGTATTAAAGATAATTCGTTTATTGGTGGTGCAATATTGCCAGGATTACTAACAAGTGGTGAAGCTTTAATTGAAAAAGCAGCTTTGTTAAAAAAAGATTCTTGATTTTTGCCGCAAGAAATGATTGCTAAGAATACTAAAGATTGTTTAAGTGTTGGTATTATTTATGGACATGCAATGGCGATTAAAGGTATTGTTGAAACTTATCAAAAACAATTAAAAGATTCATTAGTAATAATATTGGGTGGTAATTATTTTTTTGTTAAAAATATTTTGCAAGATTATCAATTTATTGATGATTTAATTTTTACTGGTTTAAATATTTTATGAATATTAAATGAAGGTGAAGAATAATGAAAACATTATTTTTAGATACGACAAATGGATATTTAGTAATTATTTTACAAGATAATTGTGGTTTATTAGATAGTTTACAAATTTGGAATCATCAAAAACATACTGAGAAGGCAACAGTTTTAATTGATGAAATGTTAACTAATAATAAATTAAGTTGATTTGATATTGATAGTTTGTATTTAACTGTTGGTCCGGGAAGTTATACTGGAATTCGAGTGGGGATTACAATTGCGAAAACAATGAAAGCAGTTAATGAGGCGTTGCAAGTTTTTGTTACGAATAGTTTATTATTGCAAGTTGGTAATAAGCAGGCGATTAGTGTTATTAATGCTAAAACTGATCAATTTTTTGTTGCGGTTTATGATAATTTCCATCCGATTGTTTTAGAACAAGTAGTTACAAGAAATAATTTATTTTTATTGAAAAAAGAATGAAAAAAATTTAAGTTAATTGAAGATTATCATCGCGTTGATTTAGTAGAAAATTTTTTACAAATTAAACATTTATGTAAAAAAGTAACTAATGTTGATGATTTAGAACCATTATATTTAAAGGAGTTACAACTTAAAAAGCATTATGAATAAAAATAAAAATTTTTGGATGTTATTTTTTTAAATTTTAGATATAATTATTTGTGTGTGTTAATCACTACGGAGCAGTACTCAAGTGGTTAAGAGGGCTCCCTGCTAAGGAGTTAGGTCAAGCAATTGGCGCACGAGTTCGAATCTCGTCTGCTCCGCCATTAATTTTAAATAATTTGAGATTGTTGTTAACAACTTTACAGTAAGTAAAGTTGTTTTTTTGTGATATTAAGATAAAATTAATATATTTAAAAAACAATATTTTATTTATAAGGTGGACTCAAATTAATGTTAAATAAAAAAATGCGTTTAGCAATTACTTTTGTGCTTCTAGTACTTTTATTGGTGACTTGTATTTTTATTATTGCTAAATATATTGATTGATTATGAATTATTGGTGTCGTAACGATTTCATTTGGAACTTTAACAGCATTAATTATTTTTGTTTCTAACCGACCAGCACGAACAAAAATTTCTTGAATTATTGCTGTGTATGCGTTACCAATTGTTGGTATTATAATTTTTATTATTTTTGGGCGAACTTATCGTTATACTAAAGCACAAAAGTTTTATTTAAAAAAATATCAAGATTTTTATGCTAAAGAAGATTTTAATTATACGAATAACTTTTTAAAAAATGAAATTAAAGAAGAACGAAGTATTTTACATTTGACTACTAATATATCGCAAAGACCATTGTATGATCATACGAAAGTTGATTTAATAACTAATGGAATTGAAAAGTTTTCGTTGTTATTTAAAGACTTAGAAAGTGCTGAAAATTACATTCATATTAATTATTTCATTTTAGATGATGGTGAAGTTTTAAAATATTTGACACAGTTATTAATTAAAAAAGCTTATCAAGGTGTTAATATTCGCTTAATTTATGATCATGCTGGAAGTTTTTTTACAGTTTATCATGATACAATTCAGAAAATGAAGCGAGCTGGCGTTCATTTAAAAAGATTTTCACCGATAAATTTACCTTTTATTAGTGGTCGTAATAACTATCGTAATCACCGTAAAGATGTTATTATTGATGGTAAGATTGGTTATACGGGAGGCATTAATGTTGGTGATGCTTATTGTCATTTAAGTTCTAAATATGGATTTTGACGCGATAGTCAAGTTCGTTTACAAGGTAGTGCTGTTCGTAGTTTAGAGTTAATATTTTTACAGGATTGATATTTTACAACTGGAGAATCGTTAGTGTTTGATAAGAAATTGTTAAAAAATGAACCATATGATGGTAAAACTAGTAATATTGTTCAGGTTATTGATGATGGTCCCAATACTTATGAAACGATTCAAAAGGATATTTATGTTAAAGTTATTTCTAGTGCTAAAAGTCGTGTTTGGTTGTCAACACCTTATTTTATTCCGACTGATGATATTGTGACGGCATTAAAAAATGCTGCTAAGTCAGGTGTTGATGTCCGATTATTAATGCCAGGAAAAACTGATAAATTTTTTATTCTTGATATTAGTCGTTCATATTATGATGAATTATTTAATTCAGGGATAAAAATTTATGAAATGAGTAAGATTTTTAATCATTCAAAAACAGCATTAATTGATGATAATTTGGTCATTATTGGATCAACTAATTTAGATTTTCGTAGTCTTTATCACGATCATCAAACTATTGTTATTCTTTATGGTGATGCTAATAAGCAATTAGAAAAGAATTATTTATGAGATATTGAAAGAAGTATTCTTTTAACGACATCGCCGTTAAAGAAAAAAAATTGATTTTATCGAGTAATGATTTTACCAATTGTTAAAATTTTTGATCCCTTATTTTAGGAAAGGAAAATAGTAATGTGTAAAACAAAAAAAATTAATAAAAAAATTGCTAAGCAGTTAGAAAAACAAGATTCTCCGGTAAGTTTAGAAAAAAAACCAGAAGTTAAAGAAAGAGGAGGTTTTTTTAAGCATTTATTTTCAAAAAGTGTTCAAACAATTAATAAAGTTGATATTCATTTTGGATGAACACGAAATGCTACTAAAAGAATTATTAAGCAATTATTTTTACAAAAGGTTGATCATTTTTATTTTTATAGTTCCATTGCTAATATTTTTTATATTTTAGAGCAAGGAATTAAACCAGTAAAATTTAAGAAACTTAAAGAAAATGAAAAGTATATTGTTTGAACATATTTAGAAAAAGATGGCCATATTGAATTAGAATTATCTACTAGTAGTCGTCATCAATTTTGAAGTTGATGTTTAGAAAATGAGATTGATTTAACTACAGTAGCAATTTTTTATATTGATTTAGTGAAATTATATGAAAATACTAAAAAAGATTGAGAGTTTAATAATAATTTGCAAAGAGTTATAATTAATGAATTAATTAGTGTTAATGCTATTAGGGCAATTTTAATTAAAGATATGGAAATATACAAAAGATTACAACAATATGTTTCTCATCAACAAATTGATATTAAAATATTTTATGGTGATAAAGGTATTATTGAAGAAATTAAAGGAAAGGAGTTAAAAGTTAATGAATAAAAATCTTAATAAAATTACATCGTTGGAGGAAAATTTTAGTCAATGATATACTGATTTGATTGTAAATGGTAATCTAATAGATTATGGAGTAGTTAAAGGAGCACCAATTTTAAAACCGCATGGTTATGCAATTTGAAAAAATATTGTGAAAAACTTAGAAATCAGATTTTTAGAAGTTGAAATTCAAGATGTTTATATGCCTTTATTAATTCCTGAGAGTTTATTGAATCAAGAGAAAGAACATATTCAAGGTTTTGCTCCAGAATGTGCTATTGTTACCAAAGTTGGTGATAAAAATTTAGATGAACCGTTGGTTATTAGACCAACTTCTGAAGTTTTGTTTGGGACATATTTTTCAAAAAATATTTCTAGTTATAAGGACTTACCATTAAAATATAATCAATGAGCTAATGTTATTCGTTGAGAAAAAACAACAAGGCCTTTTTTAAGAACAACAGAATTTTTGTGGCAAGAAGGTCATAGTGTTCATAATGATATGAAAGAAGCACAAAATTGAACGGTAGAAATGATGAATTTATATGTTAAATTTTTTAAAGAAATTTTAGGAATTGCTGTTCTTAATGGTAAAAAAAGTCTTCATGAAAAGTTTGCTGGTGCTGTTGATACATATAGTTTAGAAGCATTAATGTTAGATGGTCAAGCGTTACAATCAGCAACTAGTCATTATTTTGCGCAAAATTTTTCTAAAAATTTTGATATTAAGTTTACTAATGCTAACAATAAAGAAGAATATGGTTATCAAACTTCGTGAGGGATGTCAACAAGAGTTATTGGGGCTTTAATTATGTCTCATAGTGATAATAGGGGATTAGTATTACCACCAATGGTAGCGCCGATTCAAGTAGGAATAATTCCGATTCAAGATGATGAACAAGTAAGGCAACAAGTTAATAGGATTTATCAACAATTAAAAACTAAATATCGTGTTATCATTGATACTTCATTAAAGTCATTGGGTTATAAGTTAAGTAATAGTGAAATTCAAGGAGTTTGTTTTCGCATTGAAATTGGGATTCGTGAATTAGAAACTGAAAAAGTATTAATTGTACGAAGAGACACAAAAACAAAATTAGCGGTTAAGATTAATGATGTGGAATCATATTTAAAAATTAATATGCAACAAATGCAAAATGATTTATATGCAGGGTCGTTAGAACGATTAGAAGAGCGAGTATTTGTTGTTAATAGTTTTGATGAATATAAACAACAATTGAAAACAAAAACAGGGTTTTTTGGTGCTTGATTTTGTAATCGTATTGAGTGTGAAGTAGAAATTAAACAGTTAACTAGTACTGTTAGTCGTTGTCAAGATTTAGAGAAGCAGGTTGAAGAAAATGCTAAATGTTTTAAATGTAATGAAAAAGCAAAAGGATATTTTTACTTTGCACGGGCGTATTAAAGGGGAGGAAGAGTTTAATGAATTGATTAGTTGAAATTGCTAAATTATTGAAAGAAAAAAAAGGTATCAAAGTAAAAATATCATTAGAAACTAATTTCCGTAATTTAGGTTTGGATTCTTTAGAATTGATGGATTTAATTATTTTAGCAGAAGAAGAATATAAATTTCGAATTCCTGATAATAAGTTAAGTGATATTTATACTGTTCAGGATTTAATAACTGTTATTGAAGAAGTAGTAAATAGTAATAGTTAAAAGGATGTTAAAATTGTGAAATGAGATTATGAGAAATTAACGCAAGTATTAAAAAATAATGGACATCGTTTAACTAATATTAGATTAGCAATATTAAAATTATTATTAAAGAAACAACATCTAAATATTAATGGTATTATTAGAGAACTGAAAAAAGAAAATGATGAACATAAGAATATTAATGTCATGTCAGTTTATAATACTTTAGATTTATTTTTGCAAGAAGAATTAATTTATCTTAATGTTTTTAATGGCCGAGATATTGTTTTTGAATTATCAAATCCCATCTTAGTTCATTTAGTTTGTGAAACTTGTCATAAAGTTATTCATCTTAGCGAAGATATGCATTTAAGTGATGAAGATTTTCAAGAAAATTTAAAAAAATTAGAAGAAAAATTACAAAATGCTGATTTTAAACTCGTACATTATAAATTAGAAGCACATGGAATTTGTATATCTTGTCAAGAAAAAGATCAAGAAGGTAATAAATAATCTTTAATTTCTTTATAATTTACTTTGTCATTTTTAATAACTTTGATAAAATATAATTATTGTAGGGGTATAGTTCAATTGGTAGAACATCGGTCTTCAAAACCGAGTGTTGTGGGTTCAAGTCCTGCTACCCCTGCCAATAAAATTAGTTATTAAGAATGATATCAATATAAAAATAACCATTTGTAATGATAACAATAATGGTTATTTTTATATTTTTATATTTTTTAATGAAATATATTACATTTTTTGGAAAGTTTACCAAAATTTACCTAAAGAAGTGTTTTTGCGATATAATCTAAAGAATATCGGAAAGATAATATAATAGACTTGATACATAACTATAACATTTTGCACCTGCCAAACTATAAAATTCACTTTCATCTTTATATTTATCTAATATTTGTGCTTCATCTAGAAAATAATATTATCAAAATAGTAGATAAAATTGAGGGTTATGTACCAAGTCTAATGAAATAAGGAGGCCATTTTGGAAGATTTTGATTTTATTAAAAAATTAAAGCATATAAAATTTAATGAAGATAATGTTATTAATGCTAGCATTGCTACATTTATTTTAAATAACTTAGAACAAATTGATAATTGAACATCAACAAGTGTTGCCGATGCTTGTTTTACTTCTTCTAGTTCAATAATTCGCTTTTGTCAAAAATTAAATCTAAGTGGTTGAACTGAATTGAAGTATCAATTAAAAATTATTAATCAAAGAATTAAATCTTCAGGGCGACAAATTAATTTTAATTTGAAATTAAAAGATAATGCATCTTATTTTTTTGATGAATATACAAAAATAAGAGATGAAGATAATAAGAGATTATATTTAGATTTTATTAATAAAGATATTGATTTAATTGTTAAAAAAATTATAGATGCAAAAAAGATTTTTATTTTTGGTTTTGGAATTTCCTATTATCCTATTATTTCTTTCGTACAAAGATTAAGATGAGTAGATAAAAATGTTATTTGTGAGAATGATATTAATGTTATTTATTCATATTTGCCTTTAATTACTGAGGATGATGTTATTATTTGCGTATCATTAAGTGGTACAAATAGATTAATTGGTGAAATAATTGAAGAAGCAAAACATAAAGCTTATTCAATCGGTATTTTTAACAAAGAAACAAAGTTAGCTAGAAATTTTAAATCTTACTTTTTAATTACATCTGATGAAGAACAATTATGAAGTATTTTTTCAATTAGATTGCAATTATTATTGCAATTATTAGACTTTTTATATGCAGAAATAATTAAATTTAAGTTATAAATTTAAAATAAAGGTAGGGATGAATTTAAATGGAATTTAAACATATTTTTAGTAGTTTTAAAAAACTTAAGCTGATATCTAATAATTTTCAACTAAAAAATACTTTAAAGCATTTTCGTAATAAAACAAGTTCAGGATTACAAAAACTTGCTAAATCGTTAATGTTTCCGATTGCTATTTTACCTATCGCGGCAATATTGAGTCGTGTAGGCGGATTAATGATGACTAAAGATTTTGGAATTACTGAGAACAGTGTTATTTGATATATTGGTTCAATATTGCAGGTTATTAATGGAAGTGTTTTTGATAATCTTTCTGTTCTTTTTGCTATTGGAGTGGCTTTTAGTTTTGCTAAAGATAATCGTGGTGAAGCGGCTCTTATTGGTTTTTTTGCTTATACAATATTAATTGGTCTAATGACAATATTACCAAAAGTTTTTTATTCAACAATTTTATTAGATATTAACTTAGAAAATAAATCAAAACTTTTATATCAACTTAAAGGCAATGAAGTTTTTTATTCTATTGATATGGGAGTTCTGAGTGGTATTATTGCTGGTATATTAGCAGCTACTTGTTATAATCGTTTTCAAAACATTAAGTTGCCAACTGCTTTATCGTTTTTTTCTGGAAGAAGATTTGTGCCATTGGTTGTTATTTTAGTTTCTTTACCGAGTGCTATTTTAGTAGCAATAATTTGACCTTGGCTTCAGTTAGGATTTTTAAGTTTTGGACAAGTTATTATTCCTGAAAAAGTTGACAGTTCAACGCGTCATATTCAATGAGGGGTTGCTAGCATTTATACAATGCTTAATAGAGCATTAAATGCTAGTGGTTTAATGCGTATTTTTAATATTTATTTTTTTTGACAACACCCTTTTACTACTTCACAGAACGGAACAATTATTAATGGCGATATTCCTGCATTTCTTAGTAATGATTTAGTTATTGGTGCTGGATTATTTCAAAGCGGGTTTTTTCCAATTATGATGTTTGGATTACCAGCCGCTGCTCTTGCGATCATTAAATGTGCTCATCCTGACCAAAGAAAAAAAGTGATGGCATTATTACTCGGAGTTGCATCAGTTTCATTTTTAACTGGGGTTACTGAACCATTAGAATTTAGTTTTATTTATGCAGCACCAGTATTGTTTCTTGTTCATATTGTTTTATCAGGGATTATTAGTGCAATTACTGTTGGTTTAGGAATTCGGATTGGTTTTGGTTTTTCTGCTGGTTTAATTGATTATGTTTTAAGTTTTTATCAATCAATGAAAATTGCTAAGATAACTTGGGAACCTGGTATTTCGCAGATATGGGCAAATCCGGGTTGAATATTGCCAATTGGTATTTTAGGTGGCGGTGCTTATTATTTTTCTTTTAATTATTTGATTAAGAAGTTTAATTATCAAACATTAGGTCGTGAGCAAACTGTTAGTGAAATAGATAATTTGGATAATAGTTTACCACTGTCTTCTTATCAGTTATTAGCTAGAGAAATTTTCGATATTTTAGGTAAAGATAATATTATTAGTGCTGATAATTGTATTACAAGGGTAAGAATGGTTGTTAAAAATGTTGATGCTGGAAAGATTGAACAATTAAATAAAGTTAGATTTAAAGTAAGAAAAATTGTTAATAAGCTTAATCCCAAAATGGTTTCAGACAAGGATTTACAACTGGGTATTGGCAATGATGCTCAATTTGTTGTTGATGAGTTAAAAAAATGCTTCAATCATCAGAGGGCGTATAACAAAGAGGAAGGGAAATAAAGTTGGTTTAATTTTATTAATTAAAATACCTACCTCCTTTTAAAAATTATTGTTAAGAGGAAGGAGTATTCTTACTGGTCTAAAATGGTTACCTTACACACATAATATAAACCAATCTCCAATATTTATACGAAGTGCATATTTTTTTACAAAAGAACAAAAAAGACGATAATTATCGTCTTTTTCTTATTTCCCTTCCTCTTTGTTATACGCCCATCATCAGAAGTAATGTTGGCAACTAATTTTTAAAAATAGAAAATAGTTTTTATTTTAAAAGCATTAAAAAAGGTGACTTGGGATTATTGTTAGTGCTGTAAATAGAAAAAGGTAGCGTTGCTACCTTTTTCTTTGTTAATTTTATTTATTGTTTAACAACAATAATTCCTACGGAATTAACACCGGCGTGACTGACAAAGCAGTTAGGGAGGAATGCTTTTTTGATTTTAAGTTCGGGGTGGGTGGTTATAATTTTGTTAATAATTGTGGTGACTTTTTTATCACATTGTGATGTGAGAATTTCTAAGATGTAATTTTCATTTTTAATAAATTCTTTAATTTTCGTGATTACGCTTTCAATAGCGTTATTTAAAGTTCTGGCAATTCCACTTTTTTCTGATATTTCTCCAAATTTAATAATGACTTTAACACGGATTAAACTTATTAGGGAAGCAACAACAGATTTGGCACGACCACCTTTAGAAAGTCGTGAGATGTCTTGAGGGATAATGTAAATTAAACTATTTTTTTTGAGTTGGGTTACCATTTTATTAATATCACTAATGTTACCACCATTAGCTATAATTTCACTAGCTTTGATTGCTAATGTACTATTAAATGTAGCCGCTCCATTAGTATCAATAATATGAACACGGTTTTTAAATTCAATTTCTTGTGATAATATATAGGCATTTTGGTATTGACCAGATAATCCTTTAGCAATCGGAATAAAGATAATTTCATCATTTCCTTCAGTTAATAATTTTCGTCATAAGTTTATTAGTTTCCCTGGTGATGATTGACTAGTTTTAGTATATTCACCACTTTTAACACGAGCATAAAAATTAGATTTTTTAATGTCACTAATGGTATCCTCAATTTCAGTTCCATCTTCAAAACTTATTAATAAGGGAATGATATTAATATTTTTTTCTTTTAGGGTTGTAAGGTCAAGATTGCTAGATGAGTCAACAATAATAGCAATTTTCTTATTTGCGTTAGACATTTCTTTCTCCTTTACTTTATTCAATATACAAGTACAAATGTATTATATCCGGTGTGGGCAGCAATAACATTAGATATTAAACTCATATGCTTAATTGTAAATTTTTCTTTAGTAATGATTTTAATTACTTCTTCTTTTAATTCAATATCACATAATGAATGCATGATTGTTAATTCGCCACTACTGTCATAGCGCTTTTTGATTTCTTTTAAAACTTCTTTAATTGCTTTTTTAAATGTTCTTGTTTTATCAAATTTATCAATAAAACCATTAAATTCTAGTATTGGTTTAATTTTTAATAAATTTGCTAAGGCGGCAGCAGAACTGCTAATTCTGCCCCCACGAACCAATGTATCTAATTGATAGGGAAGTATGAAGGCACAATATTTTGTTTTTTGTTCATCAATAAAACCTTGTAATTCATTAATAGGTCGTTCTTGTAAAAATAGTTTTGCTCGGTTAATCATTTCTTTATTAATATCGCCAACTGCTTCGCTATCAATTATATAGACTTTGTTTTTATAAGCATTATCTTGAGCTAGTAATATTGCACTTTGATATTGCCCCGAAAGGTGCGAAGAAATGGGAAAGAAAAGAATTTGTTCATATTTTTGTAGTAGTTCATCTAATTTTTTTTTTAAAATTCCTGGTGGTGTTTGACTAGTTTTAATTGGTTCAGTTTCTAAAATTTTATAAAACTTATCAATAGTAATTTCTTTATTATTGTCAGCAATAGTTTTATTGTTAACACTTATCATTAAAGGGACAAATGCCAGATTATGTTCTTTTGCTTGTTCTTCATCATAACCAGTTGCTGAGTCCACTAAGATAATGTATTGCTTCATTAATTTTGCACCTCACGAAAATCTCTATTTTGTTTATTAATCAATTATAAACTTTGATATAATATTATTCAAGAAAAGAAATAGTAAAGGACAATATGATGATAAGAATAGCAAAATTTGTAATCAAAAAAGAAATTTTCTTAAAAACTATATTACAATATTTATTAAGTAGTAAAATTAATATATTAAAACCAATAATTATATAAAAGATTTGAGGTTATTTAAATGACAAAGTTTAAGTTTGATGTTCGTATTAAAGAAGGTTATTATAGTGCCATTTATTTTTTAAAAACCCAAAAAATTCTTAAAAAGTATTTTCCTAATAATATTGTTACCATGCAATTTTTTCAAAGACAAGATAATGTTATGCTTTGTGGTATTGATGAAGTTATAGCATTATTGAAAGAATTTGTAACGCCATTAGAAAAAATATCTGTTTATGCTTTAAATGATGGTGATATTATTAAAGCTAATATTCCAGTTTTAAAAATAACAGGCCCCTATCATTTATTTGGTTACTTAGAAGGAATTATTGATGGCATTTTAGCAAGAAGAAGTAGTGTTGCTACTAATTGTAATGAAATTTTAAAAGTTAGTAATGATAAACCAATCATCTTTATGTTTGAACGTAATGATGACTATATTAATCAACAAGGTGATGGTTATGCAGCATATATTGCTGGTATTAAATCACAAGTTACTAGAGCACAAACTGAATGATGAAATAATCAAGAAATATTGATTGGGACAATGCCACACGCTTTAATTCATGGTTTTAATGGTGATATTATTAAATCTTTAGAAGCTTATAGTGAATTATTTCCTAATGATAAGTTAGTAGCTTTAGTTGATTTTGATAATGATGTTATTAATACTAGTTTAAAAGTATGTCGTCATTTTCAAAATCGTCTTAGTGCTGTTCGGGTTGATACTAGCATTAGTTTAGTTGATAAATATTTTACTGTTAAAGAAAATCAAGAGAAATATTATATTGAAAATATTATGGGTATAAATCCAATTTTAATTAAAGCTTTAAGAAAAGCAATGGATGATGAAGGTTTTAATAATGTGAAAATTATTGTTAGTTCTGGATTTGATAAAGCGAAGATTAGTTGATTTATTGATGATAATACACCAGTAGATTTTTATGGTGTGGGAGCAACTATTGGTAAGTTTGATATTCATTTTACTGGTGATTTAGTGCAGTTAAATGATAAGAATTTTGCTAAAGTTGGTCGTGAAAATATTGAAAATGATAAGTTAGTACAGAAAATCTAATTTTGATTATGTTATAATTTAAAAGAACGAATGCTTCTTTTAAAAGGAGGGTCATAATGAATACTAATGATTTTAAAATTAAATATGGGTTAAATGGTCCATTATCAAAACTTTATGAAGAAAACAGTCATCAGCAAAAAATTGCAGAGTCAAAAATTGCTGAAAATCGTCGTAAACGAAGAAATTGAATGCAACAAAAACAAGTATATGGTTATGAACCAACAGAGATTATTTCACCAATTACAGGTTCTAATGGTAATAAAGAAAATATTGATAGTGATAAACAAAAAGATTTTTCATTAGTAAATAATATTTATAGTATTAGACCACAATCATTAGTTAGAACAACAAAGACTTATAGTTCAATTGAAGAATATGTTAATGAGCAAGTTCAGCAAGAAATTATTAATCGTAAAATTCAAAAATATCAAGATTTTTCGATATATGTTGAAGAAAGAAATATGACAAGAAATGTTAATCCAATTCCGCTTGATTTTATTAATCGAAAAAGTGATAACAGTGTTAATTTAGCAACTAATGATGTGCATTATGATGATACTAGTTATATTCGCACACAAAGTTATGTTAATCGTTTTAATGATATTCATCAACGAGCTAGTAAATTTTATGATCAACAGCAAGTTACTGAAAAAAAATGTATCATTACTAATTTAACTGCTGAAAAACAAAAATAAGAGAAAGAATTATAAGAAATGGATTTTTTAGAAGAATTGCAAGTCCGAGGACTTTTAAAACAAGTTACTAATAGTGAAAAAATAAAACAGGCTATGAATAGTAATGCTGGTGTTTATTGTGGTATTGATCCAACAGCAACATCATTGCATGTTGGACATTTATTGCAAATTGTTTTATTATATCGCTTTTCATTAGCGGGTTTTAAACCGCTTGCTGTTATTGGTGGTGCGACGGGAATGATTGGTGATCCTAGTTTTAAAGTTGAAGAAAGAAAATTATTAGATGCTAAAACAGTAAAATTAAATAGTGTAGCGCTTGCTTTACAGTTAGATAAATTATTAGATCATAATATTAAAGTTTTAAATAATAATGATTGAATATCAAAATTAAGTTTAATTGATTATTTAAGAGACTTGGGGAAAGAGTTTACGATTAATTATATGCTTGATAAGGAATCAATTAAAACAAGGCTTGTAACAGGAATTTCTTATACTGAATTTTCTTATATGCTTTTACAAGCATATGATTTTTGGTATTTATATAAGAATTATCAATGTTTAGTTCAAATTGGTGGTAGTGACCAATGAGGGAATATTACTGCTGGAATTGAATTGATTCGGAAAAAAGAACAAGATAATCATTTAGCAAGCGGATTAACGATTGAATTATTAACGCAAAGTAATGGTGTTAAGTTTGGTAAAACTGAGCAAGGAACAATTTGGTTAGGCGCTAATTTAACATCACCATATATTTTGTATCAGTTTTTTGTTAATCAAAATGATGCTGATGTTGAAAAACTTTTAAAATGATTAACTTTGCTATCATTAAATGATATTTTGCAAATAATGGAAAAACATAATGCTAATAAGGTTAAAAGATATGCCCAAAAAAAATTAGCAAAAGAAATCGTTGCTTTTGTTCATTCGCAACAAGAAGTTACGATGGCGATTAATATTAGTGAAGCATTATTTTCGCAAAAAGTTATGCAGTTACAAATGAGTGAAATTCAACAAATGAAAAATGCTGTTCCGTGGATAACTGTTAGTCAAGAACATAAACTTATTGATTTACTTTTGTTACTTAAAGTATGTAGTTCTAAAACTCAAGTTCGAGAACTATTAAAGAGTAATGCTATTTATGTTAATGAGCAACTTATTACTGATGAAAACTATTTATTATCTAAAGATAAATTGCTATATGACAAAATAGTTTTTATTCGTAAAGGTAAACAACATTATTATATTGTTGAAGTTAATAACCATTAATTTTTAAAACAATAAGTTATTTTCATAAAGATTTATCTTGTTTTTTTAAATATTAGACTTCTTGCATTACTTATTAAAATAATTACAAATTATTTGTAAATAAAAAATACTATATAGTAATTTCTAACTTTTATTAGATTAATACTTATGGATTTTATTAAATGTGTAAATTTTGACACAACAAAAAATTATTTTATTATTTAAATTTAATTTTAAATAAGCCAAATTGTAAAGTTAAGTGCAACTAAATTATTTTTCTAACCAAATATTCGATTGGTGAAAGATAATTTAGTATTTTTCTTGGTCTTTGGTTTAAAGACAATATAAATTTATGAACTGCATTTTTAGTAGTATTTGAAAAATTAAATTTTTTAGGAAATTTTTCTCTAATTAAACCATTAGTATTTTCATTAGTACCTCTTTGTCAAGGCGAATACGCATTAGCAAAATAAATTTTCACATTTAAATTTTTTTCAAGTTGTTGTCAATTAGAAAATTCTTTACCCCTATCAAATGTTATAGTCTTAACAAGATTATTTGGAAGAATTGATAAATAATGGCTAATGTTTTCGTTAACAACTTTAGTAGTTCTATTTTCAACTAACATTGCTAAAGTAAATCTTGATGTTCTTTCAACTAAAGTTATTAAACATGATTTACTTTTACCTCGTGATGATACTACAGTATCACCTTCTCAATGACCAACAGTTATACGATTATTAACATTAATATTTCGTTCTTTAATTGATTTACCATTAAATTTACCGCGATTTTCTTGAGATTTTCGTTTCTTACCTTTTCTTCTTAAATTTTTATTAGTAACTTTTTCAAGTAATCCAGAATAAATTCAATTGTAAATTGTTTTAAAACTAATAATTCATTCTTTATGAAAATTTTTAATTCTGCCATAAATTTGTTCAGGCGATCAACCTAATAGTAATTTTTGTTGTACATATTTTACTAATTCTCTATTTTTAAACTTATGAAAATAAACATGTGATTGTTTTCTGTTTTCTGCTTTATTTTGTGCAATTAATGAAAAATAATGATTACTATCTTTATTTCTATTGACTTCTCGAATAATAGTACTAATACTTCGATTAAGATTTTTAGCTATTTCACTAATTTTTACTTTAAACTTCAATTGATTCTCAATATAAATTCTTTCATATATGCCAAGATGTTTGTAACCCATATAAAAACTCCTTGCTTTGTTTTTTCTAAAATAAACTTAGCATCATGAAATTTTTATATGAGATTTTTTGCAATTTTATTTAGTTGCACTTAACTTTACAATTTGGCAAAAAAATAATTTTTTGTTGTGTCAAAATTTACACATTTAATAAAATCCATAAGTATTAACCTAATAAAAGTTAGAAATTACTATATAGTATTTTTTATTTACAAATAATTTGTAATTATTTTAATAAGTAATGCAAGAAGTCTAATATCTTTTTGCCAGGTATATGAAAGTGACTATTTTTTATTAGAGTATTTTCAACTCAAAAGATATTACGAATACAACTAACATGACTAATATTAGACTTGGTACATAACTATAACTAGCTTAATTCAAAATTATATATTTCTGAAATTAAGTTAAATCGTAATCCAAATCTTCTAATTTTATTGCGATAACGATAAACTAGTATTTTAAATCTTTTTAATCTAGCAAAAACATGTTCAATGGCAATTCTAACTTTACTTAAAAAGCTATTATATTTTTTGCAATAATACGATATGTACTATATTCTTTTCAGTATTCTAAAGTCATAAGTAATTTTTGCTCTATTGATAATTTATTTGGTCTACCACCAATTTGTTTTTGTTTAGCTTCAGCTTTTTTTAAAATTTCTACCATTTTCATGAAAGTTTTATATTTTATGCCTATTAAACTATAAAATTCACTTTCATCTTTATATTTATCTAATATTTGTGCTTCATCTAGAAAATAATATTATCAAAATAGTAGATAAAATTAAAGGTTATGTACCAAGTCTATTAGAAAACAAGCAACAACAAATAACAGAATCACAAATTAGTAATTCTTTAAATTTACAACAAGAACTTGCTGAACAAACTGCTAAGATCGCAAAAAGTAAAAATCAAAAACTTCGCGAAGAAGAATGACTAAGACAAGAGCAAAAAAGAAGACAACTAGATGAACAAGCACGATTAAAAAAACTACACAAAAAAATGAGCAAAAAACAATAACAAAGCGAAAAACAAGACAATTGGAACCTGCTTAAAATATTTAGTAAATATTATCCTTTAAAAAAACATTTTTTATGTTAAGATACTATTGATTTGATTTTTTTAAAAGACTAGGATGATATGAATGAAATTTATTGATAAGATTACAATTAAAGTTAAAGCTGGCAAAGGTGGTGATGGTGCTGTTGCTTTTCGTCGTGAATTATATGTTCCAAAAGGTGGACCGGCTGGTGGTGATGGCGGTAATGGTGGTAACATTGTTTTTATTGGCGATGAGGGAATAAATACATTATTATTAGAATTAAACTATCAAAAAGAAATTAAAGGCGATTATGGCGAAAATGGGCAACATAAAAATATGCACGGTAAAAATGCTAAAAATACTTATATTAGTGTTCCCATAGGTACTATTATTTATGATGCTTTAAATAAAGAAGAAATTGGTGATATTGTTACTAACAAACAAGAAGTTATTGTTGCGATTGGTGGTCGTGGTGGTAAAGGAAATAGTCGTTTTGCTAATTCTAGAAATCGCGCCCCAACAATATTTACTCGTGGTGATTTAGGTGTTGAAAAGGAAATTACTTGTGAATTAAAATTATTAGCTGATGTTGGAATTATAGGTATGCCTAATGCTGGAAAGTCTACTTTATTAGGAACTATTTCTCATGCTAAACCACAAATTGGTGATTTTCCTTTTACAACTTTAACCCCGCAATTAGGTGTAGTTAAACATCAAAAATTTTCTTTTGTAGTTGCTGATTTACCAGGATTAATTGCTGGTGCTAGTTTAGGAAAAGGTTTAGGATATGAATTTTTACGGCATATTGAACGATGCCGGTTATTAGTTCATCTTATTGATATTAGTTTACCCAATGCTTATGATAATTATTCAGTGATTCAAAAAGAACTTAAAGATTATAATTTACGATTAGAAAATAAGCAACAAATAGTTGTTGCTAGTAAAATGGATCAAGTTGATGCTTCTCATAATTTAGAACTTTTTAGTAAGCAAATTAAACAAAAAGTTTACTCAATTTCTGCTTGAACTAGAGAAGGAATTGAATCATTAGTTAATATTATTCATAGGCAATTGCAAACTATTAAAAAAATACCAGAATTAAAACAAGAAATGGCACCAACAATCTATCGTTTTACACCAACAAACGAAGAAGTCATTGTTGAAAATTTAGGAAATGGTCATTGAAAAGTAATTGGCGCTAGTGTGCATCGCATTTATCACAAATTTCCATTAACAACACATGATAATTTATTATTATTTAATCAGAAGTTACGAGATTTAGGAGTTTTTAAAATTCTCGTTAAAAAAGGCATTCAAAAAGGAGATACAATTAAAATTTTTGATTATGAGTTGCAATGACTTGATGAAAATTTTTAAGTGAAGGGATATTAATTAATGGAATTACAGAAATATTTAGATTATTTAGTTCAATGATTACAAGAACAAGTAAAATTAGCTAATGCTAAAGGATTAATTGTTGGTGTATCTGGTGGTATTGATTCAGCTGTTACTGTTGCTTTGATTAAAAAAGCAATGTCGGATAACCATTTAGCTGTTTTTATGCCTTGTTATTCATCAAGTAATGATGAAATTTTAGTAAAAAAATTAGTAACGACATTAGATTTAAAATTACAAATTATTAATTTAGAGTCAGCTTATAATGAATTACAAAATAACTTTAATTGACACAATGCTTTATCACCGTTACAACAAAAAGCATTAGTTAATTGTAAACCACGCCTCCGAATGACTTCTTTATATGCCTTAGCACAAGCAAATGAATATTTAGTTGTCGGAACTAGTAACTTTGATGAATGATATACAGGCTATTTTACTAAACATGGTGATAGTGCTTGTGATATTTTACCGTTAATTCATTTATTAAAAAGTCAAATAAATACGGTTGCTAAGTTATTAAATATTCCACAAGAAATTATTAATCAGCCACCATCAGCAGGTTTATGAGCAGGGCAAACTGATGAAAAAGAGATGGGGATAACTTATGCTGAGTTAGATAACTTTTTAAACGGTCAAGAGAAATTGTTAGATAATAATATTATTAATAAAATTAAGATGATGCACAAAAATACTGAACATAAGCGAAAATCAGCAATTATTCCTCAAAAATTTGTTTTTAAAAATTAGTCAAATATTAGTAAATAAAAATAATATGTGTTATACTGAAAAAATGTAAATAAAAAAATATTGACTAAATTTGTTTTTTGATGAGGTGAAATATATGAAATTAATGAATATGCAAAAGTTATTAAAACTAGTGGCGACAATAACAATTATTAGTGGACCATTATTACCAGCAATAGCTTGTGGTAATGATTTTATCATTACCACAAATGAGATTAATGTTAGTACTTTAGATGTTAATAAATCAAAATTAATGACTTAGCAATTAATTTTGGCACGAACTAAACAATGAAATCCAAATGAGATTTTAAAAAGGGCGTTACAAAATAATTTTAAAGATTTAAATGACTACTTTGTTGATGATACAATTAAAAATTTAGTATTAACAAAAGAACATCATAATTTTTCAAAACCTGACTATCAAGTACCTAAAACTTTAGAAGTTGCTGGTTTTAATATTTTAGAAAAAATAAAAGAAGTATTGCAAGATTTTGTTAAAAATAATGATCTTGAAATTAAGAATTTTATGGAAGAGTTATTAGAAAAGTTATTAGGTTTATTAAATAGCGGGCAAATTGCTACTCATATTCCAAATATTAAAGCAATTCTAACAACACAATATCAAGATATCGTTGTTGCTATTAAGAGTGGTATTGATACTAATAAAAAATTCATTAGACTTGGTACATAACTATAACATTTTGCCCCTACCAAACTATAAAATTCACTTTCATCTTTATATTTATCTAATATTTGTGCTTCATCTAGAAAATAATATTATCAAAATAGTAGATAAAATTGAGGGTTATGTACCAAGTCTATTACTGATAAAAAAAATTGGTGAAATTTTTGAGGATATAAAAAATAATAAAATTATAGAAGATAATATTTTTAGTAAATTTTTAAAAATTCAAAATAAATCAATAGAAATTAAAGATATTGCGGTTTTAATAAAAACAATAATTACTTATGTTCCAATATTAATAACTTTTATAATTAATTTTGCTGAAAAATTAGAAAATGATTTTAATGAAGAAATAATTAATGATTTAAAACCAAAACCATATCAAGGTTTACTAGATAATAAAAACCAACCGTTTACTTTACAAAATATCAAGAATACTTTTAAAAATATTTTTAGAGTGCTGAATTATACTTGTAAGTGCAAGTAAATAAAATTGCAAAAAATCTCATATAAAAATTTCATGATGCTAAGTTTATTTTAGAAAAAACAAAGCAAGGAGTTTTTATATGGGTTACAAACATCTTGGCATATATGAAAGAATTTATATTGAGAATCAATTGAAGTTTAAAGTAAAAATTAGTGAAATAGCTAAAAATCTTAATCGAAGTATTAGTACTATTATTCGAGAAGTCAATAGAAATAAAGATAGTAATCATTATTTTTCATTAATTGCACAAAATAAAGCAGAAAACAGAAAACAATCACATGTTTATTTTCATAAGTTTAAAAATAGAGAATTAGTAAAATATGTACAACAAAAATTACTATTAGGTTAATCGCCTGAACAAATTTATGGCAGAATTAAAAATTTTCATAAAGAATGAATTATTAGTTTTAAAACAATTTACAATTGAATTTATTCTGGATTACTTGAAAAAATTACTAATAAAAATTTAAGAAGAAAAGGTAAGAAACGAAAATCTCAAGAAAATCGCGGTAAATTTAATGGTAAATCAATTAAAGAACGAAATATTAATGTTAATAATCGTATAACTGTTGGTCATTGAGAAGGTGATACTGTAGTATCATCACGAGGTAAAAGTAAATCATGTTTAATAACTTTAGTTGAAAGAACATCAAGATTTACTTTAGCAATGTTAGTTGAAAATAGAACTACTAAAGTTGTTAACGAAAACATTAGCCATTATTTATCAATTCTTCCAAATAATCTTGTTAAGACTATAACATTTGATAGGGGTAAAGAATTTTCTAATTGACAACAACTTGAAAAAAATTTAAATGTGAAAATTTATTTTGCTAATGCGTATTCGCCTTGACAAAGAGGTACTAATGAAAATACTAATGGTTTAATTAGAGAAAAATTTCCTAAAAAATTTAATTTTTCAAATACTACTAAAAATGCAGTTCATAAATTTATATTGTCTTTAAACCAAAGACCAAGAAAAATACTAAATTATCTTTCACCAATCGAATATTTGGTTAGAAAAATAATTTAGTTGCACTTAACTTTACAATTTGGCGAGTAAAAAGCAAAAAGTAGATTTTTTAATAAAATTAATATCTGATTCAAGTTTACCATTTAATTCTATATTTATGGCTTTACAAGGTGCTGTTGGCGAAAAAGAGTTCAATAACTTTTATCAAAACTTGAATGGTGATGAGCTTGATAATGATTTTATTGCAATAATTGATCACTTGCTTTTAAAATTACCTAAAGTGTATGATGATTTTATAACTTTATTAGAAGACAAAACTGCTATTAGTAAAGTGGATTTTCTTAAAAAACTTATTAAGATAATAGGTGTTAATGATAAAAGTAGTATTGAAAAAGAAACTGTTTTAGATTATTTAACTAAAATTCTTGGTAATAAGTGATTTAAAGATAATGTTTTGCAAAACATTATTGATAATAAAAGTATTTGAGAAGAAGATGGTAATTATATTGCTGATTTTGTTAATAAATTAAGTTATATTCAGGATACAAAAGCAGAAATTGTTTATGATACGAGTGCGGGTTTAGTATTTTATAATATAGCGATAGAAAAGCAAGAATTTAAATTTAGTTGAAAGTTTTCTTATAATAACGAGAAAAAATTAATAGGAATGAAAATATTTAATTTTGAACAACTTAATTAAATACATATTTAGCAAATAAAACGGTAGTTACCGTTTTATTAGACTTGGTACATAACCTTTAATTTTATCTACTATTTTGATAATATTATTTCCTAGGTGAAGTACAAATGTTAGATAAATACAAAGACAAAAATGAATTTTATAGTCTAATAGGCATAAAATATAAAACTTTCATGAAAATGGTAGAAATTTTAAAAGAAGCTGAAGCTAAACAAAAACAAATTGGTGGTAGACCAAATAAATTATCAATAGAGCAAAGATTACTTATGACTTTAGAATACTGAAAAGAATATAGTACATATCGTATTATTGCAAAAAATATAGTATTAGTCATGTTGGTTGTATTCGTAATATCTTTTGAGTTGAAAATACTCTAATAAAAAATAGTCACTTTCATATACCTGGCAAAAAGATATTATTGGAAAATAAGGGTACTAATAATAATTTATTAGCAATTGATGCTACAGAAATTCCAATTGAAAGAATTAAAAAAAACTAAAATTATTATTTTCTGGTAAGAAAAGGCAACATTCATTAAAATCGCAAATAATTATTGATTTATTTAACAATAAAATTATTTCAGTAGATTTTTGTTATGGCAGTATTCATGATTATAAGTTATTTTTAAAATCAAATACACTTATAAATCCAAAATTAGAATTAATTGCTGATTCAGGATATCAAGGTTTGCAAAATGTTCATAAAAATACATTATTGCCAATTAAAAAGAGTAAAAATAATCTTTTAAATCCAGATAAAAAGGAATATAATAGCTTTTTAAGTAAAGCTAGAATTGCCATTGAACATGTTTTTGCTAGATTAAAAAGATTTAAAATACTAGTTTATCGTTATCGCAATAAGATTAGAAGATTTGGATTACGATTTAACTTAATTTCAGGAATATATAATTTTGAATTAAGCTAGTTATAGTTATGTACCAAGTCTTATGAAAATAAAAAAATTAATAATTTAGAAGGGAAAAAATATATGAGTCAAAATGTCGCAAGAAAATATGGTTTATTTATGTGCCTCTGTATGGTTGTGGGGACAGTAATTGGAACTGGGATTTTCTTTAAAAATGAAGGTGTTTATGGCTTTGTTAATGGTAATGGGGCCTTAGGAATAATTGCTTGAATTATTGGTGGTGTTGTAGCAATTTCTTTTGGTTTATCATTTATGGAAATTTCATCGGCAAAACAAGATAGTAATTCAGGAATTGCTTTATATGCAAAAATGTTTGCTGGTAGTAAATTTGGTCGTGTTGTTCGTAATGCAATGAATAATATTTATTTGCCATTAACTGCTTTTACAGTAGCTTATTATACGAGTAAGGCTTCTGTTTGAGCAATTGGTGGCGGTCAAGATGCGGAAATGCGTTTAGCAAATGTTTTAGGTGGTTCTAATGTGTATGAATTGGTATTAAGTATTTTTGCAGTTTTATACACTTTATTTGTTATTGTTTGTTGCATTTATAATGAATCAATTAGTAAATGAGTACAAATGATTACCGTTGTTTTAAAATTAATACCATTAATTTTTATTGGTGTTGCTGGATTAATTGTTGTTAATGCAGGAGCAGGTGCTTTTTTAGAAACTGGATTAGGTGATCCAAAGAAATATGAAATTGTTAAAAATAAAGGTCATTTTGAAATGCTATTAATGGCGTTACCAGGAATTCTTTTTGCCTTTGATGGTTTTTTATCAACAACTTATATTCAAAAAGATGTTCGGAATTCTAGTAAAAATATTCCTTTAGCTTTAGTTTTTGGTTTAACAGGAATTACTTTTATTTATGTCTTAACTTCAATTTCAACATTAAATTTAGACCCTAGTGGTAGCGTTGCTATTGCTGCGGGAAAAATATTTAATAATCCTACAGTTAATGCTGTTTGTACGCGATTAATTTTTATTTTTATTCTTATTAGTGCTTTTGGAACTTTAAATGGTTATTGTTTTTCAATGACAAAGTTAACAAGGTCATCATTAGATGATGGTTTTGTTGTTGGTAACGATAAAATATGACAAAAAGTTATTAATCGTTTTGGTATTAAAACAGCAACATTAATGGTGATGGGAGTATTATTTGCAGTTTGAATTGTAATTATGGCACTACCAACGATAGTTACTGATGATAATTATAATTTCTTTGATTTTATTAGTAATGCTGGTGTTGTGATGGCATTTATGTTATACGGTGTAATTATCTTTTATGGTTTATTAAATCGTTATCGTAAAAAAATTAAAACGCTTAATGCTTGATATTTTATTCCGGCAGCTATTATTTCTATATTATGTATTACTTTAATATTGGGATATAATGTTTATTTTTACTTTGCTTTATTAGTAACCTTTGAAAATAAAGTAGGAGCAATTTTACAAATTTTCTTTTTACTATTAATTCTTGCTTTGCCTTGATTAGGATTATTTATGAAAGATAATGAATTAGAAAATGATAATGAAGCTGGTAATGTATCAGAACTTGGACAATCAACAAGTGATAATGGGACAAATAAGTTTTCTAATGGTAATGGAGAAGAAAATATTGAAGAAAATATGGGCGTATAACAAAGAGGTAGGGAAATAAAGTTGGTTTAATTTTATTAATTGCTGAATTATACTTGTAAGTGCAAGTAAATAAAATTGCAAAAAATCTCATATAAAAATTTCATGATGCTAAGTTTATTTTAGAAAAAACAAAGCAAGGAGTTTTTATATGGGTTACAAACATCTTGGCATATATGAAAGAATTTATATTGAGAATCAATTGAAGTTTAAAGTAAAAATTAGTGAAATAGCTAAAAATCTTAATCGAAGTATTAGTACTATTATTCGAGAAGTCAATAGAAATAAAGATAGTAATCATTATTTTTCATTAATTGCACAAAATAAAGCAGAAAACAGAAAACAATCACATGTTTATTTTCATAAGTTTAAAAATAGAGAATTAGTAAAATATGTACAACAAAAATTACTATTAGGTTGATCGCCTGAACAAATTTATGGCAGAATTAAAAATTTTCATAAAGAATGAATTATTAGTTTTAAAACAATTTACAATTGAATTTATTCTGGATTACTTGAAAAAGTTACTAATAAAAATTTAAGAAGAAAAGGTAAGAAACGAAAATCTCAAGAAAATCGCGGTAAATTTAATGGTAAATCAATTAAAGAACGAAATATTAATGTTAATAATCGTATAACTGTTGGCCATTGAGAAGGTGATACTGTAGTATCATCACGAGGTAAAAGTAAATCATGTTTAATAACTTTAGTTGAAAGAACATCAAGATTTACTTTAGCAATGTTAGTTGAAAATAGAACTACTAAAGTTGTTAACGAAAACATTAGCCATTATTTATCAATTCTTCCAAATAATCTTGTTAAGACTATAACATTTGATAGGGGTAAAGAATTTTCTAATTGACAACAACTTGAAAAAAATTTAAATGTGAAAATTTATTTTGCTAATGCGTATTCGCCTTGACAAAGAGGTACTAATGAAAATACTAATGGTTTAATTAGAGAAAAATTTCCTAAAAAATTTAATTTTTCAAATACTACTAAAAATGCAGTTCATAAATTTATATTGTCTTTAAACCAAAGACCAAGAAAAATACTAAATTATCTTTCACCAATCGAATATTTGGTTAGAAAAATAATTTAGTTGCACTTAACTTTACAATTTGGCAATTAAAATACCTACCTCCTTTTAAAAATTATTGTTAAGAGGAAGGAGTATTCTTACTGGTCTAAAATGGTTACCTTATACACATAATATAAACCAATCTCCAATATTTATACGAAGTGCATATTTTTTTACAAAAGAACAAAAAAGACGATAATTATCGTCTTTTTCTTATTTCCCTACCTCTTTGTTATATGTCCAAATATTTATGTTTCTATGGAACAAATTACTCCTAATGAGACCGGTAATGGTTCTGAATTTGGAGAAGAAATTACTGAATTATAAAATAGTATAATATATCTTAGTTAAAGGGGATGTATTATAAATATGGCGAAAATAAATCCAACAGGACTAATAATTCCTAAAATATTAATGATGATTGGTGCTATTTGAATTATGGTTTTTGCAGTTGCGATTGCAATTAGTAAAGATGAGAATGCTGGTGTGATGTATGGTTTAAAAATTTCGTGACCGTTATTATTATTTTTTAGGGTTAGTATATATTGATTCCTTTTTCTGTTAAAGTTGGAATTTGATCATTAGTTTGAGGTGCTTTAATAGCAACCCTATCAATCATTATTCTTATTGGTAGTCTTATTGATGTTGATTATAAATCAATATGAACATTTTGCAAACCTTGATATCCTGAATCAGCAATTAATTCTAATTTTGGATTTATAAGTGTATTTGATTTTAAAAATAACTTATAATCATGAATACTGCCATAACAAAAATCTACTGAAATAATTTTATTGTTAAATAAATCAATAATTATTTGCGATTTTAATGAATGTTGCCTTTTCTTACCAGAAAATAATATTAGACTTGGTACATAACTATAACATTTTGCACCTACCAAACTATAAAATTCACTTTCATCTTTATATTTATCTAATATTTGTGCTTCATCTAGAAAATAATATTAGACTTCTTGCATTACTTATTAAAATAATTACAAATTATTTGTAAATAAAAAATACTATATAGTAATTTCTAACTTTTATTAGGTTAATACTTATGGATTTTATTAAATGTGTAAATTTTGACACAACAAAAAATTATTTTATTATTTAAATTTAATTTTAAATAAATATTTTATGTTATCTATAATTGCAAATTATAAATTGAAGCAATTAAATTAAATCTTAAACTAAATCGTTTTCTACGATTACGATATTTTTCAGTAATAATTTTAAATTTTTTAAGAATAGCAAAAATATTTTCAATAATAATTCTCATTTTTGAAATTAATTTATTATTATGTTTTTGTTCTTTATTTAAAGGGTTTTTCTTTGTTTTTTTCTTAGGTATTAGAACATTACTATGAATTTTTTGTATTCCTTGATAACCATTATCAACTATTAATTTAGTATTTTTTAAAATTGGGATTTTTGATTCTTTAAATAAACAAAAATCATGCTTTTTACCGAGAGAAAAATTTGTTGCAATAATTATTTTGCTTTCTTTTTCAATAATTACTTGTGTTTTAATAGTGTGTTTTTTCTTTTTTCCTGAATAAGATTGTTTTTGTCTTTTTTTGGGCGTTGAATGGGTGTTTCTGTAGCATCAATAATAATTGTTTTATCATTAAAATAATCATTTATTAATGCTTTTTTACCAGCAAGTTGTTGAAAATCAGGATGTTTGATTAAAATATCTTCAATTCACTTGATATTTCGATAACAACTAGCTTCACTAATATCAAAACTTTTACCAAGATGAAAATAAGTACGATATTCTCGTCAATATGATAAAGTCATCAATAATCTATTTTCTAATGATAATTTATTATTTTTACCACCTCTTTTAAACTTTTTTAACTCAGCTTCTTTTAAAATATTTAACATTTTATTAAAAGTACTTTGCTTTATTCCAGTTAATCGTAATAATTCTTTATCATTAATAAAATTAAATTTATCAAATTTCATAATCTTAAATTCCTTATAATTTCTATTTTAAATATATTTTATAGGAATTTTGTTTAATAAATAAGTAATGCAAGAAGTCTAATAATTATTTTGCTTTCTTTTTCAATAATTACTTGTGTTTTAATAGTGTGTTTTTTCTTTTTTCCTGAATAAGATTGTTTTTGTCTTTTTTTGGGCGTTGAATGGGTGTTTCTGTAGCATCAATAATAATTGTTTTATCATTAAAATAATCATTTATTAATGCTTTTTTACCAGCAAGTTGTTGAAAATCAGGATGTTTGATTAAAATATCTTCAATTCACTTGATATTTCGATAACAACTAGCTTCACTAATATCAAAACTTTTACCAAGATGAAAATAAGTACGATATTCTCGTCAATATGATAAAGTCATCAATAATCTATTTTCTAATGATAATTTATTATTTTTACCACCTCTTTTAAACTTTTTTAACTCAGCTTCTTTTAAAATATTTAACATTTTATTAAAAGTACTTTGCTTTATTCCAGTTAATCGTAATAATTCTTTATCATTAATAAAATTAAATTTATCAAATTTCATAATCTTAAATTCCTTATAATTTCTATTTTAAATATATTTTATAGGAATTTTGTTTAATAAATAAGTAATGCAAGAAGTCTATTATCAAAATAGTAGATAAAATTGAGGGTTATGTACCAAGTCTAATAAATGAAATCGCAACTAAATATAAAATTCTTTATAGTATTGCGGGGTATGTTAATAAGTATGGTATTGTTGGACCGTTAATAGTTCCTGAAGTAACTAAATGTTGAAACTGTATTGTTCCACAAGATAAAAAACCAACTCTTAAATTTTGAAATTCAAATTTTAAATCACCAAGTTATGGTCCTTTAAATAGTTTAGTTAGTTCTATTCAAGTAAATGAGATTTTAAGATATTTTGCTAATGCTAAAGGAATAGAAACATTAGGAAAACGAATGTTTATTAATTCTGAAAGTTATCATATTTCTTTTGAAAATACAAAGAAATTTAACTCGTGTAAACTTTGCTTTGTCAAGAAAGGAGTGTAGTTGTTATGTTTGAAGTTATTACTCAAAATTAATTATTAAAATAAAATTTTTATACGATATGTTTAATAAATTTCATTAGACTTGGTACATAACTATAACATTTTGCACCTATCAAACTATAAAATTCACTTTCATCTTTATATTTATCTAATATTTGTGCTTCATCTAGAAAATAATATTATCAAAATAGTAGATAAAATTGAGGGTTATGCACCAAGTCTATTAAACATATCGTATTTTGTTTTGTTAATGTTATTTATTTTATTTGCAAATAAATAACAAATTTTTAATTAAGGCAGTATATAATCTTATTACGACAAAAGAAATAAAGAGTGATTTACAAATGAAAGAAAAAGGTTATTATGATTTATTATTAAAATTAGGTGAAACAATTAATGAAGATTATATTGTTAAAAATCTTAATGATGAAAAAAATGCTATTAAAGACATTGATAAATATTTATTGAAACAATTTAATAATATTTTAAGTATTAAATTGCAAGAATATAAAACAGTTGATGATAAATTAAAATTTTTAAATCAAACTATTGGTATTTATAGTGAACAATCAGAGTTATCTAATAATGTTTTATTACAAATTGGTAATGATTTGCAACAAAAAGTTAGTTATCATCAAGAAATTCGATTAATTGATAACCACTTATTTACTAATGAAAATGAACAAGAATTAATTAATCAACTTAATAAAGAAATTAAGACTGCTGATAGCGTTTATTTTATTTATCCTTTTATTTCTAAGGGAATTATTAATAAAATTAGAAATTCTTTTGTTTATGCTGAACAACATAATATTATGATTAATTTTATCACCACAACTTTTGATGATGTGGCATTATTTGTTAACTTGTATGAATTAGAAAATTTAGTTAATACTTATCGTAATATTTTAATTAGGGTAGAAGATAATACTGAAAAACGCAGTGAAAGAATTCATATTAAAGCAGCAATTTTTAAAAGAAAATCTGGTTTTTCAACAGCAATTGTTGGTTCATCTAATTTAACTTATAAAGGAATGATGCGTGGAAGAGAATGAAATATTAAGATTAGTGAATTTAGTAATTCTCATTTATATTATCATCTCTTTCGTGAATATGAAAAAATTTGAAATGATAATCTTGTTAATTTTAATAATGTTTATGAACGAGAAGCATTATTAGCAAGAATTAATAATAATCGTTTACATATTAAAGCTCAAAGTGAGGGAATGGTAACAAGAAAATATTCAATGTATGAATTTCAACAAAAAATTGTTAATCGTTTACAATATCGCCGAAAGATTAATAAAAATAAGCATTTGGTTATTATGGCTACCGGAACTGGAAAAACTATTATTAGTGCTTTTGACTATTTAAATCAAATTAAAGAAAATAATAATAATCGGCCACGATTATTATTTTTAGCTCATCAACGAGAAATTATTGATCAAGCAATATTAACTTTTCGTAATGTTTTACAAGATAATAAGTTTGGTTGTGTTTTTTATGAAAATCAAACATTAGATAATACTAATTATTTATTTGCTACTGTGCAATCGGTTTTTCGTAATTTAAAAAAGTTTTTACCGAATCAGTTTGATGTTATTATTTTTGATGAAGCCCATCATATTGCTGCTAAATCATTTGCAACAATTTTTAATTATTTTCAATCAAAACAAGTTATTGGTTTAACAGCAACTCCAGAACGAGAAGATAATAAGTTAATTACGCCGTACTTTGATAATGAATTTGCTTATGAATTAAGGTTATGAGATGCTATTAATCAACGCTTATTATCGCCATTTGACTATTATTGTATTGATGATATTAGTAGCAATCTTGTAGGTGTTGATTTAAATAATGATCTTGAATTGTTTAAGAAGTTGAATACTAGTGAGCGCAATAAATTATTATTTAGTGTGATTAATAATTATATTGGCATTTATGCCCAACCATTTTGTTTAGTATTTTGTATCACAACAACGCATGCTAAAATTGTTGCTAATTTTCTTCAAAAGGAAGGTTTAAAGGCTGCTTATTTAACTAATGAAGTATCACAAGAGCGAACAACAATTATTAACAATTTTAAAAAGGGTAAAATTAATTACTTGTGTGTTGTTAATATGTTTAATGAAGGTATTGATGTTCCACAAATTGATACAATTATAATGTTACGACCAACAAGTTCAAAAACTGTTTATTTACAACAATTAGGTCGTGGTTTAAGAAAAACTGATACTAAAAATAAGTTAGAAGTTTATGATTTAATTGCTAATGTTGATAAAAAATATGATATTACTGTGGGAATTAAAAATCTTTACAATTCTCATTTAGAAAGAAATAAAGCATCTTTAGATGGAAATAATGGTTTGCCTTATGGATGTACGATTACTTTAGAAAAACGCAGTCAAAAAGTTATTTTAGAAAATTTACAAAAATGATATGAAGATAAAAAGCGTATCCATTTAGTTATTAAATATTACTATGGAATTTATGGAGCAGATGGTTTAGTTAAGGTTTTACAAGATTATGAATTAACCTTATGTGAATTTTATAATTTTTTAAATGATTTTTATTTAAAAATTTGTCAAGGTATTAAAGTTTATGCAAGTGGCATTAATGATTCTAATCGTAATAAAAATGTTTTAAAACAATTTTTATTTCTTAATGATTATCATTTAATAAATTATTTTTATCAGCGATTGTTAAAAAATATTAATAATGAAGCAATTAATTATGAATATGATAATTTATTAATTTGTTCGCTTTTATATGAAGTAACTAGTATGAAGGCCTTTTTAAAAGTGTTTCCTAATTATTTATTGATTGATGATTTAGTAGCAGAATTTATTAATCATAATAAATTAATTGTTAATGAATTAGTAATGATATTGAAATATAAATTAGAAAATGAAACCTTATTAGTTAATGAACATAATTTTTTGTTGTATCCATTGTTAGCTTATGAATCAATATTTACTGTTCGTCAAGCCTTGTGTGCGATTCGTCGCGTAAATTTTATTAAGCAATTAGGTAAATTAAGAATTATTGCTTTTCAAGCGGGACATTTAACTTTTGATCAAACAAAAGCAGTTATTTTTGCTGATGTTGCTGGTAGTAAATATGGCAAGAAAACGAAATATGATGCTACAACTAAACAATATTGGTGGTCAATTCCTGAGGATAAAACAATGCAAAGTAAACTAATAAATGATTTGCAAGATTTAAAAATTGCTAAATTTTTATTTTTAGATAATAAAATTAATCACAATTTACCAAATTTATATTTAAAACTTTATAATTTTATTGGTCTGGGAAAATACATTGATTGTGTACAAGAAGATTACATTACTGTAAAGTTTTTGATAGAATAAATGTATATGCAATAACTTTAATTGGAGGTATTTTATTTAAAAAATTTTTATAATTAAAATTACAAGAATTTGATAAATTAGAAAAAATGTTGCCAAGATAAGGAATGATAGTTATGACTAGAAGTAATTTATTTAAAAGACTTGGTACACCTTTAATTTTATCTACTATTTTGATAATATTATTTCCTAGGTGAAGTACAAATGTTAGATAAATACAAAGACGAAAATGAATTTTATAGTCTAATAGGCATAAAATATAAAACTTTCATGAAAATGGTAGAAATTTTAAAAGAAGCTGAAGCTAAACAAAAACAAATTGGTGGTAGACCAAATAAATTATCAATAGAGCAAAGATTACTTATGACTTTAGAATATTGAAAAGAATATAGTACATATCGTATTATTGCAAAAAAATATAATATTAGTCATGTTAGTTGTATTCGTAATATCTTTTGAGTTGAAAATACTCTAATAAAAAATAGTCACTTTCATATACCTGGCAAAAAGATATTATTGGAAAATAAGGGTACTAATAATAATTTATTAGCAATTGATGCTACAGAAATTCCAATTGAAAGAATTAAAAAAAACTAAAATTATTATTTTCTGGTAAGAAAAGGCAACATTCATTAAAATCGCAAATAATTATTGATTTATTAGACTTCTTGCATTACTTATTAAAATAATTACAAATTATTTTAATAAGTAATGCAAGAAGTCTATTTAACAATAAAATTATTTCAGTAGATTTTTGTTATGGCAGTATTCATGATTATAAGTTATTTTTAAAATCAAATACACTTATAAATCCAAAATTAGAATTAATTGCTGATTCAGGATATCAAGGTTTGCAAAATGTTGATAAAAATACATTATTGCCAATTAAAAAGAGTAAAAATAATCCTTTAAATCCAGATAAAAAGGAATATAATAGCTTTTTAAGTAAAGTTAGAATTGCCATTGAACATGTTTTTGCTAGATTAAAAAGATTTAAAATACTAGTTTATCGTTATCGCAATAAGATTAGAAGATTTGGATTACGATTTAACTTAATTTCAAGAATATATAATTTTGAATTAAGCTAGTTATAGTTATGTACCAAGTCTAAAGTTAGTTTAGTAATTAGTAATATTTTTTTAGTAGTATCTTGTAGTAAAATTAGTGATTTTTTACTTAATAATCCACAATTGCAATATCATATGTTAGCAGTTGGTAATGGTTTATCAACGATTATAACTAATTCGCAATATAAAAATCGAGCAGTAATGTTTGATACTGGTATTGGTGGTAATCCTAGAGATTGATGAAAAGATGAATATGCAAAAAGTAATTTTGTTGCTAATTATTTAAAGGAACTAGGAATTAATCAATTAGATGCAATCTTTATTTCTCACGATCATAGTGACCATGACCATACAAGTAATTTAGAAACGATTGTTAGTAACTTTACTGTTAAAAATATTTATGGTAGTCATTCATTTTTTGAACGCTATCAGGATAAAACAAGTAAAAAATGACCACAACAATGAGCAGATTTAGGTATTAGTCCTCAAGATATTAAACCAAATTATAAGGCATTAGGTTTATCATTTGATAATTTAACTTATAAAATTTATGATTTTATTAATAAAGATGCAATTAATGATGAAAATAATCAAAGTTTAGTGTTATCTTTTGCTTATCAAAATCATCGGTTTTTATTAACAGGCGATACCGAAAAGAAAGTAGAACAAGAATTAATGCCAAATTGTAAAGTTAAGTGCAACTAAATTATTTTTCTAACCAAATATTCGATTGGTGAAAGATAATTTAGTATTTTTCTTGGTCTTTGGTTTAAAGACAATATAAATTTATGAACTGCATTTTTAGTAGTATTTGAAAAATTAAATTTTTTAGGAAATTTTTCTCTAATTAAACCATTAGTATTTTCATTAGTACCTCTTTGTCAAGGCGAATACGCATTAGCAAAATAAATTTTCACATTTAAATTTTTTTCAAGTTGTTGTCAATTAGAAAATTCTTTACCCCTATCAAATGTTATAGTCTTAACAAGATTATTTGGAAGAATTGATAAATAATGGCTAATGTTTTCGTTAACAACTTTAGTAGTTCTATTTTCAACTAACATTGCTAAAGTAAATCTTGATGTTCTTTCAACTAAAGTTATTAAACATGATTTACTTTTACCTCGTGATGATACTACAGTATCACCTTCTCAATGACCAACAGTTATACGATTATTAACATTAATATTTCGTTCTTTAATTGATTTACCATTAAATTTACCGCGATTTTCTTGAGATTTTCGTTTCTTACCTTTTCTTCTTAAATTTTTATTAGTAACTTTTTCAAGTAATCCAGAATAAATTCAATTGTAAATTGTTTTAAAACTAATAATTCATTCTTTATGAAAATTTTTAATTCTGCCATAAATTTGTTCAGGCGATCAACCTAATAGTAATTTTTGTTGTACATATTTTACTAATTCTCTATTTTTAAACTTATGAAAATAAACATGTGATTGTTTTCTGTTTTCTGCTTTATTTTGTGCAATTAATGAAAAATAATGATTACTATCTTTATTTCTATTGACTTCTCGAATAATAGTACTAATACTTCGATTAAGATTTTTAGCTATTTCACTAATTTTTACTTTAAACTTCAATTGATTCTCAATATAAATTCTTTCATATATGCCAAGATGTTTGTAACCCATATAAAAACTCCTTGCTTTGTTTTTTCTAAAATAAACTTAGCATCATGAAATTTTTATATGAGATTTTTTGCAATTTTATTTAATTGCACTTACAAGTATAATTCAGCAATTAAAAAAGAATTTACTTCCAGAAGTTAATTTTTTACAAGTACCCTATCATGGTAGTAAAACATCAAGTTCATTGTCATTTTTAAATAAAATTAAACCTAAAACTTGCTTTGCTTCAGGTGTTGATCCTAGAACTTATGGAATAAAATATGTTGGTAATGAAAAACATATTTATCCAACAGCAGAAGTAATAACTAATTTAAAAACTGTTGGTTGTGATTTTTCTTGAACAGGAAGAGATGGAACATTAGTTTATACAATTGCAAATAGTAAATCACAAGTTGAAAAATTCAATTATCATATTAAAAATTATATATAAATCATTTTGGATAAAATTATTAATTATTTAAAAAATGTAATGATTACGATATAATTATTATGTAATTTAAAGATAATAAAAGAAGGTAATTATTTTGCAATTATTTCTAAGTAGTGAAAAAGATTATATTAATATTTTAGGTCAAAATTTATTAATTCAACATTTAATTATATCTTGTATTATTATTGGGATAGGATTTATTGCAATTATTAGTGCGATTTTATTAGTTATTAGTTATCGCAATCGTAATATTAAAAATTCATCTTGAGAAAAGTTTAAAAATGAAAAATTAATTTATAATATTGAATCAGAAATAATTAAAATGGGGCAAGCATTAAAAAATAAATAGTTATATTTTTATAAGGTAGGCAATAGATATGTCATGAAAAGAAAAAATAAGGGATAAGTTTTTTAATAAAGTAGAACAAAAGCGACTTAATGATAATAAATTAAAGGCAGAGCAACTTGATCCATATTTTCCTTATGAAAGAAAACAAAAGCAAAGTGATATTCCCCGAGTAATTAATCGTTATGAATTTACAGTTGATGATAAAAAATATTTTAATTCTGGTATTAAAGAGTCAACATCATATTATGAAGAAAATTATAATTTACCAAAAGCAAGAATTTATACCCCTAAAAATGATTATAGTCGTGAATTTGGTGGCAAACCATACCAACAAAATGCGACAACAATAACCTCTTATCAATATCCACAACAACCAATCTTAGATTCATCACCTAATGATTTTTTAGAAGATAATCATAATGATTATAGTCCAACATTATATCAAAAATCATATCAAGAACCATATTTATCTTATAATGAACCAGAAGCACAAGAATTATCTTATCGTTCGTTAAGTTTAAAAACTATTCCTAAGGAAATTGCTAATGAGGTTCGTAGTGAAAAATATCGTTTGGTTTTAACAATGATTATTGGTTTTTTAGGAATAATCTCTTCTTCAATACCATTAATTTTATGATTTTTAAAGCACCAAAATATTGTTATTGACAATGAAAATTTAATTCCTCATCCAACTTTAATGATACCGTTATGTATTGTGTCATTAGGTTTATTTTTTATTTCTTTGTTTGATTGAATTAAAATTAAAAAAGAAGTGGAAGGATATTTAAAAAAAGCTAAATTAGGAAATAATGTTATTCCTAATTTTATTATCGCTAATTATCGAAAAATGCATATTCGTAGTATTATTATTAATTGAGTAGCTTTTCCTTTGTATATTATTGGTGCTATGGTCATTGCTATTCTTTATGGATTATCAGGAGCAATCCAACCAAAAATTTTTGGTTTTTTAATTTTAGATATGACGATTAGAGATTTAACAACAGAAATTATTATTTTAACAGGAATATTATTTGCCTTGTTTTTTTTACAAGTATTAAATATTATTTTTGTTCGTAAAAGAAAAGCTAATATTATTGGTTTTTATGGTTATGAAATTATTAATCCATATGAAATGTATGAATTAAAGCGAGCAATAAATCGTCGCTGTTTATGAATTTGATTAACAATTATTGCGATTATATTTTTTGTTATTGCGATTCCGATTTGATTATTACGAAGAAAAAAAATTAAGGTTACTTCAAGTTAAAATGTATTTTCATTTATTTGTAAATCTTTTTATTAAAAATGATAGAAATTATCAATTGCAAACTATTAATCAAAAATTAATTGTTAAACAAGATTTCAATATTATTATTGATAATATTGAACAAGAAATAATTCGTGAGCAAGAAAATTTACAACAGTTACAAACAGTATATATTGCTGTTAATTGTTCTCGTGACCTTGATTTTGAACAATGAAAGCGAATTTTAAACATATTACAACCATTAGCAAGTAATATTATTGAATATAATTTAGAATTACATTGTAATGATACTGATGAATTATTTTTGTTATGAAATAGTTATGGTGTTAATCGTTTAATATGAAAAGTAATTTCATTTAGTAGGGCTGTATTTTTACAAAAAAATTATTGTGATAATATTAATTATGCTAATCAAATTAATAAAGCATTAACTAATGGTTTTAAAAATCAAGCAATTGATTTATTTTTTAATTTAAAAGGATATTCTAAATGTGTTATTCAAAATGATTTAAATATTTTAAGAAAATTACCTGTTGATCATATTAGTTATTATGAAGATGATAATAATTGTGTTGTAATTACATATCAATGATTGAAAAATATTTTAAAAGAAAATGGTTATTTACCATATGAAAAAAATAATTTTATTACTAATAAAGGCATTAAATCACAACATCAATATAGTTATTGAACTTTACAGAATTATTTAGGTGTTGGTATGGGTTCTAGTTCTTTTCATAAAAATTCACAAATAGTTATCTTCCAAAATACTAATGAATATCCATTATGGCGACAAACAATTACTAAAATTACAAAACAGGAATATTATGCACAAATTTTTATTATGGGATTAGGACTACTTGAAGGCGTTAATTTGAGAGCAAAGCAAAATAAAGTAGCTTATAAATATTTTAAAAATGAGATTAATAAACTGATTACAAAAAAGAAGCTAAATATTAAAAATAATTTTCTTTTTTGTGATCAAGATAAATGAGAAAATTTAGATGATATTTTATTATCATTTATTTAATAGACTTCTTGCATTACTTATTAAAATAATTACAAATTATTTGTAAATAAAAATTACTATATAGTAATTTCTAACTTTTATTAGGTTAATACTTATGGATTTTATTAAATGTGTAAATTTTGACACAACAAAAAATTATTTTATTATTTAAATTTAATTTTAAATAAATATTTTATGTTATCTATAATTGCAAATTATAAATTGAAGCAATTAAATTAAATCTTAAACTAAATCGTTTTCTACGATTACGATATTTTTCAGTAATAATTTTAAATTTTTTAAGAATAGCAAAAATATTTTCAATAATAATTCTCATTTTTGAAATTAATTTATTATTATGTTTTTGTTCTTTATTTAAAGGGTTTTTCTTTGTTTTTTTCTTAGGTATTAGAACATTACTATGAATTTTTTGTATTCCTTGATAACCATTATCAACTATTAATTTAGTATTTTTTAAAATTGAGATTTTTGATTCTTTAAATAAACAAAAATCATGCTTTTTACCGAGAGAAAAATTTGTTGCAATAATTATTTTGCTTTCTTTTTCAATAATTACTTGTGTTTTAATAGTGTGTTTTTTCTTTTTTCCTGAATAAGATTGTTTTTGTCTTTTTTTGGGCGTTGAATGGGTGTTTCTGTAGCATCAATAATAATTGTTTTATCATTAAAATAATCATTTATTAATGCTTTTTTACCAGCAAGTTGTTGAAAATCAGGATGTTTGATTAAAATATCTTCAATTCACTTGATATTTCGATAACAACTAGCTTCACTAATATCAAAACTTTTACCAAGATGAAAATAAGTACGATATTCTCGTCAATATGATAAAATCATCAATAATCTATTTTCTAATGATAATTTATTATTTTTACCACCTCTTTTAAACTTTTTTAACTCAGCTTCTTTTAAAATATTTAACATTTTATTAAAAGTACTTTGCTTTATTCCAGTTAATCGTAATAATTCTTTATCATTAATAAAATTAAATTTATCAAATTTCATAATCTTAAATTCCTTATAATTTCTATTTTAAATATATTTTATAGGAATTTTGTTTAATAAATAAGTAATGCAAGAAGTCTAATATTGAAAACAAGTTATAATGGAGAAGGAAATATCAATTGCTAGTTTAGCTCAGTCGGTAGAGCACACCCATGGTAAGGGTGAGGTCAAGAGTTCAATTCTCTTAACCAGCACCATCTGAGAGTTGTGTGAGCGGTTTAAACAGTCATCTTGGAAAGATGATGAATCCGAAAGGATTCCATGGGTTCGAATCCCGTACTCTCCGCCATAAAATGAAATATAGTAAATAAATGTTTATAAAGGGGTTTTTTATGAAAAAAAGTACTATTTTAGATGAAAAAGTTAAATTACATAATGGTATTATGATGCCAATTATGGGTTTTGGAACATATAAAATTGAAAATAATGAATTAGGTAAGCAAGCTCTATTTTAGAAGCCTTAAATCAGGGTTATCGCCATATTGATACGGCTAAAATTTATGGGAATGAAGAAATCGTTGGTCAAGCAATTAAAGAAAGTAATATTTCTCGCAGTGAAATTTTTGTTACAACGAAACTTTGAGGTAATGAATTAACAAAAGAACAGTATTTACAAGAGATTGATAACTCGTTAGAAAAATTAGGTTTGGAATTTGTTGATTTATTTTTAATGCATTGACCATGAAATAATCGCAAAATTGCTTGAGAAGTATTAGAAGAAATATATACTTAATTTGAATATTAGACTTCTTGCATTACTTATTTATTAGCCAAATTGTAAAGTTAAGTGCAACTAAATTATTTTTCTAACCAAATATTCGATTGGTGAAAGATAATTTAGTATTTTTCTTGGTCTTTGGTTTAAAGACAATATAAATTTATGAACTGCATTTTTAGTAGTATTTGAAAAATTAAATTTTTTAGGAAATTTTTCTCTAATTAAACCATTAGTATTTTCATTAGTACCTCTTTGTCAAGGCGAATACGCATTAGCAAAATAAATTTTCACATTTAAATTTTTTTCAAGTTGTTGTCAATTAGAAAATTCTTTACCCCTATCAAATGTTATAGTCTTAACAAGATTATTTGGAAGAATTGATAAATAATGGCTAATGTTTTCGTTAACAACTTTAGTAGTTCTATTTTCAACTAACATTGCTAAAGTAAATCTTGATGTTCTTTCAACTAAAGTTATTAAACATGATTTACTTTTACCTCGTGATGATACTACAGTATCACCTTCTCAATGACCAACAGTTATACGATTATTAACATTAATATTTCGTTCTTTAATTGATTTACCATTAAATTTACCGCGATTTTCTTGAGATTTTCGTTTCTTACCTTTTCTTCTTAAATTTTTATTAGTAACTTTTTCAAGTAATCCAGAATAAATTCAATTGTAAATTGTTTTAAAACTAATAATTCATTCTTTATGAAAATTTTTAATTCTGCCATAAATTTGTTCAGGCGATCAACCTAATAGTAATTTTTGTTGTACATATTTTACTAATTCTCTATTTTTAAACTTATGAAAATAAACATGTGATTGTTTTCTGTTTTCTGCTTTATTTTGTGCAATTAATGAAAAATAATGATTACTATCTTTATTTCTATTGACTTCTCGAATAATAGTACTAATACTTCGATTAAGATTTTTAGCTATTTCACTAATTTTTACTTTAAACTTCAATTGATTCTCAATATAAATTCTTTCATATATGCCAAGATGTTTGTAACCCATATAAAAACTCCTTGCTTTGTTTTTTCTAAAATAAACTTAGCATCATGAAATTTTTATATGAGATTTTTTGCAATTTTATTTACTTGCACTTACAAGTATAATTCAGCATTAAACAAAATTCCTATAAAATATATTTAAAATAGAAATTATAAGGAATTTAAGATTATGAAATTTGATAAATTTAATTTTATTAATGATAAAGAATTATTACGATTAACTGGAATAAAGCAAAGTACTTTTAATAAAATGTTAAATATTTTAAAAGAAGCTGAGTTAAAAAAGTTTAAAAGAGGTGGCAAAAATAATAAATTATCATTAAAAAATAGATTATTGATGACTTTATCATATTGACGAGAATATCGTACTTATTTTCATCTTGGTAAAAGTTTTGATATTAGTGAAGCTAGTTGTTATCGAAATATCAAGTGAATTGAAGATATTTTAATCAAACATCCTGATTTTCAACAACTTGCTGGTAAAAAAGCATTAATAAATGATTATTTTAATGATAAAACAATTATTATTGATGCTACAGAAACACCCATTCAACGCCCAAAAAAAGACAAAAACAATCTTATTCAGGAAAAAAGAAAAAACACACTATTAAAACACAAGTAATTATTGAAAAAGAAAGCAAAATAATTATTGCAACAAATTTTTTTCTCGGTAAAAAGCATGATTTTTGTTTATTTAAAGAATCAAAAATCCCAATTTTAAAAAATACTAAATTAATAGTTGATAATGGTTATCAAGGAATACAAAAAATTCATAGTAATGTTCTAATACCTAAGAAAAAAACAAAGAAAAACCCTTTAAATAAAGAACAAAAACATAATAATAAATTAATTTCAAAAATGAGAATTATTATTGAAAATATTTTTGCTATTCTTAAAAAATTTAAAATTATTACTGAAAAATATCGTAATCGTAGAAAACGATTTAGTTTAAGATTTAATTTAATTGCTTCAATTTATAATTTGCAATTATAGATAACATAAAATATTTATTTAAAATTAAATTTAAATAATAGACTTCTTGCATTACTTATTTATTAAACAAAATTCCTATAAAATATATTTAAAATAGAAATTATAAGGAATTTAAGATTATGAAATTTGATAAATTTAATTTTATTAATGATAAAGAATTATTACGATTAACTGGAATAAAGCAAAGTACTTTTAATAAAATGTTAAATATTTTAAAAGAAGCTGAGTTAAAAAAGTTTAAAAGAGGTGGTAAAAATAATAAATTATCATTAGAAAATAGATTATTGATGACTTTATCATATTGACGAGAATATCGTACTTATTTTCATCTTGGTAAAAGTTTTGATATTAGTGAAGCTAGTTGTTATCGAAATATCAAGTGAATTGAAGATATTTTAATCAAACATCCTGATTTTCAACAACTTGCTGGTAAAAAAGCATTAATAAATGATTATTTTAATGATAAAACAATTATTATTGATGCTACAGAAACACCCATTCAACGCCCAAAAAAAGACAAAAACAATCTTATTCAGGAAAAAAGAAAAAACACACTATTAAAACACAAGTAATTATTGAAAAAGAAAGCAAAATAATTATTGCAACAAATTTTTCTCTCGGTAAAAAGCATGATTTTTGTTTATTTAAAGAATCAAAAATCCCAATTTTAAAAAATACTAAATTAATAGTTGATAATGGTTATCAAGGAATACAAAAAATTCATAGTAATGTTCTAATACCTAAGAAAAAAACAAAGAAAAACCCTTTAAATAAAGAACAAAAACATAATAATAAATTAATTTCAAAAATGAGAATTATTATTGAAAATATTTTTGCTATTCTTAAAAAATTTAAAATTATTACTGAAAAATATCGTAATCGTAGAAAACGATTTAGTTTAAGATTTAATTTAATTGCTTCAATTTATAATTTGCAATTATAGATAACATAAAATATTTATTTAAAATTAAATTTAAATAATAAAATAATTTTTTGTTGTGTCAAAATTTACACATTTAATAAAATCCATAAGTATTAACCTAATAAAAGTTAGAAATTACTATATAGTATTTTTTATTTACAAATAATTTGTAATTATTTTAATAAGTAATGCAAGAAGTCTAATAAAATAATTTTTTGTTGTGTCAAAATTTACACATTTAATAAAATCCATAAGTATTAACCTAATAAAAGTTAGAAATTACTATATAGTATTTTTTATTTACAAATAATTTGTAATTATTTTAATAAGTAATGCAAGAAGTCTATTGAACATTTAGAACAGTTAAAACAAGATGCTAAAGAGTTACCAGTTGCTAATCAAATTGAGTTTCATCCAGGATTAAATCAAACGGAATTAAGAGCATATCATCAAAAAAATAATATTGTAACTATTGGTTGAGGGACAATGAAATATCATGATTTTTTACCAGAAAGTTGTGAACAGATTGCTCATGAATATAATAAAACAATTCAACAATTATTTTTACGATGAGCTTATCAACATCAAAGTTTAATAATTCCAAAGTCAATGCATAAGACGCGGATTATTGAAAATAGTGCGATTGATGATTTTAAAATTAGTGATGAACATATGAAGTGAATTGATAGTTTACCACAATCACGAAAAGGTTCTGCTCCTAATAATTTTGATTTTAGAAATTAGAAAAAATTCCTTGTAAAATTACAAGGAATTTTATATATTGTTAACTTTAAACTAATGAAGAGTCAGATTTTAAAGCTGCTTCTAAATTGTTTCCTGCGGTTAATAAATAAGAATGAAGCATATTTTTTTCAACATTATTTAATTTATTTAACAAAATATTATCAATTTGTTCTTTTATTAATGCTGCCTTTTTAATAATTTCTTGTCCTTTAGGAGTTAAAGTTAATAATTTTGAACGACGGTCACTCGCAAGAACTTTACAAGTAATATATTCCTTTTTAACTAATGTTGATATCACGGCTGATGTATCAGCTTTGGATTTGCAAAGTTCTTTTGCAACATTAACAATAATGGGTTTATCTTTAATCTTATCAATTACTAATAAAATATTTATATGTACTGGCATTAGATTTTTAATTTCTAATTTTCTTAATAAGTCAATGTATAACTTTTCTTTAAGTTGCGAGATTTTATATAATAGAGTTAGATGATTTGTCATTGTCATTCATTAGACCACCTTCTTGTTGTTTTCTCTTCATAGCATAATTATATAATAAATTATCAAAATAATTCAAATATATTTTAATTATATCTTAAATAGTCTAATAAAAAAAATGAACCTTCATTAGGTTCATTTTTTAAAATTTACGGGGCGGTTTTCTTTCGTGATTGTCTTCTGGTTTACAAGTAGGACAGTCACTACAGTTATTTATATTATTACTTTGGTGTTCTGCTCCTGGTGCACGACAAGTACATTGGCAGGCAACACAGCGTAATTTACAATTATCAGTCATTATTTCTCCTTTCGAGTAATGTTCTTTAATTGTATCACATAACTTAGTTTTGCTTGTCTACTTAAATATTAAGGAGATATTATTTAAGTTGCTGAATTATACTTGTAAGTACAAGTAAATAAAATTGCAAAAAATCTCATATAAAAATTTCATGATGCTAAGTTTATTTTAGAAAAAACAAAGCAAGGAGTTTTTATATGGGTTACAAACATCTTGGCATATATGAAAGAATTTATATTGAGAATCAATTGAAGTTTAAAGTAAAAATTAGTGAAATAGCTAAAAATCTTAATCGAAGTATTAGTACTATTATTCGAGAAGTCAATAGAAATAAAGATAGTAATCATTATTTTTCATTAATTGCACAAAATAAAGCAGAAAACAGAAAACAATCACATGTTTATTTTCATAAGTTTAAAAATAGAGAATTAGTAAAATATGTACAACAAAAATTACTATTAGGTTGATCGCCTGAACAAATTTATGGCAGAATTAAAAATTTTCATAAAGAATGAATTATTAGTTTTAAAACAATTTACAATTGAATTTATTCTGGATTACTTGAAAAAGTTACTAATAAAAATTTAAGAAGAAAAGGTAAGAAACGAAAATCTCAAGAAAATCGCGGTAAATTTAATGGTAAATCAATTAAAGAACGAAATATTAATGTTAATAATCGTATAACTGTTGGTCATTGAGAAGGTGATACTGTAGTATCATCACGAGGTAAAAGTAAATCATGTTTAATAACTTTAGTTGAAAGAACATCAAGATTTACTTTAGCAATGTTAGTTGAAAATAGAACTACTAAAGTTGTTAACGAAAACATTAGCCATTATTTATCAATTCTTCCAAATAATCTTGTTAAGACTATAACATTTGATAGGGGTAAAGAATTTTCTAATTGACAACAACTTGAAAAAAATTTAAATGTGAAAATTTATTTTGCTAATGCGTATTCGCCTTGACAAAGAGGTACTAATGAAAATACTAATGGTTTAATTAGAGAAAAATTTCCTAAAAAATTTAATTTTTCAAATACTACTAAAAATGCAGTTCATAAATTTATATTGTCTTTAAACCAAAGACCAAGAAAAATACTAAATTATCTTTCACCAATCGAATATTTGGTTAGAAAAATAATTTAGTTGCACTTAACTTTACAATTTGGCAAATAATAAAATAATTTTTTGTTGTGTCAAAATTTACACATTTAATAAAATCCATAAGTATTAACCTAATAAAAGTTAGAAATTACTATATAGTATTTTTTATTTACAAATAATTTGTAATTATTTTAATAAGTAATGCAAGAAGTCTATTCTTTATGAAAATTTTTAATTCTGCCATAAATTTGTTCAGGCGATCAACCTAATAGTAATTTTTGTTGTACATATTTTACTAATTCTCTATTTTTAAACTTATGAAAATAAACATGTGATTGTTTTCTGTTTTCTGCTTTATTTTGTGCAATTAATGAAAAATAATGATTACTATCTTTATTTCTATTGACTTCTCGAATAATAGTACTAATACTTCGATTAAGATTTTTAGCTATTTCACTAATTTTTACTTTAAACTTCAATTGATTCTCAATATAAATTCTTTCATATATGCCAAGATGTTTGTAACCCATATAAAAACTCCTTGCTTTGTTTTTTCTAAAATAAACTTAGCATCATGAAATTTTTATATGAGATTTTTTGCAATTTTATTTACTTGTACTTACAAGTATAATTCAGCAAGTAATGCAAGAAGTCTAATCATTGCTGACTGTCTTAATACTTATTCAAACATTTACCTACCTAACAAAACTTTATGCGCCCTTATTTAATAAACCTCTTGTTCTTATCCTAAGTTTCTGATATATTACAAGATTGCTAATTTTTTATCGCAACCACAGCCGGTTAGTACATTTGGTTTTTTTATAAACTTTTTAGAAAAAACTTTCTTTTGGCAGTAACATTTTGTTGGCATGCAATTAATAACCCATCAAGAACAATAAAAGATTTTAGCGAGCTGGGATAACAATTAAACGAATTAGAATTGATAATGCTCCGGAATTTACTACTAATTGAAGTAATAAAAAAGCATACCAAGTAAAAAAGGTTTTTTACAACCTTTTTTTAAAAATAAATCAAAATTTACAATCCTTCTTTATATTTAACTAATTTTTTAATGCCATCGGTAATTTAAAATTATTTAAATTTATCTTTGGAGCAAACACTGCAATTGGTATCATACCACTCATAAATTTAAAATTAATATTAAGCTTTGTTAATATTTTTTCAGAAGATAAATCAAGGGGAAAATTTATATCTTCTATTTCAAATTTTTTGATTGATATATAATTTTTATTTACAGTATTAGGAAATCCAGGATTTAATTTTTCTAATGATTTTAAAATTTCTGGCAATAATGCTGTTTTTAATTCTTCTTTAGTAACTTTTTTTGGATCGTTAGCAATTATTTTTTGAGGAGATTCAATTGATATAATTTTAACATTTGCATAAAGTTTTCTTTTAATATTTATTATTATTTCGACATTATTGTTATTATTATTTTTTTCACTAATCTTTGCTTTAATAAAAATATTTGTTTTATTTCTTATGTCAACTGGAAAATTTTGACTAAAATCAACGATAAAATCATTTTCAGTTAAAGAATTATTAATTTTTTTTAAAAGTTCTAAAATTGCCCTTTTTACTTTTTCACTAATATCTGTTTCCAGAATTGACTGTTTTGTTAAAAATTCATCATTAGATGTTTCATCTAAAAATATTTCTTTTTTAGTAATTTCACTTATATCAAATTTGAAATTATTAGAATTAGAAGCACCTAAATCAGGTTCATGATTAATTGTTTCTGCTACTGATTTAGGTGCTTCTAATCCAGGTTCATGATTAATTGTTTCTGCTACTGATTTAGGTGCTTCTAATCCAGGTTCATGATTAATTGTTTCTGCTACTGATTTAGGTGCTTCTAATCCAGGTTCATGATTAATTGTTTCTGCTACTGATTTAGGTGCTTCTAATCCAGGCTCATGATTAATTGTTTCTGCTACTGATTTAGGTGCTTCTAATCCAGGTTCATGATTAATTGTTTCTGCTACTGATTTAGGTGTTTCAGTAACATTTTTTTTAACTTTAGACTCGCTCCCACAACTAACAACTGAAATTAACTCAATAACAACTAAATTTACTGCACTTAATAAATTTAATAACTTTTTCAATATTGTATACTCCTTTTTACTTATTATTTAATATATTGACATTTATATATGCAAAGATATTTAAATTAATTAAAAACAAACTGAACAATAAAAATTCCTTTCTCCAAATTTTAATCTGTAATATTCTTGGTTTGGAATTTAATTATAAAATATTTTTCAAATTTTCACTAAAAATAATTTTTCTTGACTGGTCTTCAACATATGTAGATATTACAAGTTTGCCAATTTTTCACATTAAATTTAAAGGTAACAATTAAACTAACTGTTACCTTTCAAGAAAATCTTTTTATTTATTATAACGGTTCAAAACCCTCAGGATAAATATACAACCTAATAAAGAAATATACTCCCTTTCCCTGATCGGTCTTGATCATATTTATAAAAAAACTTGATGCTAATTTATAAATAGCTCCTAAAATCACAGTAGGTATTCCTAAAAAGAAAATGCTATTAAGCGTATTAAAGACATTATTAATCTGATTTAATACTTTCATAATACTACTAACTTGTTCTTTTAATAATAAATTAACAATGTTAGGAGCATAATCACTTAAAAACGGTCAATAATCTTCAACTAATTTCATACCAATATTTTTATCTTGTGGAACAATATCAAAAAGAACAATTAAAAAATCTTTAAATGCCTTTTGAATCATATGAAAGTTTTGTGAATGATTTTTTATTATTTGTTTAAGATTAGACTTGGTACATAACTATAACTAGCTTAATTCAAAATTATATATTCCTGAAATTAAGTTAAATCGTAATCCAAATCTTCTAATCTTATTGCGATAACGATAAACTAGTATTTTAAATCTTTTTAATCTAGCAAAAACATGTTCAATGGCAATTCTAACTTTACTTAAAAAGCTATTATATTCCTTTTTATCTGGATTTAAAGGATTATTTTTACTCTTTTTAATTGGCAATAATAGACTTCTTGCATTACTTATTAAAATAATTACAAATTATTTGTAAATAAAAAATACTATATAGTAATTTCTAACTTTTATTAGGTTAATACTTATGGATTTTATTAAATGTGTAAATTTTGACACAACAAAAAATTATTTTATTATTTAAATTTAATTTTAAATAAATATTTTATGTTATCTATAATTGCAAATTATAAATTGAAGCAATTAAATTAAATCTTAAACTAAATCGTTTTCTACGATTACGATATTTTTCAGTAATAATTTTAAATTTTTTAAGAATAGCAAAAATATTTTCAATAATAATTCTCATTTTTGAAATTAATTTATTATTATGTTTTTGTTCTTTATTTAAAGGGTTTTTCTTTGTTTTTTTCTTAGGTATTAGAACATTACTATGAATTTTTTGTATTCCTTGATAACCATTATCAACTATTAATTTAGTATTTTTTAAAATTGGGATTTTTGATTCTTTAAATAAACAAAAATCATGCTTTTTACCGAGAGAAAAATTTGTTGCAATAATTATTTTGCTTTCTTTTTCAATAATTACTTGTGTTTTAATAGTGTGTTTTTTCTTTTTTCCTGAATAAGATTGTTTTTGTCTTTTTTTGGGCGTTGAATGGGTGTTTCTGTAGCATCAATAATAATTGTTTTATCATTAAAATAATCATTTATTAATGCTTTTTTACCAGCAAGTTGTTGAAAATCAGGATGTTTGATTAAAATATCTTCAATTCACTTGATATTTCGATAACAACTAGCTTCACTAATATCAAAACTTTTACCAAGATGAAAATAAGTACGATATTCTCGTCAATATGATAAAGTCATCAATAATCTATTTTCTAATGATAATTTATTATTTTTACCACCTCTTTTAAACTTTTTTAACTCAGCTTCTTTTAAAATATTTAACATTTTATTAAAAGTACTTTGCTTTATTCCAGTTAATCGTAATAATTCTTTATCATTAATAAAATTAAATTTATCAAATTTCATAATCTTAAATTCCTTATAATTTCTATTTTAAATATATTTTATAGGAATTTTGTTTAATAAATAAGTAATGCAAGAAGTCTAATGTATTTTTATGAACATTTTGCAAACCTTGATATCCTGAATCAGCAATTAATTCTAATTTTGGATTTATAAGTGTATTTGATTTTAAAAATAACTTATAATCATGAATACTGCCATAACAAAAATCTACTGAAATAATTTTATTGTTAAATAAATCAATAATTATTTGCGATTTTAATGAATGTTGCCTTTTCTTACCAGAAAATAATAATTTTAGTTTTTTTTAATTCTTTCAATTGGAATTTCTGTAGCATCAATTGCTAATAAATTATTATTAGTACCCTTATTTTCCAATAATATCTTTTTGCCAGGTATATGAAAGTGACTATTTTTTATTAGAATATTTTCAACTCAAAAGATATTACGAATACAACTAACATGACTAATATTATATTTTTTTGCAATAATACGATATGTACTATATTCTTTTCAATATTCTAAAGTCATAAGTAATCTTTGCTCTATTGATAATTTATTTGGTCTACCACCAATTTGTTTTTGTTTAGCTTCAGCTTCTTTTAAAATTTCTACCATTTTCATGAAAGTTTTATATTTTATGCCTATTAGACTATAAAATTCATTTTCGTCTTTGTATTTATCTAACATTTGTACTTCACCTAGGAAATAATATTATCAAAATAGTAGATAAAATTAAAGGTTATGTACCAAGTCTAATATAAATACGCTAATATTTATCCTTTGTAAATAAAAAATAACTTAAATATAATTTTATTATTTAAATGCCAAATTGTAAAGTTAAGTGCAACTAAATTATTTTTCTAACCAAATATTCGATTGGTGAAAGATAATTTAGTATTTTTCTTGGTCTTTGGTTTAAAGACAATATAAATTTATGAACTGCATTTTTAGTAGTATTTGAAAAATTAAATTTTTTAGGAAATTTTTCTCTAATTAAACCATTAGTATTTTCATTAGTACCTCTTTGTCAAGGCGAATACGCATTAGCAAAATAAATTTTCACATTTAAATTTTTTTCAAGTTGTTGTCAATTAGAAAATTCTTTACCCCTATCAAATGTTATAGTCTTAACAAGATTATTTGGAAGAATTGATAAATAATGGCTAATGTTTTCGTTAACAACTTTAGTAGTTCTATTTTCAACTAACATTGCTAAAGTAAATCTTGATGTTCTTTCAACTAAAGTTATTAAACATGATTTACTTTTACCTCGTGATGATACTACAGTATCACCTTCTCAATGACCAACAGTTATACGATTATTAACATTAATATTTCGTTCTTTAATTGATTTACCATTAAATTTACCGCGATTTTCTTGAGATTTTCGTTTCTTACCTTTTCTTCTTAAATTTTTATTAGTAACTTTTTCAAGTAATCCAGAATAAATTCAATTGTAAATTGTTTTAAAACTAATAATTCATTCTTTATGAAAATTTTTAATTCTGCCATAAATTTGTTCAGGCGATCAACCTAATAGTAATTTTTGTTGTACATATTTTACTAATTCTCTATTTTTAAACTTATGAAAATAAACATGTGATTGTTTTCTGTTTTCTGCTTTATTTTGTGCAATTAATGAAAAATAATGATTACTATCTTTATTTCTATTGACTTCTCGAATAATAGTACTAATACTTCGATTAAGATTTTTAGCTATTTCACTAATTTTTACTTTAAACTTCAATTGATTCTCAATATAAATTCTTTCATATATGCCAAGATGTTTGTAACCCATATAAAAACTCCTTGCTTTGTTTTTTCTAAAATAAACTTAGCATCATGAAATTTTTATATGAGATTTTTTGCAATTTTATTTACTTGCACTTACAAGTATAATTCAGCATATATTATACGAAAATCCTTAAAATCATTAGAAAAATGGCAAAACCGATTAAAAACTGAAAGGTATAGTAAAAGGCGGGCACCATTTTAAAAATTGGAAAAATGGCAGTTGAAAAGTTAACTGTTGCTTTTGCAATGATTGCTAATGGTCGTAAAATCGTAATGATTTGTGAAGCAGCGAGCATTCAGTTTATCATTTTGATGCCAGCATTTTGAATGGCACAGCCAATGTCATTAAAAGTTGGTATTCATCGTCCAGAATATTTGCAATTTGCTGGCGGAATTAAATCATCTCATTCTGAGTTGGTTGAGCCATCAGGTATAAACGCCGTGGAATTTAAGACATTAAAGTCATAAATTTTAAAATTGTAGTTAGAGATATTGCCTTTATGATAAAGCGGAAAAGTCAAGGTAAAAATATTAATACCATAGCGAATATCAATGTCGGTGTTAAGATAATTAATATTATTAGCAGTGTTACTGGCTGACAATTTAATTAGTTTATTGTCATAAGATTTAAGAACATTAAAATCAATTTGATAAATGCTATTGTTGTTTTTAATGGCATTATAATTCTCTTGGTGCGATTTTTTATCAAAAGTAAAGAAATAACTTCTTAGTAATAATTCTGAGTTTCCTATAATATTTACTAAGTATTTTTTGGGATAAAAGGTAATTAATGAACGGTAAAAGAAACCGATTTGAATAAAATAATCCTTCTTATAATTTTCTACACCTTTAAAATCAATTTCTGTATGAGTGTTTTCATCCATATCAAAAGTAGCATAAAATAAACTTGCAAAGAAATTGCCAAGAATTTCGTAGATTTCGTCAAAAACATTTTTGTAATCGCTGTTGTTAATACTAGGTATGTTGTTTTTAAAATAAAGGTAAATGTCATTTTTTAATTCAGGGTCGTATCTCAAAAAACTAAATTTAACATTAAGATAATTTAAGGTACCAAAAAGGTACTTAATTAGGTAATAATCGTTAGTATTTGCCGTATCATATTTTCATATTTCACTTTCACCATGTAATAATTGTAAATAGTTATTACCTGCGATTAAGGTTTTATTAAAAGCTTTAATTTTTAAAACATTCTTATTAATTTCATTCTCACTACTAGAAGTCTTATGATGAAAATAGCTTTCATCTTTAAAACCATGGTTTTTAATGATAAATTCTTTGTAATAACCTTTTTCTAAGGTGTTAATGAAATTAAATATTGGCGTTCAATAGAGATAAGAGTAATTAAATTTATCAAAATCACCACGATGAATCATTAAGTAATCAAGATTATCAACAACATCGTTATAGTTATGGTTGCCATCAAATTTGGTGGTTTTTTCTGGTAAATCAATATCAGTTGATGGTCTTATTTGACCTTCAATTTTTGTTATTAGTTGTGTTCAAGTAGGATTTCTTAATATTGTTACTTTTAGATTAAAGATTTCCTTTTTTTGAATATTACCGTTTTCAATTTCTTCATACTTGATATTAAAGTTGAGTTTTGTAAGTTCATCAATAATATTTTCGTTTTTTGCATGGTAATTATCTATTATGCTATGTATTGTCTTTTCGTTAATTGGAGATATTTTATCAATTTTTATTCAGTTTGGCATATTTATTGGTCATTGTTGTGTATGTATATATAAATCTCATTTTATATCAGTAGTAGGTTTTTTTCATCTATTTTTTACTAAGTAAACAAATCCTTTTTTTAAGTTTAATTCATAAGTTTCTTTGCTTTCTCTTTTATTTCTAATTAGTGATTGTACTGTTGTTTTGTCATTGTTAATGTTTTGGGGAATGGTAAAAATGTTATTGAAACCAATAATTAACACGGTAAATATTTTCATAAACATTTTTACCACTCCTTTTTAAAATATTTTATTTTTCGTTGTTCTTTTAGTTTTGATTTTTTTAATAAGTCACTCAATGCTACAGTTTATAACTACCGCTATTGTAATGCATATATCTAAATATCCTAGTATCATAAGTGAAATTAATGCTTCAAATTTTTCATATAATAATTTCAAATCATTAATTTCCAATTTTAAAAATGGAATGAAAAAGATAATAATCATAAAAATGTAAGGCAAAATTCTCCATCAATATTTTTTTAAAGAATTAATGAGCTTGTTTGATTTCATTTTTCAAGGCTCTTTTTGCTTTAATTTTCTGAATAATAACGCGGATTAATTTTTCAAATTTAATTGCAAAATATATTGCTCCGCCTCATCAGAAAACAAATATTCCCGCGAGCATAATACCACTATTGAACTTGCCAAAGAAATTAATCATTTCTTTACTCATAAAATCATTAAATTCGTCACTTGTTCCGGTTATTCATTTAGTATCGATTACTGTTAATGCACAAATTAATAAGCTTATAAAGATGAAAATGATACTTAATACTATTTTTAATCACTGTTTTTTAAAAGAATTTTTAATTCTTAATTTTAATGGCATTTTTTCTTTTGAATTATCTTTTTTAAATAATTTTCCTAAAAGTTTTTTCATTTTAATTCTTCTTTCATATTTTTTATCGTCCTTTAATCACAATAAATAAAGCAATCAGTACACAAGTTACACCAAGAATGGTAAAAATTGGGTGTTGCGAAAACGTTCGTGCCATTGGTTTAAATAGTTCTAAAATTGTTAAATTGCTAGTAATAAACTTTTGGAAATTGGCAAGCCCTTCGATAATATAGTTCGTTAAAGTTTCAAAATGACTACCAGCTAATAATCCAAGAACAGTTATTAAGATAAAAATAATAATTAGTTTAAACATTGTTACTTACCTTGTTTTGTTTTTATTGGTTTTATTTGTTTTTTAGCTTTTCCTCACGCACTTAAACGCCCCTTATTTTTAACAGCATATTGGCGTTGTTTTTCTAAATTAACTTGTTGACTACCAAATCCAAGAATAATTGCCATAAGAAATTCTACAGCAAGCGTTAAGAATAAAGGAAATATTAGTTGAATATTTGTCCCCGGTACTTCTAAACTTCAAATTAAGTCAAAGACCTTATAAAGCATTTGAGCGAGAAAGTCCGCCATTTTTGCAAGATTTTCCATTTTTTATTGTTCCTTTTCTTTCATTTTTCTTAAAAATTTGCTGAATTTATCCATTTTTAAGTATTCTAAGTCTTCTAAATCAATTGCTGTGTCAGTATAGTATTTGTCTTCATAGTCAGAATTTACTTTTGAATTTAAGTAATCTCTTAAAAACGCCAGGTAAAAAGAATTGTAAGTGTTTAATATTGGTAGAGGAATTTTTAGTTTAAAAAAATAAATATCAAGTTCAGGAATATCACGATATTTAATGCGACGACCCTTTTTGCTATTTTTAGCATCAATTAAGGTGTTTCGTCAGCGTTCATATTCTTCAATGCTCGTAAAGGTGCCATAGATGACTTTTAAGTAGGGGCGAAAAATATTAACGGGTTTTTTACGAATTCCCACAATCACATTATTGGCAATATCACGAACTTTAACTCAAATATGTTTATCTCTTTGGCCGCTAGCAAGCACAATATGACCAAAATGCCGTGCCAGAGCGAAATATTCTTGGATACCGGTTTCCTCGTTTTTGGTATTATTTTTTTCTCAATCAGTACCTTCTAAAAATAAGTTGGTTTCATCTCATAAAAGTAAGGTTTTGTCTGGCAATACCGGATAATCAAAATCTAATAATCCCATATGACCTAAACTTAATTTTTGGGTTTCTAGTAATGGGAAGGTTGATGCGATATGATATTTTTTCTTTTTTAGTAATTTTGATGCATATACTAGAAAAGCAGTTTTTCCAGTTCCTAATGAACCAATAACAATATTTAATGGTGAATTTTTTAAGAAATTAATAACTTTGTTAATTTGTGTTAAATTACCGATTTTAAAAAGAAAAATTAAAATACAACCTGCTAAAAATAAATAGCTTACAATGTTTTTAAAATAACCGTTGTAAATATATCAAATTGCTCCTCAATGTCATAAAATTAAAAATGAGGTGCGATTTAATTCAATAAAATGGTTATTTTTTTCTATTATTCATTTGCAAAATTTCATCTTGCACCTCACTTTATTTTTTTGTTAGCGTACCGCTCCAAGTAATTTTTCAAACATTTTAAAGCAAATAAAGAATATTGCCAAAATAAATGGAAAAATGAAGATTCAGTAGTCAGCAAAGAAGTTACCGACTTGTGGCATATTAACAGCAATAATCTCTCACATTTTAGTAAAAGCCGTTATAATTGCATTTCATAATTTAGTCATCGCGTCACTAGCTGTTATCTTTGTTACTGCTGGTGCTTCTGTTAAGAAAGTTCCAAACATATAATCACCCCCTTTCTTTTTAAAACATTCATCATTTATATTCAAAGTTTTTCTTAAATTTGTTAAAACCACGATTAACCTTAACGCGATTATATTTTTTCCTAATTAATTTTGAATTTCTTTGGGAATGCATCACAATGTAACTTCTTGACATTAATTTTTTCCCTATCTAAATACTGATATGGTTTTCCAAAGTAGCATTAGAATAAATCACACCATAATCGCTGTTAAGAATCAAAAAGCAATGTTTGCTATTAAAAGTCAAAGTGTTTCTTGAGTTAAATCAATTTCTTTACCACCACTAATATGAGCCGGAATAGTTGTAATTTGAATAAATAAATCTCAGAAAGTTTGTTTGATTTGTTCTCAATTAAATTCTTTTAAATTTACCGTCATTTTTTATCTCCCAAAAATCATTTTTATTGGTAAATATATAATTGAAATTAATGCGAAAAGAAAAGTGATGATAATAATTAATCCGGCAATAAACGCAACTTGTGCAGGCATTTTTTCTATCGAAATAAACAGTTCTAAGAATTCCATGATAATTTTTCAAAACATTATTTTTTATCCGCGTTATTTTCTTTTGAATTAGGAGCTTTAACTCATTCCTCAAAGCGGGCAATAAATACTTTTTCGTCTTTCGTGAAATTACCAGTATTATTTTTAATGGCATTTTTATATTTAATTCTAATTTTTATTTTGGCATAAATTTTATAAGCAAAATATGCCAATAGCATGATGCTGATAATAATAAATATTAATCCAATCGCAATATTCATTTTTAAACTCCTTTAAAATAATTATAATTTATATCTTTTTTGTTGTTTTCTTTTTCGGCAATGAAGAATCCTAATAATTCTTGGCCTTTAATTAATTTGGTTTCTTTTTCTTTTTGATTAATTGAGATTACTTGATATTTACTATCTTTTATTATTCCGATGCAAATTGAATTTTCATATTTTCCTTTATAAACAAATCGTTTTGGAAACCAAATACCGATTTGTTCATTAAATCATGGAATTTTTGGTGCTTTAATAAGCATTGCGTTTTGCGTTTCTTTTAAGAGATATTTTTTAGTATTTAAGAAAATGTTTTCAATGTTTTTCATAGTAAATTACCTTTCTTATAGATAAACTAAGTTATATTAACTAAGTTGTTAGTTAACTTAGTTTTTTAAACACTTATATATCGCAGATTTAAGTGTTTAACAAGCTTTGTTAGTAAATTTTGTTTTTTAATTAGATAAAGATTTTAATAATTTTAAACTTAGCATACCCCTATATAGAAATTTCTACACTTTAATGTCCGCACCCTACCCTTGGAACTAATTTAATAGCGTGTATATTTTTAGGAAATCCACCCATTCATTTTTTTATTGCAAAACGAAACAAATTGCTATAGCTAACAGGGTGTTATCTATTAACTGGTAAACTTCTTTTGGTTATGGCGACCACCCACAATTTATCGTGCTTTAATACATACCAACATTATTAATTCACTTGTATTTAATTTTCAAAGAACAAATTTTTAACACCTTATAAAATAAAAAGACAATCATTGCTGATCGCCTTAATACTTATTCAAATCTTTTCCCACCTAACAAAACTTTATGCGCCCAGACTCACTCAATCTTGCTTTTAAACATAAAAAAAGTTATAATGAAAATAACTTATAGTCATGACTGTAAAGAGTTCATAAGTTGAAATACTTATGTCCTGAAAAGGGTGGCCGTAGGGCCCATTTATTTTAAGTTTAGAATTGATTTAACGGTAGATGTTAAAAAACAAAAAAGATTCAAAAAGTCGGTACTCTAAAATAATAACTTTTTAAATGTTGCTAAATAAAATAAAGGAGATTTATGTGACTATTATTTCTACAGAAATAGAACATATTTTTTTACTAGAACATTTTAAAGATTATAATGTAGAGAATTTCGGAGAATATTTAAAACAAATTTACTTGCCACATGAAGACGCATATATTAAATTGCATTCTGGCAAAAAAGGTAGAAAGGTGGAAATAACTTCAAAAAATAATAAAAATATACAAAAAATTTTTGAACAAATTATTTCATTATTAAGTAATAAAAAATGTTTTTTTGCAATGGAATATATTGAAAGTAATAATGAAATTTACTTTTCTATAAAAAAGTATTTGTTTAACAAGAAAAGAATAAGAACAATAAGAATTGATGAAGAACCTTATTCGGGTTTAAAAGATAATCAACTGGAAGAAGAAATGGATCAAGCAGATTTAGCAATTGTAAATACAAGTTATAATAATGCCTAGAAAAAAAAGAATTTTTCACTTTATTTTATATTAAAATGAAAGTGTTTTTAAAATATTAAATTAATTGGTAAGGAAAGAAGGAATGTTAAGATGAAAAAATTATTATCAATTTTAGGAATAACTAATTTTATAGTAATAGGAACAAGTTTAATTACTTCTTGTGGTGATAAATTAACAAAACCAATAGAACAACCAAAACCAATAGAACAACCAAAGCCAATAGAACAACCAAAACCAATAGAACAACCAAAACCAATAGAACAACCAAAGCCAATAGAACAACCAAAACCAATAGAACAACCAAAACCAATAGAACAACCAAAGCCAATAGAACAACCAAAACCAATAGAACAACCAAAGCCAATAGAACAACCAAAACCAATAGAACAACCAAAACCAATAGAACAACCAAAACCAATAGAACAACCAAAAATAGATATTAGTAGTATTGTATCAATTGAGTCACCTAAAAAACTTATTGTTAAAAATCCTAAAAAAGTTACACTACAAGAAATATATAAAAGCCTTTATGATTTATTTTTAAAAAAAATAAAAGAAATAAACAATTCTTTAACAAGCAAAGATTATACGCCTTTTATTTTAGACGGAATAGATATAACTACTAATTCTAACCCCCTTTTAGATTTATCAAATGAAAAACTAAGAATAAAAGTTAAATTAATTGGAAATAATAATACTTTTGGTGAAACAAAACAACTAATAATTGAATTACCTATCGCAACAACAACTTAATTAAAAGTTGTAAATTGCAAATTAACTAAACATCTTTACCTACCTAACAAAACTTTATGCGTCCCTTAAGGAAAAGGGAGAATTAATAAATTAATTCTTGTAATTTTTGAAATGGCGATTTATTTTGTAATGCTGAATGACAGCGTTGGAAGTTGTAATAGTAATAATATTGATTTAATAAATGTTGTAATTCGTTTTGATTTAGTTTTTTATCCTTAACATAAAATAATTTAGTATAATGTTGATGAAACCGCTCAATTTTACCGTTACTTTGTGGTGAACGAATTGGAGTGGTTTCGTGGATAACCCCATTCCTTGAAAGAAAGGCCGTAAAAGGTCTTTCTTTTACTTTGTATGCTTTTTTATTACTTCAATTAGTAGTAGTAAATTCTGGAGCATTATCATTGCGAAGGCGTTTAATGGTTATGCCAAGTTCACTAAAATCTTTCGTTGCTCTTTGTACAGCGTTAATTGCGTTATTGGTCCCTAAACTATCATAAACATAACCAAATACTATGCGTGTTATTTCGTCAATGAAAATCATAAATATAATACTTTTTATTAACCGGGAAATTTGATGTGGTAATTATTTTGGCATCCATTTGTAGAAGACCAATCTCGGAAACTTCATAACGCTTAAAATGGCGTTTTGTTTGTTTGATTTGTTGTTTTAATTCTTTTCAACGAGAGTCAGATTTAATTCAGCGATAAAAAGTTTTAATATTTTTCGGAATTTCTAATTTTTTAATATCGTAAAAACCCATTTTTAAATTATTAAATAAAGACCACATTCCACCAGCTTGAATATTTCTATAATCAAAATATAAATCGCATATTTTTTCACGAGAATTTAAATCATATTGATAACTAATTTTGTTAGGTTTTTTATATTTGAAAATTAAACTATTAAAATCATCATTTTGATAAGCAGTAAGAATTTTATTAGCTCACTGATAAAATGTATTTCGTGTACTGTGAAAATGCTTTTTTACTAATTTATTTAAAGTTATTGGTTCTAAATAAAATTGATTACATAAATTTAAATAACTAGTAACTCGTTTTTTAGTTTTGTGATAATGTTTGTGATTATAAATTGTTCTTATTTCTTTGTTAAAGATAAACAAATTGCCAATGGTTTTAATACTGGTAAAAGTTCTTATCAAATAAATTTTAATGTTTTAAAAGCATATGATAATCAATTATGGAATATTACTAGCAATAAATTGCATTTTTACAATGCCAAAGTTGATGTAATGTATGGAATTAATATTTTTACGCTAACTTTCCCGCTATATAAAAAACAAAATGAAAGCACTGAATATCATTATTCTTTATACGATTTTAACATTTTGAATTCAACAGCTTTTATTGGCGGTGGAATAAGCGGAAATATGAATGATTTAATTCCGACGCCTAACTGTTCTTATTGGGGTTTATTTAGTGCAATATCCTGTGGTATTCAGCACGCTTCTGTTAGTGTGTTGAATTGATTGCTTGGCCTTTCTGGGATTAATCTTTTAATTCGCCCCCTTGCGGATATTGCCAAAACAACAATTAACTTTACCAAAACTGCTTTTCCGGTGTTTGAAGTTATTCCGGCATTTCAGATGTTATTTGAATTTGTAGTACCCTTAGCAATCTTATTAATGATATTAAAAAGTTTTCTTAAATATTGCCATTATTTTTTATAATAGACTTGGTACATAACTATAACATTTTGCACCTACCAAACTATAAAATTCACTTTCATCTTTATATTTATCTAACATTTGTGCTTCATCTAGAAAATAATATTATCAAAATAGTAGATAAAATTAAAGGTTATGTACCAAGTCTAAAGAATAAATATATCATATTATCTGGAGGTTAAGTGATGAATCAAGAACAAGGGTATCTTCATATTTACTGTGGTAAAGGTAAAACTAGTATTTTAAATGGAATGACAATTAGAGCATTAGGAAATGATTGAAATGTAGTATATTTTTGTTTTTTAAAAAATCGTCCCACAGGTGAATTAATATTTTTTGAAAAGCATACTAATTTAACAATTCTTGATTTTTATCATTCATCAAAAAAATTTTTTGAGAAATGAATGATGAAGAAAAACAAGAGTTAAAAGTTGAAACCAGAAAGGGTCTTGAAGTTTTAATGGCAAGTTTAAAAAATTCTAATATTAGACTTCTTGCATTACTTATTTATTAAACAAAATTCCTATAAAATATATTTAAAATAGAAATTATAAGGAATTTAAGATTATGAAATTTGATAAATTTAATTTTATTAATGATAAAGAATTATTACGATTAACTGGAATAAAGCAAAGTACTTTTAATAAAATGTTAAATATTTTAAAAGAAGCTGAGTTAAAAAAGTTTAAAAGAGGTGGTAAAAATAATAAATTATCATTAGAAAATAGATTATTGATGACTTTATCATATTGACGAGAATATCGTACTTATTTTCATCTTGGTAAAAGTTTTGATATTAGTGAAGCTAGTTGTTATCGAAATATCAAGTGAATTGAAGATATTTTAATCAAACATCCTGATTTTCAACAACTTGCTGGTAAAAAAGCATTAATAAATGATTATTTTAATGATAAAACAATTATTATTGATGCTACAGAAACACCCATTTAACGCCCAAAAAAAGACAAAAACAATCTTATTCAGGAAAAAAGAAAAAACACACTATTAAAACACAAGTAATTATTGAAAAAGAAAGCAAAATAATTATTGCAACAAATTTTTCTCTCGGTAAAAAACATGATTTTTGTTTATTTAAAGAATCAAAAATCCCAATTTTAAAAAATACTAAATTAATAGTTGATAATGGTTATCAAGGAATACAAAAAATTCATAGTAATGTTCTAATACCTAAGAAAAAAACAAAGAAAAACCCTTTAAATAAAGAACAAAAACATAATAATAAATTAATTTCAAAAATGAGAATTATTATTGAAAATATTTTTGCTATTCTTAAAAAATTTAAAATTATTACTGAAAAATATCGTAATCGTAGAAAACGATTTAGTTTAAGATTTAATTTAATTGCTTCAATTTATAATTTGCAATTATAGATAACATAAAATATTTATTTAAAATTAAATTTAAATGCTGAATTATACTTGTAAGTGCAAGTAAATAAAATTGCAAAAAATCTCATATAAAAATTTCATGATGCTAAGTTTATTTTAGAAAAAACAAAGCAAGGAGTTTTTATATGGGTTACAAACATCTTGACATATATGAAAGAATTTATATTGAGAATCAATTGAAGTTTAAAGTAAAAATTAGTGAAATAGCTAAAAATCTTAATCGAAGTATTAGTACTATTATTCGAGAAGTCAATAGAAATAAAGATAGTAATCATTATTTTTCATTAATTGCACAAAATAAAGCAGAAAACAGAAAACAATCACATGTTTATTTTCATAAGTTTAAAAATAGAGAATTAGTAAAATATGTACAACAAAAATTACTATTAGGTTGATCGCCTGAACAAATTTATGGCAGAATTAAAAATTTTCATAAAGAATGAATTATTAGTTTTAAAACAATTTACAATTGAATTTATTCTGGATTACTTGAAAAAGTTACTAATAAAAATTTAAGAAGAAAAGGTAAGAAACGAAAATCTCAAGAAAATCGCGGTAAATTTAATGGTAAATCAATTAAAGAACGAAATATTAATGTTAATAATCGTATAACTGTTGGTCATTGAGAAGGTGATACTGTAGTATCATCACGAGGTAAAAGTAAATCATGTTTAATAACTTTAGTTGAAAGAACATCAAGATTTACTTTAGCAATGTTAGTTGAAAATAGAACTACTAAAGTTGTTAACGAAAACATTAGCCATTATTTATCAATTCTTCCAAATAATCTTGTTAAGACTATAACATTTGATAGGGGTAAAGAATTTTCTAATTGACAACAACTTGAAAAAAATTTAAATGTGAAAATTTATTTTGCTAATGCGTATTTGCCTTGACAAAGAGGTACTAATGAAAATACTAATGGTTTAATTAGAGAAAAATTTCCTAAAAAATTTAATTTTTCAAATACTACTAAAAATGCAGTTCATAAATTTATATTGTCTTTAAACCAAAGACCAAGAAAAATACTAAATTATCTTTCACCAATCGAATATTTGGTTAGAAAAATAATTTAGTTGCACTTAACTTTACAATTTGGCAAATAATAAAATAATTTTTTGTTGTGTCAAAATTTACACATTTAATAAAATCCATAAGTATTAACCTAATAAAAGTTAGAAATTACTATATAGTATTTTTTATTTACAAATAATTTGTAATTATTTTAATAAGTAATGCAAGAAGTCTATTGATTTAATTGTCGTTGATGAGATTTTAGGTTGTTTACAAAATAAATTAATTTATGAAGATGAATTAGTGTTAGCATTAGAGAATAAAGCTAAGAATATTGAAGTTGCAGTTTTGGGAAGATATTGTCCAGAAAAATTACAATCAATTGCTGATTTAATTAGTGAGGTAACACCAACAAGACATTATTCAGAAAAGAATATTTGGGCTCGGAAGGGTATTGAGTATTAATGATAAAACAATTATTTTTAGCAACTACTAATGCTAATAAGTTAGAAGAATTTCAAAACATATTAGGGCAAAAATACGATGTAAAGACACTTTTAGACATTAAGCAGTTTCTTGATAGTGAAATTGAAGACATTGAAGAAACAGGAGCGACATTTATTGAAAATGCTTTAATTAAGGCAAGAACTCTAAGCGAACTATTACAAAAACCAGCTTTAGGTGATGATTCTGGATTAGAAATATTAGCATTAGATAATTTCCCAGGAATTTATTCGGCGCGTTGAATCGATACAACTGATGGTTTTATACAAGCGTCTAATGTTATTTTAGAAAAGATGATAAATATTAAATTTCGAGATTGTCGCTATGTTTGTGCTCTTGCTCTTGTTGATGTTACTAAAAATATTGAAAAAGTCTTTGTTGGTTCGTTAAATGGTTTAATTCACAGTGAACGCCAAGGTAATTATGGTTTTGGTTATGATGCCATATTTTATTTACCAGAATATAAAAAAACGCTAGGTGAAATGACAGCACAAGAAAAAAATCAAATATCACATCGTACAATAGCAATACAAAAGATGGTTAATTGAATAAATAAGGAAAATAATAATGAATACTAAAATTAACATTGTTTTATATGAACCAGAAATTGCTGGTAATGTCGGTTCGATTATGCGAACTTGTGTTGCTATTAATGCTAAACTGCATTTAATTGAACCATTAGGGTTCTTTTTAGATGATCGTTTTATTATTCGGTCATCTGCTAACTATTTTGAATTTTTACAATATGAAAGTTATGAAGATTGAAATAGTTTTCTTAGTAAAAATCCTCAGGCTAACTTATTTTTTTCCACAAGATATGGTCAAAAACCACCTAGTGCCATTGATTTTACAAAAAGTGAAACACCAATATATTTAGTATTTGGTAAAGAATCGTCTGGTATTCCAAAAACGATATTACAAGAGCATTTGAATCAATGTTTTCGTTTACCAATGAGTATTAATACTCGTAGTCTTAATGTCGCTAATGTTGTTTGCACTGTAAGTTATGAGGTTTTACGGCAATTAGATTATTTAAATTTATCTTTAAATGAAATTCAGAAAGGTAAAGATTATTTACAAAATTAAAAAAACTGGTAATTCAATTACCAGTTTTTTTGTTTAATTTAATGTATAAAAATCTTTAAAATCATTAATTATAAAGTCACGAACTAGTCGTGTTAAAGTACTACGATTATATGCTGGTTTTTGCTTAAAATCGCTGTTGCTAGTTAACATATCATCAATACCATCAATAGCGTCACCTCATTTATTAATAAATCAGCGATATTCACCGTTTTTAACAAAAAATATTGTGGGAATACCATTTCCAGGGAGATAATCTGGGTCAAAGCCGTTCTTAATGTTTTCGTTGGTTGCTCATAAGTTTTTTTGTGATTTTTTTAATCATTCAAAAGTATTTTTAACTCATTTAGTTTCAAAAAAAGTTTTATTTCAAGTATTATCATTAGCCCCTTTAAAGTCATATTCACTAACAAAAGCATAGCGATTAATTTTTAAATTTTCATCTTTTAAATCCAAAATATCTTTGTCTCAATCTTTTTCTTGCATTCAAAGATTTCATTGTTTTCATAATGTTTGACATCCTGGACAATTTTCTGATCCAATATAGCCAATAAATGTTTCTTTATTTCTAATTTTTAATATTATTTCATCATAATTGCTATTACACGCAGTAACAGATATTATAGGTAATATTGTTAAAATAAAACTGCTTTTAATACTCAATATTTTTTTAAATTGCATTTAATTCACCTCTATAAAAATAAAATCAAAACCATTATAACATAAAGTTATTATTTTCTTGTTATATATATGATAACTAAAATACAGGTATTTAATAGTTAAAATATTTATTAATAATAATTAGGTACGGACGTATAAAGTTTTGTTAGGTGGACAAATATTTGAATAAGTATTAAGACAGTAGACTTCTTGCATTACTTATTTATTAAACAAAATTCCTATAAAATATATTTAAAATAGAAATTATAAGGAATTTAAGATTATGAAATTTGATAAATTTAATTTTATTAATGATAAAGAATTATTACGATTAACTGGAATAAAGCAAAGTACTTTTAATAAAATGTTAAATATTTTAAAAGAAGCTGAGTTAAAAAAGTTTAAAAGAGGTGGTAAAAATAATAAATTATCATTAGAAAATAGATTATTGATGACTTTATCATATTGACGAGAATATCGTACTTATTTTCATCTTGGTAAAAGTTTTGATATTAGTGAAGCTAGTTGTTATCGAAATATCAAGTGAATTGAAGATATTTTAATCAAACATCCTGATTTTCAACAACTTGCTGGTAAAAAAGCATTAATAAATGATTATTTTAATGATAAAACAATTATTATTGATGCTACAGAAACACCCATTCAACGCCCAAAAAAAGACAAAAACAATCTTATTCAGGAAAAAAGAAAAAACACACTATTAAAACACAAGTAATTATTGAAAAAGAAAGCAAAATAATTATTGCAACAAATTTTTCTCTCGGTAAAAAGCATGATTTTTGTTTATTTAAAGAATCAAAAATCCCAATTTTAAAAAATACTAAATTAATAGTTGATAATGGTTATCAAGGAATACAAAAAATTCATAGTAATGTTCTAATACCTAAGAAAAAAACAAAGAAAAACCCTTTAAATAAAGAACAAAAACATAATAATAAATTAATTTCAAAAATGAGAATTATTATTGAAAATATTTTTGCTATTCTTAAAAAATTTAAAATTATTACTGAAAAATATCGTAATCGTAGAAAACGATTTAGTTTAAGATTTAATTTAATTGCTTCAATTTATAATTTGCAATTATAGATAACATAAAATATTTATTTAAAATGCCAAATTGTAAAGTTAAGTGCAACTAAATTATTTTTCTAACCAAATATTCGATTGGTGAAAGATAATTTAGTATTTTTCTTGGTCTTTGGTTTAAAGACAATATAAATTTATGAACTGCATTTTTAGTAGTATTTGAAAAATTAAATTTTTTAGGAAATTTTTCTCTAATTAAACCATTAGTATTTTCATTAGTACCTCTTTGTCAAGGCGAATACGCATTAGCAAAATAAATTTTCACATTTAAATTTTTTTCAAGTTGTTGTCAATTAGAAAATTCTTTACCCCTATCAAATGTTATAGTCTTAACAAGATTATTTGGAAGAATTGATAAATAATGGCTAATGTTTTCGTTAACAACTTTAGTAGTTCTATTTTCAACTAACATTGCTAAAGTAAATCTTGATGTTCTTTCAACTAAAGTTATTAAACATGATTTACTTTTACCTCGTGATGATACTACAGTATCACCTTCTCAATGACCAACAGTTATACGATTATTAACATTAATATTTCGTTCTTTAATTGATTTACCATTAAATTTACCGCGATTTTCTTGAGATTTTCGTTTCTTACCTTTTCTTCTTAAATTTTTATTAGTAACTTTTTCAAGTAATCCAGAATAAATTCAATTGTAAATTGTTTTAAAACTAATAATTCATTCTTTATGAAAATTTTTAATTCTGCCATAAATTTGTTCAGGCGATCAACCTAATAGTAATTTTTGTTGTACATATTTTACTAATTCTCTATTTTTAAACTTATGAAAATAAACATGTGATTGTTTTCTGTTTTCTGCTTTATTTTGTGCAATTAATGAAAAATAATGATTACTATCTTTATTTCTATTGACTTCTCGAATAATAGTACTAATACTTCGATTAAGATTTTTAGCTATTTCACTAATTTTTACTTTAAACTTCAATTGATTCTCAATATAAATTCTTTCATATATGCCAAGATGTTTGTAACCCATATAAAAACTCCTTGCTTTGTTTTTTCTAAAATAAACTTAGCATCATGAAATTTTTATATGAGATTTTTTGCAATTTTATTTACTTGCACTTACAAGTATAATTCAGCTTGCAAAACGAAACAAATTGCTATAGCTAATAGGGTGTTATTTATTAACTGGTAAACTTCTTTTGGTTATGGCGACCACCCACAATTTATCGTGCTTTAATACATACCAACATTATTAATTCACTTGTATTTAATTTTCAAAGAACAAACTTTTAACACCTTATAAAATAAAAAGACAATCATTGCTGACCGCCTTAATACTTATTCAAACATTTACCTACCTAACAAAACTTTATGCGTCCATTAATAATTTTTCATTGCGTAAAAATTCAATAATATGATAAAATGATAACGAATAAAAATGACAATAACAAGAAAGGTATGGTTAGTTTAGTAATTAAATAATATAATTAGCTGATTGTTTTACTTCTTCAAAGCAATACCTAAGAAAACTAAACGCGACCTGGCAGTATTCATGATTATAAGTTATTTTTAAAATCAAATACACTTATAAATCCAAAATTAGAATTAATTGCTGATTCAGGATATCAAGGTTTGCAAAATGTTCATAAAAATACATTATTGCCAATTAAAAAGAGTAAAAATAATCCTTTAAATCCAGATAAAAAGGAATATAATAGCTTTTTAAGTAAAGTTAGAATTGCCATTGAACATGTTTTTGCTAGATTAAAAAGATTTAAAATACTAGTTTATCGTTATCGCAATAAGATTAGAAGATTTGAATTACGATTTAACTTAATTTCAGGAATATATAATTTTGAATTAAGCTAGTTATAGTTATGTACTAAGTCTAATGAAAGAATGGTTAAAAATGTTAAATAGAAATGATTTAAATGGAAACAATGATATTTATGAATTAGGTAAAAAATGATTAGATCAAAATAATAATCGCATTATTACTTTAAAGCAAGATATTAATGCCACAAGGATTTACTATAGTTCATTTTTGGAAATAATGGCACGATTAATATTAATTTTAAGTCAAGTTTTATTTATTGTTACTATTTTTTTAAATGCTATTAATTATGCGAAATGATTTTTAGATTTTAATAGTGAAGTCGCAACAACCATTAGAATGATTATTATTTCCATAATATTTATTTTTTCAACGATTATGGCATTGCTGTCGTCATTATTTTTTATTATTCCATTATTAGTGTGTAAAACTATTGCTAGTATTAAGAGTTGGTCAATTGTATTTATTTTAACTGGTAATATTATTTTTTTTCTTATTTTAGCATTTAGTATTTATTTGAGAAATTATAGTATTGAGACAAATAATAGTATTATTTTAAGTATTGTGGGATTTATTTTATTAATAAGCGGGGCGATATTGTTATTAAGTAAAGTAAAAAATATGTCGCGTGGTTTAGAAAAAGCAATTATTGAAAGTTATTTTCTTTAAATATTGTTTTAAACATTAGACTTCTTGCATAACCTATTAAAATAATAAAAATTTTAAATTTAACCACTTTAAAATAAACATTTTTCTAAAATCTAAAATAATTTTGATAACAATTAACTAGGTTATGCAAGAAGTCTATTAAATTAAAATGTTATAAAAGATGGTGAAAAAGTGGTGAATAAATGAGTTTGAAATTAATAAAAAAACCAACATTAAAAGTTTGATGAAATACTAAACGAGAAATAACGCTTCGGTTATTAATAATTATTAATGTTGTTTTATTTTTGTGCTTAAGTTATTTCATTGGTTTTGGTTGAGGACAAAATTTACAAATTAATAAATTTATTATTGGTTTAATAGCAGATAGAAAATTTTTAAAAAATTCATATTATTTAGGACTAAGTAGTATTGGTTTGACAGCAGTTTTAACATTAATTACGCTTATCGTAATGTTAAAAGTTAAAGAAGAAAATTTTTTGAAAATATGAGTCATTATAATTGCTGTTTTATGAATAATTTATTTTTTAGTAATTTTTACTATTAGTTTATTAAATAGTTATTGACCACAATGATTATTAAGTAGTTTTATTATTTTTAATTTAAATTTTCTTATTTTAGAAGTTAGTATTATTTGTTTATGTAAGGAAATAAAATATCAAAAAATTTTAAAGTTATCTTTTGATTATAAAAATGATAATAAAATTGGAGTAAAATAATGATAAAAAAAGTTGAAAAATCACAAAAGAAAAAAAATTTAATTAAATACTGAAAGATTAGTAATAATCTTTACTTAAAATTATCAATTTCTTTTTCAATTTTAATTATTCTTAGTATTATTGGTTTTACTATTTTTAAATCTTATGATTGGTCATTTGAATATAATCCTTATAATAAAGATTGGATTAATTTTTCAAAAGATATTGATAATATTTTTTTATCTGGCAAAGAACATAAATTTTTTGTTGCTGAAAAATCTCGCGAACAAAATTTTTTAACAAAAGATTTAGCAAATTCAATTGTTAAAGAATTTAATGAACAACCATTAGTTAATAATTTATCGTCATTTAATTATAATTTAAGAAAAGAATTCCTAGATAAGTTAAATATTAAAAAAGATGGTTTAAAGTTTCTTTATGAAGCAAAGGAAATTAAGTATCTTAAATTTTTGCCAATTAGACATAACATGAATAGTTATGGTGTCGTTAATCTTAGTCATAGTAATTATTGGTATAATTTAAAAATTGATTATTTATATCAATTAGTTATATATACCGATGACGATGTTAAACCAACAATTTTAAATAAAAGACCTTTATTTAGTTATGAGATAAATAATGTTGATATGAAAACATTAATTCAAAAACATGTTGAAAATTTCCCTAGTTTTTTTAGTTTAAATAATTTTATAAATAATCATTTTCTTGAAATCTGTAATTATGATATTAATTATATTTATCAAGATTTTCAAAATCAACTTGAATTTAAGGTATACTATAATATACAATATATTAGTAGTTTAAAGCAGTTAGATAGTTTTAACTTTAATAAACAAAATTTATTGTATATTAAACTAAGAAACTTACAAATTAATTTATCGAAAACAAATATTAATTTTAATATTAAGGAATTGCCTAAATATGAAGGAAGAAAAGTAGGTGATAATAGTCCTAGTCTACGACCAACCTTTTTAGGAACAATATTATTAACTGTTAATGGTCAGCAATTAGAAGTAAAATTAAAGTTTCAACCACAAGAAATTATTATTTTTGAATCTGAGGATGATAATGTTGAGAATTTAAAAATTAGTAAAGGAGAATTTAAATAATGATGTCAAAAGAAAAAAATTATTTAGTTTCAGTGAACAATTCCCAGATTTTGATAAACTAGAACAAGAATATAATTCTTCTCCCACAATTGAGAAATTAAATGAATTAGATGAACAACGATTTCAATATGTTAATCCGCTCCAAAATAGTTTGTTACAACGAAAAATGTATTGAGATTCGAAATTGGAAAGAGTAGCTCGGATTTTAATTATTTTGTCACAAATTTGTTTAGTAGTTATTTCGTATTTTTTTGGTCGCGATATTCTTGGACAATCAATTTTATTATTAGCTGATCAATTAGATTTTCAATTTATTACAGATTTAGAAGTATCATTTGATAAAACAATCGGAATAATTTTTTTAACTTTGTCGACATTATATTCATTAGACTTCTTGCATTACTTATTAAAATAATTACAAATTATTTGTAAATAAAAAATACTATATAGTAATTTCTAACTTTTATTAGGTTAATACTTATGGATTTTATTAAATAGACTTCTTGCATTACTTATTAAAATAATTACAAATTATTTGTAAATAAAAAATACTATATAGTAATTTCTAACTTTTATTAGGTTAATACTTATGGATTTTATTAAATGTGTAAATTTTGACACAACAAAAAATTATTTTATTATTTAAATTTAATTTTGCCAAATTGTAAAGTTAAGTGCAACTAAATTATTTTTCTAACCAAATATTCGATTGGTGAAAGATAATTTAGTATTTTTCTTGGTCTTTGGTTTAAAGACAATATAAATTTATGAACTGCATTTTTAGTAGTATTTGAAAAATTAAATTTTTTAGGAAATTTTTCTCTAATTAAACCATTAGTATTTTCATTAGTACCTCTTTGTCAAGGCGAATACGCATTAGCAAAATAAATTTTCACATTTAAATTTTTTTCAAGTTGTTGTCAATTAGAAAATTCTTTACCCCTATCAAATGTTATAGTCTTAACAAGATTATTTGGAAGAATTGATAAATAATGGCTAATGTTTTCGTTAACAACTTTAGTAGTTCTATTTTCAACTAACATTGCTAAAGTAAATCTTGATGTTCTTTCAACTAAAGTTATTAAACATGATTTACTTTTACCTCGTGATGATACTACAGTATCACCTTCTCAATGACCAACAGTTATACGATTATTAACATTAATATTTCGTTCTTTAATTGATTTACCATTAAATTTACCGCGATTTTCTTGAGATTTTCGTTTCTTACCTTTTCTTCTTAAATTTTTATTAGTAACTTTTTCAAGTAATCCAGAATAAATTCAATTGTAAATTGTTTTAAAACTAATAATTCATTCTTTATGAAAATTTTTAATTCTGCCATAAATTTGTTCAGGCGATCAACCTAATAGTAATTTTTGTTGTACATATTTTACTAATTCTCTATTTTTAAACTTATGAAAATAAACATGTGATTGTTTTCTGTTTTCTGCTTTATTTTGTGCAATTAATGAAAAATAATGATTACTATCTTTATTTGTAATGTACCACAGACTTATGACAAACACAAGAGATTTTTTAAAAAAGGGACAAAAAATTATAAAATAATGCGAGAAATTTTCAAAAATAGTTTACAATTAAATTCCAAGGTAAAAAGACTGTAAATTAAATTTTGGAGAAAGGAAAAGGTGTTATTAATTTTATTAATTAGCTGAATTATACTTGTAAGTGCAAGTAAATAAAATTGCAAAAAATCTCATATAAAAATTTCATGATGCTAAGTTTATTTTAGAAAAAACAAAGCAAGGAGTTTTTATATGGGTTACAAACATCTTGGCATATATGAAAGAATTTATATTGAGAATCAATTGAAGTTTAAAGTAAAAATTAGTGAAATAGCTAAAAATCTTAATCGAAGTATTAGTACTATTATTCGAGAAGTCAATAGAAATAAAGATAGTAATCATTATTTTTCATTAATTGCACAAAATAAAGCAGAAAACAGAAAACAATCACATGTTTATTTTCATAAGTTTAAAAATAGAGAATTAGTAAAATATGTACAACAAAAATTACTATTAGGTTGATCGCCTGAACAAATTTATGGCAGAATTAAAAATTTTCATAAAGAATGAATTATTAGTTTTAAAACAATTTACAATTGAATTTATTCTGGATTACTTGAAAAAGTTACTAATAAAAATTTAAGAAGAAAAGGTAAGAAACGAAAATCTCAAGAAAATCGCGGTAAATTTAATGGTAAATCAATTAAAGAACGAAATATTAATGTTAATAATCGTATAACTGTTGGTCATTGAGAAGGTGATACTGTAGTATCATCACGAGGTAAAAGTAAATCATGTTTAATAACTTTAGTTGAAAGAACATCAAGATTTACTTTAGCAATGTTAGTTGAAAATAGAACTACTAAAGTTGTTAACGAAAACATTAGCCATTATTTATCAATTCTTCCAAATAATCTTGTTAAGACTATAACATTTGATAGGGGTAAAGAATTTTCTAATTGACAACAACTTGAAAAAAATTTAAATGTGAAAATTTATTTTGCTAATGCGTATTCGCCTTGACAAAGAGGTACTAATGAAAATACTAATGGTTTAATTAGAGAAAAATTTCCTAAAAAATTTAATTTTTCAAATACTACTAAAAATGCAGTTCATAAATTTATATTGTCTTTAAACCAAAGACCAAGAAAAATACTAAATTATCTTTCACCAATCGAATATTTGGTTAGAAAAATAATTTAGTTGCACTTAACTTTACAATTTGGCAATTAGTAAAAATTCACGAAAGGGATTTGATTAATATGAAAAAATTACTAGGAATCTTAGGAACAATAACAATAGCAGGGAGCGGAATGGCGGGACTTGTTGGAAACGCTCCAGCTCCAGCAAAAAATGAAATTAATTATCAAAAGGCTGATAATTTAGAAAATTTAAATAGAAATAAAAGAGAAAATTACAATAAGCCAATAATAATTGATAGTTATCAATTAAAAGATTCGGGAGTTTGATTTGAAACATATTGATATTGATTTGGTTATTGCAGACTACATTTTAGTCATAATGAAATTGAAAGCCTTATTGAAGGTGGGCATTCAATAACTGAACTAGCTCAACAAATTGCAGAAGCATTCCCTCCACTAGCACCAGTAGCGGTTATAATTGCTGGATGAGTAACATTAAATTTATGAGGATTAAATTCTTATGATTATGGAAATGGTGCGTGGGTAGCATTTCATCTATTACAGCCTGAAATACCCCTTGGATTTGGAAGTAATTAAGAAAGGCATTCTCGGAATTATTTTTAAGAAATTGAATTATCACCGAATGGCAGTGCATTTATTTTAAGAAACTAATAGTAAAAATTTTTGCAATTTTTGAAAAGGTGTTTTACTGTTTAAAGATGAATGACAGCGTTCAAAGTTGTAAAAGTAATAATATTTATTTAAATAATGTTGGAGTTCGTTCTGATTTAATTTTTTATCCTTAGCATAAAATAATTTGGTATAATGTTGATGGAATTGTTCAATTTTGCCATTTGATTGTGGTGAACGAATCGGCGTAGTTTCGTGAACAATTCCGTTCTTTGAAAGAAAGGTTGTAAAAGGCCTTTCTTTTACTTTGTATGCTTTTTTATTACTTCAGTTAGTAGTTGTAAATTCTGGAGCATTATCAGTGCGAAGGCGTTTAATGGTTATGCCAAGTTCGCTAAAATCTTTCATTGCTCTTTGGACAGCGTTGATAGCATTATTAGTTCCCAAACTATCATAAACATAACCAAATACTATGCGTGTCATTTCGTCAATGAAATCATAAATGTAATATTTTTTATCAACCGGAAAATTTGATGTAGTAACGATTTTGGCATCCATTTGTAAAAGACCGATATCGGAAACTTCATAACACTTAAAATGGCGTTTAGTTTGTTTTATTTGTTGTTTTAATTCTTTTCAACGATGGTCAGATTTAATTCAACGATAAAAAGTTTTGATATTTTTAGGAACTTCTGAATTTTTAATATCGTGAAAACCGATTTTTAAATTGTTAAATAAAGACCACATTCCGTCGGCTTGAAGATTTTTGTAATCAAAATATAAATCACATACTTTTTCACGAGAATTTAAACTATATTGATAATTAAGATTTTGTGGCTTTGTAGTTTTAAACAATAACAAATCTAAATTGTCAGAATAATAAGCGGTCATAATTTTTTCTGCCCAACGATAAAAGGTTTTCGTTGCATTCTTAAAATATTTTTTAATAAGTTTTGTTAAAGTAGTTTCTTCCATATAAAAATAAGTGCATAAATTTAAATAGGAAGTAATGCGTTTTTTAGTTTTATAGTAATAAGGATTACAGCAATTAGCACTTAGTCAACTTTGTACTTTTGCTTTTAAATCTGCTAAATCAGCTTGGGAAATAATATATTTCATTTTTTAAACTCCTTAAATTAAGAAAATCGTATTACAAAAAATACGATTTTCAAAAATATTTATTAAATTACTAATTTTTATTAGGCATCTTGGCAGAAAATAAAACTATACGATAAAGGCTTAAAACTTTTTCAAATGAAATTTTTACATTAACAATTTCTTCGAGTCAATAACTATCAACATCGTAAGTAAAATTATAAATACGATAACCATTTATTTTTTTATAAATACCATTTTTGTTATAGAGATTAGTAAATTCTGAACTAAACAAATAAAATTGTTTTTGTGATAATGGAAAATCAGGTAATAAAATATCACTTTTGGTAAAATCAAGCAAAACAGCACCAGTATCTACATTAGGAATTATAATTAAACCACTATTTTTAACACTAGCAAACTCTAAATCGTATGATTTAAAATCATTACTATTTTTATTGCACCCAGAAACAAACATTACACATACTAAATTTAAAGTTGATAAAAATTTTCGCATAAAGAAAAATCCTCCTTTCAAAGGAATTATATTATAAAAAATAATGGCAATATTTAAGAAAACTTTTTTAATATCATTAGCAAAATTGCTAAGGGCACCACAAATTCGAATAACATCTGAAATGCCGGAATAATTTCAAACACCGGAAATGCTGTTTTCGTAAAATTAATCGTTATTTTGGCAATATCCGCAAGGGGGCGAATTAAAAGATTAATCCCCGAAAGACCAAGTAATCAATTCAACATACTAACAGAAGCGTGCTGAATGCCACAAGATATGGCACTAAATAAACCTCAATAAGAACAGTTGGGTGTAGAAATTAAGTCATTCATATTACCGCTTATTCCGCCACCAATAAAAGCTGTTGAATTCAAAATGTTAAAATCGTATAAAGAATAATGATATTCAGTACTTTCATTTTTCTTTTTATATAGTGGAAAAGTCAGCGTAAAAATATTAATCCCATACATTACATCGACTTTAGCGTTATAAAAATGCAGTTTATTATTAGTGGCGTTTCATAATTGGTTATCATACGATTTTAATACATTAAAATCTATTTGATAAGAACTTTTACCACTGTTAAAACCATTGGCAATTTGTTTATCTTTAACAAAGAAATAAGAACGAAAAATCATATTCTTACTATTTTCGATTGTTGAACCAAAGTTAATCAAATACTGTTTGGGATAAAAAGTAATTAAGGAACGATAGAAAAAGCCCATTTGTAAAACATTTTTAGGAATTTGTTGTATTCCTTTGTAATCTAATTCTACATAAGTAGAGGCATCTGTATCAAAACTCGCATAAAAGAATTGTACGAAAAAACCACCTAAAACTTTATAAATTTTATTAAATAAATCATTAATGAAATCAATAGTTAAATCTTTTTGATAATGAAGCATAAAATTTTTAAAATCAAATTTTAATTTATCATCATAGCGTAAAAAATGGAATGTATTACCATAATAATTAACTTGTCCAAAAAAGGTATTAATAAAATCTCCTCCAAAACTTGTTCGCGAGCCAGATTTTCAAAGTGATTTACCATTTTCTAAAAACTCATTATTACCCACAATGCTACCATGCTCAGTTTTTATAGTAATAACATCACCAAAACTAGAAAATAAAAGTTCTCTAAAAATAACTTTTTCAATGAAACCAGGAGGATATGAATTTTTGCGACTTAAACTAAATTTACTATTTTGTTTAAAACCATTTAATTTAATTGAAATTTCACTCATATATTTAAAATTATCGTCAAAAAAATTAAAAATTGGCACTCAATATAAATAACTATAATTAAATTTATCAAAATCTCGGCGTTGTATCATTAAATAATCAAGTTTATCTTGAAACTGATTATACTGATATTCACCATCCTTTTTAGTTATTGCAGTCGGTAATAGTTGTTCCTTATCTTTTTCTGGTAAAGGAGGCATATCGGCAGAGAATAAAACTATACGATAAAGACTTAAAACTTTTTCAAATGAAATTTTTACATTAACAATTTCTTCGAGTCAATAACTATCAACATCGTAAGTAAAATTATAAATACGATAACCATTTATTTTTTTATAAATACCATTTTTGTTATAGAGATTAGTAAATTCTGAACTAAACAAATAAAATTGTTTTTGTGATAATGGAAAATCAGGTAATAAAATATCACTTTTGGTAAAATCAAGCAAAACAGCACCAGTATCTACATTAGGAATTATAATTAAACCACTATTTTTAACACTAGCAAACTCTAATTCGCAACTATCTCCACATTGACTAGGATTAGTGGCTCGTTTTTGTCGTTTTATAAAGGATTGTTCCATATTAGGTTTTGGTGGTTGTTTTGTATCAAAGAAAGCACCTAGAGGGACTAAACCAATAAAAACAATAACTAACCAAGAGATAATTTTATACATATCTATATTTGTCCTTTCTTCTTTGTTTAACTTCTTAAAATAAGGTATATTGTTGATAAAATGCAAATTGTTCCTAAAATTTGAAAAATCGGATGTTGGGAAAATAACCTTATCATTGGTTTAAACAAATCTAAAATTTTAATATTATTTGATAGAACTTTATTAAAATATTCTAAACCCTCACGCACATAGGCTCATAAACCTAAAAAATCATCTAAAGCAAAAATAGAAAAAACAGCAACAAGAATAAATAATATTATTAATTTAAACACATTTATTTACTCCTTTGATTTCACGATTTAAAATTTTTATTTTGTCTAACTGTGGTAATTTGACCGCTTTTTCTGTGGTAAAAATTACCAACTTATTTATTGACTCCTCAATCAGCAACTGATTTTCGATATTTTTTACGAAAACCAACTTTTGGTCGTTCAATATGAATACCTAAAATGCCACCAATCACAAGATTTATCACAAGCATAATTAGTGGAAAAATAATAATACGAATATCTGTTCCCGGAATCGTTAAAGTTCAAATTAAATCAAAAACTTTATAAAACATATCGCCAATCAAACTAGCCATTTTTTCTAAGTTTTCCATTTTTTAAACTCCTTTACTTATTTTTCTTCTTTAGATTATTTTTTAACTTAGTAAGTATCTTACTGAATTTTTCCATTTTTAAATATTCTAATGCTTCAATATCCATTACATTATCATTTCAAAATTTATGCTGATAATTATCATTCAAAGCACGATTACTTAATTCACGCAAGAATGATAAATATTTATTATCGTAAAGATTTAAAATTGACATCGGAATTTTCAATTTAAAGAAATAAATATCTAATTCCGGAATGCTACGATACTTGATTTTGCGACCTTTTTTATCATTTTTTGCATTAATCAAAGTTAATCGTCATTGTTCGTATTCGCTTACCGATTTAAAAGTGCCATAAATAACTTGCAAATAGGGTCGGAAAATACTAACCGGTTTTTTTCTAATGCCAACAATTATTGAATTCGCAATATCACGAACTTTAACTCATATATGTTCAGCTCGTTGTCCGCTTGCTAATACGATATGGGTAAATTGCCGAGCCGAAGCGAAATATTCTTGTAAACCTTGGGTTACTCTATCATTTTCTTTATAATCAGTTCCTTCTAAAAATAAATTAGTTTCATCTCATAACAGTAAATGTTTTTCATCTAAAATTGGATAATTATAATCTAAAAGTGACATATGCCCTAATGAAAGCATTTGTTTATCCGTAATCGGAAAAGTAGAAATCGTTTTTCAACCACTTAATAAGTAAGAAGCTAAAACCATTAAAGCGGTTTTTCCAGTTCCTAAAGCACCAATTACTAAATTTAAAGGTGAATTTAATAAGAAATTAATAAAACTACGACGAGCAAAGAAATGAGAAATTTTAGTATATAAAATATACAAAGCAATTAATAAATAAATAATATCAAATAACATTCGTCAACTTTGAGGATTATAATAATGTAAAATCGCACCATAAAATCACGCAATAATAAATAAAGTGCGATTTAAAGCGACAAAATCATATAATCTTAAATTTATTTTTTTAAACAATAGCATCACTTAAATCACACTTTATTTATTTTTATTACTATCTATCTGCCGGGCATTAATTTTTCAAACATTTTGAAAGCGATTAAAAATAAACCAATAATCACGCCAAGCAAGAAAACTCAATATGTAGCAAAGAAATTAACAACATTTGGCATATTACCACCAATAATATCAGTTCAAATATTACCAAATGCTTTAATTAATGCTTTTCATAAGTTAGTAACCGCTTGTTCACCAGTAATTGCTACCGGTGGCGTTATTGCATCAAGAAAAGTTCTAAACATATAATCACCCCCTTTCTAAACAAAATATGATTTAACCTTATAAAATAAAATAACCATAAATAAGATAATGAATACTAATACCATTCAAAAAGCAATGTTTGCTATTAAAAGTCAAAGTAGTTCTTTGGTCAAATCAATTTCTTTGCCAGAAACTCACGCCGGAATAACTTTAATTTGAATAAATAAATCTCAAAAATACAATTTTGTCATTTCTCAATCTAAATCTTTTCAAGCAACTAAAAACATAATAATTACCGCTTAAAAGGTCAAAAAAGTAGAAAAATAATGGCCGAGAAGAGCATTACAATTATTAAAATTGAAAACAAAAATACAACTTGGGGTGGTAAATCGGCAGTTGGATAAATTAATTCAATTAACTCAATAATTATTTTTTTAAACATTTTCTAAACCTACTTTTTAATTTCTTTTTCATCTTGTTCTAATAAATTTCGCTTAAACTTTGCAATAAATATTCGTTGTGAATAAGTAAAATCTTTTGGCAACTGTTTTGCTTCACTACCATATTTCTTTTTATCTTTAAAAAACCGATAAATATTAACTGCAATATAATATGCTAGTAATAATGTTAAAATCGTAAAAAATACTAATCCAAATATACTCATCTTTATTTTCTCCTTAATTTTCTAATCTTTTAATATGCAATATCAACACAAAGTCAATTATCACCGACTAAATCAGTTCTAACAGATTCAACTGCAGATTTAGACGCTCAAATTTTTTGTTCTAATCCAGTTTTTTTATTAATAGAATATATAAACTCTTGACAATAATCTTTGCCAAACTCATCCACATTAACTCACATTTTCATTTCTAAAACTCCTCAAAAAATTGCAATAACTTAGTTAAATAACTCAACTAACATCGATAATTAACGGGCGGAGCATACGCTTTCCGCACCGTTTAAACACCATAAAAGCCAACTAAGATTTTTTTTACCCCTTATTTTTAAAACACCGTAAAACATCTTTAAAATGAATTTTTAAAATAATCAAAACTTACAACCTTTTTATCATGTTCTTTTTCCGCAACAAAAAACCTAACAACTCATGACCTAAAATCAAATTAGATTCTTGTCCTTTATTATTAACCAAAACCAATTGATATTTACCATCTTTAATTATTCCAATACAAATAGAATTTTCATATTTCCCTTTGTAAACAAATTGTTTTGAAAATCAAATACCAGCAGGTTCATATAATCACGGAATTTTTGGTGCTTTAATAAGCATTGCCTTTTGTGTTTCTTTTAAAAGATATTTTTCAGTATTTAAAAAAATATTTTCAATATTTCGCATATGCATACCACCCTTACAATATTTAGTTATACTAAACTAAGTTATATTTAACTTAGTTACTTAGTCTTTTAACTTAGTTTAATTATTTCTCTTTAAACTTTTTCTTTAAACTAAATTAACATAACTTTTTAGTAAACTTTGTTTACTAAAAAACTTAGTTTATCAACAACAAGGCCCAAAAAAATATAAGGCATAACTAAAAATAATAAATATTAATTTAACCTTATATTTCTTGTAATAAATAAATGAGCTCGTATTTATTTATTAATTAACAGCAAGTTTGTAAAAACCAAAATCTTGTCATATGTATATGGTTTCTACAAAATATAGTTGTTAGTGTAAGGTAACACAGACATTTTAGACCAGTAAGAATACTCCTCTTAACAATAATTTTTTAAAGGAGGTAGGTATTTTAATTAATAAAATTAAACTAACTTTATTAATTTATTAACTTGTTCGAACAAAAACTAAATTCTATTTAAAAAGTTGTGTTGTAAATATGAGAACACTTTTTAGGTGTGCCAAAAATGCTTTTTGGTAATTTCTAGCATTTCTCGTGCCTAGTTAGCTAACATAACTTAGTTAATAAGAGAGATAACATAGATTGCTTAGATAGTTAACTATGTTAGCTAACTAGGAAATTGCATATAAGGAAGGATATATATTCTTTTTTTAAAAAACCAAAAAATTATTGATATGAGGAGTTAATAAATAATGACTAACTTAAAAAATTTATTTTTGAATAAAAAATATATTGTTGCTGAAACAACAAATGCGATTTTACTATCAATTCCCAATAGTGGTGGTGGTTCTTGAGTTCCTCGCAAACTAGTATACCCATCAATTAAATATGCAAATCAGATGGTGGTCGGTATTTTTACAGAAAATGATTATGAAGTTATTAAGTATGATGCCAACGGTGCACAGAAAATTACAACCATTAAGGGGCAAGAAATTATTAATTTGTATGAAGAAGTTAAAATTAAAAATCGACAAAAATTTTTAGAAAATATTAAAAAATCTGAACTTGATAAAGATATTAATTTTAATTATATTATTCCCGAATGACTAAAAGAAACTGATTTAAATTAGTTATTAAATCTTGAACAAGTACGAAATGGCTAAAAAATATTGTTATGTTATATATTCTTGCGAAACCAATGAGTTAGTCGGCGTTTATGATAGTGTTGCTGAAATTGTAGAACGCTATTATGGGCTTTCGCGTAATAATCCTAATTTTAAAAGAAAAGTGCACTCATTAGAAACTGTAATTTATTACAAGAAAAAAGCCATTCGTCCGCGGAAATGAATTATTTATAAAGAAATAATTGAGGAAGATTAATTAATGGAAAACAAACATTTTTATTGACTTAAAGCGTTATGCCAAAAATATTCTTATAAAGAATTAATTACAGCGTTAAAAGCAATTAATTGTCAATTAAAAGAAAAATTATTGCAATGTGAGTTTAAAAGAATAGAAAATTATTGTAAGCGAAAAACTAAAAAAACTTATGATTATCAAAATTGCTGTGTGCCCCAAGAAAAATGTACTCATTTTCTTTGATGACAACACATAAGGATAAAAATATAGTATGTCTAAATCTTTATTGAGGCGTGGTTCACCGCTTCCGATTACTCAACGAAAAAATGTAGTTGTCATAAGGTAAGTATTTAATTTATGAATTATATAATTGGTATTGACCCCGCAGGAATCGGTTCTACTGGTATTGTTGTTTGGAATTTTGAAAATTCATGCATTGAATTTAACGAAACAATAATTTCTGAAAGCATTGAACAAGCAATTTTTAAAATTAAAAAATTATTTGATAATTTTAAAAGAATAGAAAATTTTAAGCCATTGTTTATTATTGAAAATTTTTTCTTAACTAAAGGTAGAACGATTACCAATCCTTTAGCAACCTCAGAACTTATTGGAGCAATAAGCAGTCTTTTAAGATTTAAATATCATTGGCACTTTCTTAGACAAGAGCCTTATAAAAAGAAAGGATTTTTTTACAAAGGAAACTTAAAACTTACCAAACACGAGCACGATGCGTGAAAGCATATTCAATACTTTTTGAGTAATGAGGTAAAACAAAATGTTAAAAGCACTAAAAACTAAAAAAGAAAATAAAGTAATTGACTATGTTAATTTTGTAAATTTAACAGTTATTTTAAAAGATATTCCCAAAATCACAGAATTTAAGCAAAAAATAGCTATTAGTAGTGTTGTTGTTAAAGTTGTTAATGTTCAGGTTAGTTGAGCGGGTCTTAATTACACAACGCTCTCTATTTATGAAGAAAAGTTGCAAAAAGAATTCTTAAAATTAAAAGAACACGATATTATTTTAATTGAGGGAAAATTACATAATCGTTATTATTCAAATAAGACCACCCACAAAACATTTTTTAGCATTGAGGTTGAAAAATTTAAAAAAATTGGAAAAAAAAGAAAAAATAAATAGCTAAAAACTCAATAATTAGAAAAACTCATTAGATAATTAAAATATCAAATGAGTTTTTTATTTGAAAAAGGAGTACACACCAAATGAAAATTAGAGATAAAAAAATCGTCTTTATTGGTGAAGACGGACAACCCGAAAAAAATGCTGATGGAACTTTTAAGGTGAAAAATTTATATCGTGGCTTCACTGAGCAAAATGACTATACTGCTAATTTTCAGGAAAAAGCAAAAAATCTGTTACAAAGAGAAACGGATGCACTAAAAAAACTTGCCGACAAAGAAAAAGAACATTTAACTTTTAAAAAAGAACAAGAAATTAATAAATTAATTCAAGATGCTAATATTGATAATCAATTTATTAATTTTGTGAAAAACTCAATTAATTTTGAAAATGACATTGAAGTAATTAAAAATGATATTAATAATTTTGTGGCCACGATACCAAAAATTAAACACACATTAGACACAGGAGGCGTTCCAAATAAGACTGATGATAAAAATACTAACCCTTTTAACTCAGAAGAAATAATTTTTTCATCAGATGCTTTAACCCCTCAGGAGTTAATGTTTAAAAGAAAGGAAGATAAATAATAATGGCGTTTTTTATTAATGTTGACCAATTAAGAACATTGGTTTCAAGCAAATGAAGACCCGAATTTCCACGAACAGGAAGTTTAATTCACCAACTTTTTGCAAATGAAATAGCTTTTACCGAATTTGAATACGGTGAAAAGGTAGTTATTCCACTTGCAACGGACGGAGTTATTAATGAAACATGAGACCCAAATACTGGTTCCAAATCTAACTATGCAAAGAGAAAAAAAATAGAAGCTACTTTGGACAAGGTAATTGATATTCAAGAACGCATAGGGCGTTTAGAGAGTAAAGCAGTAGGTCCCAAATTCATTGAAAGTAAGATTATTCGTCTTCGCCAACAAATGGCTGAAATTTATGACAAATACGATGCTGAACAATTAGTCGCTGGTGGTACAGCAATTGCAACCGCAAAACCGATTACTAAAAACACAATTCTTGAAGAAATGGCAAAAATGCGAATTGCTGTTGTCAATTCTGAAAATGAGTGGACAAGTGGCTTCTTGCTCGCGACGGCTGATGTAGTGACAGAAGCTACTTATGCGAAATTGGTAACCGCTTCTCCCGATGGCGTGCTAGGAATGGTTAACGGAGTTGTCGGTGTTGTTAATGGTTGTATAACTATTGAAGTGCCTAAATCTCGCTTGCCCGAGAATGTTAATATGATATGAGTTAATACTTTGGCATATGCGACATTTACAGGTATTGATTTGCCTATGGATGTAGGTATGTATACAGACGAAAAATATATGGGACAAGTTTATATCGCTGAACGAGAATTTTTTACTGGTAAAGTTGCTGTAGCAAAAATGGTTCATTATCACAAATCAACACCAGACCCAGATAAATCAAAACCAGTATCGGGTGCCGGTTCAGTTCAAGGTGGTTAAAAAGAAAATTAGGCTATAGTATAGGTGGTTTTTAGATTATGCCCATCGGAACTAATATAACTGCTTTGCAGTTGCGAGTTATTAAAACTACTACGCGGTTGCCTCAAAAACAAGAAAATGATTTTTTACTGGAATTATTAAAATTTGTAGGTGTGCAAGTCGTTGGTATTTTATTAGCAAAGTTTACTGCAGGTCTGTCGCTAAAATTTTCTCTAAGTGCTGGATTATCCAATTTAACATCCCAATTAATTGCTTCAAGTGTGCGTGTTGTAACTGATTTTACAATTAATCAAGTATATGATATTTATAGAGAACAAAGTAATACAATAAGCACTTTACTTAATTTAACGCCAGCTATTGGTGAAATTAGTAAGATATCAAGAGCTTATAAAACAACAAAGTTTTTTAATCTAGCGAAAGAAAATAAAATTATTAATCACTTAGGAATAACAACGGCTAATAATTTAGAGCAGGTTATTTCGCGGGTTCATAATAAAAAAATTATTCTTGACAAATATAAAATTTGATTTGACTATACTAAAAAACCAACTAAAGAAACTATGCTAAATCATTTAGGATTTTTGGCACGAAAACAATTTGTTAAGAATTATAAAAGTGCAAATGTAACAACATTAGGTCAACTTTTGGAAATGGAAACATTACTAAGAAAAATTAATCCTAATCTTGTAACTAAAACAAGGATATTTAAAGAAAAATGAGGTAATCAATTTTTAAATCGTTACGGAACGAACATTAATGAAATTTCAAAAATGCCAACAGAAAAATGATTTAATTTAATTACCCAAATGCAAAAATCAGGAATTCGTCAAGGTACATTATTATCACTAAATACTTTACGAGCAGAAAATGTTTTTCGTTCTCAATTTCTTAAAAGATTTAATAAAATTATGGAAAAATCAAAAAAATTACAAAAACTGACGCCAGCATATCAAATTCAAAAAGGTTTAAATAAAGTGTTTGAACCTGTAAGAAAAACGATTAAAGAGATAGAATTAAAGACTAAAACCAAAATTCAAGAATATACAAATTTTAAGAACATTATTTCAAGAGTGCAAAAGAAAATAATTACCGATGGTACTTTATTGCCATTAATATCTGATGTCTTTTTTGCAGTCAAAGTTAAACCAACAGGAATACTAACAGATATTGCGATTACAATTTACTACCAAAATCCTGAATATCGACCAATAGGACCAATAATTACTACTCCCTTAAAATTACAACAGTTAATAACTGCATCTTGTCCTTTTAAATTTTATATGTATGAAAGTGGTTGATCAATTGGTTGGGGTAAAGCTAAAGGTAACATATTATCTTTAATGCCATTTTTACCAGCAAATGTTCAAGAATTTTACATCAATAGCATAAAGTTATATCGAGTTTTAACTCCGCTTTTAAAAATAACTTATGACCGTTATAAAGAAGGAAATTTATTTAAAGTTAAAGAAAATTTAAATCAAGTTTTTAATAAAGACAACTATGTTAATTGAGCCGTTGATAGCGTTTTGGGCAAGGGAATTGTTGGGCGAAATGTTAAAAACCGCATTGTTAGGCCACTTGTTAAAAACAAAAATATTAATTTTAAAATTAATGCTAAAAATATGATCCAAAAACAAATAACTAAAAAAATTACTACTATCAATAAAAAACTAAATCGGAAGTGATAAAAAATGCTCTTAAAAGAACTTTGACCAAATATAACCATTAATGGTTATCATACTATCAAACCACTTACCGGAACCTTAGATGCTATACCATCTAAATATAAAGATTTAAATTTTGCTAATTTTGATGATTGATTTAAAACTTTCGCTTTAAGAGCTCAAAATGATTGCAACATGTATCTTGACTTTATCTTTAACAAGTGAGAATTTACTACTTTTCCTGATGAAATTAAAGAAACTGTAATGGACATGATTTATATTTTGATTGAGCATTGGGTATTTAACAGAGTTCCAGTTGAATTTTTTGTTAATGCAACAAATAATTTGAATACTTCTAGTACAAGTTATATTGCCTATACTCTAGCAAATAATACTCAAGATATGATCCCGCAAAGAGCTAAAGCATTAGCTAATTTTACAGAATTAAAAAATTTCTTAATTCCTTATAATGATGAAAATACAATTGATGCCAATATGATTGATTTAGGTTTGTATTACAGTAAATTTGTTGTTGATAAGTTATTAGAAAAAGAAAAAAATGAACGAATTGAAGTTGATAATGAATTAAGCAAAGCCGTTCATGATGAGAAGATAGATAGAATTGTAGGGGATAGACTTAATGATAGTTTTACTTTAAAAAAACAATTAAAATTTTTTCAAAGTCGCTGTCAAGATTACACATGCCCCCAAAATCCTAATCTTATAGGACCTGTAACTAATTTAGTTATTGAGGAATATGCAAGTTCTGATTATGAACATGAAACAGAAACTTTAACGGTATCTTTCCCTAAACAAATTGGCACTTTACCACCAAATGCTTTACAACCTAATCCTCAAGAGGGCGATTATACGCATGCTACAACAGCTGATTTTTCTGCCAAATTACAAAAACAACTAAACAATATTGTACAAAAACTACCTAAAAATGAAATTTTATTAGTTAATGAAGAATTGGAAAACTCTGAAGGTAAATACTCATTAGCAAGGTTTAATATTGCTAATTATACTTTTTGCCAACTTAGTATTGGATATAAGTATGAATATGTACAAGAATGAGAAAAAGAATTAGTTATTACCACGCCATTATTAAATGTTATTAATGACAAATTTATTTTTTTCGGTGAACAATATCGTGCATTTGATTCAGGAACCATTTCTTTTGAAGTCATTATTGCACTTAAAAATAATCAAATGGTAGTAACTAATCGTGGCTTAAGTAGTCACAGTAGTAAAGAGTATGTGCCTGTGAAAAAAATAACTTTGAAGCAAATTATTTTAATTAAATATTAAAAACAAAGGAGAAAGTATCATATGAATTCAGAAACAGTGGCAAGTATTTTTACAGCAATTATTGGCGGTTTGGGTGGAACGGCTGGCATTACAGGAATAATCTCAGCTTTAAAAACAAAAAAGGAGGCAAAAAAAATGGAGCAAGAAAATAAAGAAGCGTTAAATAAAATTGATACCAAATTAATGATTATAAATAATAAGATTGATATGGTTATTGCTATCAAAAATAATAACGCTAATAAAAACGAGATTAATATTAATAAACCAAAACGAGGAGCTAAAAATAATGCCTAAAAAATTATTTTGATTGAAAATGTTAATTTACTTTTTAAACTTTATTACTCTAGGACTTGTTCCTTTGGGAAAATTAATTTCTGAAAAAATTGAAATTTTAAAAAAACAAGTTAAAGAATTGGAGAGTAAATAATGCCATTACGGTTTACTAAAAAATGATTTAATGACAAAGATGATAATGTATTAGTTAAAAAACGCGAAATGGAAAAATCAATTTTGCGAATGTATGGTTTTGCCCCTTTTGGTCATGAAGATTATTATAAATCGTATGTGTCCGACACTATGGCTAATGCATTAACTCCTAAGAAATTGGAAATTAATATTAGTCAACAAGATTTATCGCCAAAAATAATAGCATGACTTTATAAAAATGATTTTCAAAGTAAAAACTGGATTAATGAGAAACGAGCTAGCGATATTGGTGTTTCGGCATTTCTAATTTTTTTAAATCAAGGAATTATGAACTTTCAACCCATACGAGTAGCAGAACAAGAATATGATATTTTGGGGAATTTAATTCAATGTACAATTTTTTACGACGACTATAAGAAAAATAATCTTAATTTACGCATGTACGAAACTTACCAATTAGAAAACAGCAAAGTAAAAATTACGCGTGAAATTTATGAACTAAGCACTAAAAAAATTGTTGACAATAATGGCACTTCAAAATTGGAGAAAACAATAATAAAAGTTAATGATTTTGAAAAACAACGCAATAATGAAAAATTAAATATTAACCAAGTTTTAGAAATTAATTACATACCAATTGCAATTTTTTCTAATTTACCAAGTGAGCGTGCTGACATCGCTGGTGTTGAAGATAAATTGAAAGCTTTAGATATTTTTTATGAACAAAGCATTCTAGATGCGATTTTAAACGCCACAAGATTTCTTATTAATACAAATTCACTTGTTGGTAATGTTCAAAAAAATGTAAATAAGATTATTGATGATTTTATTAAAAATCATGTTTTAGTCATGAATTATGATCAAGCACAAAATCCAATACCCTTTTCTACTATTAATGGTCAATTTAGAGGAAAAGAATTAACTTATTTATATGATTGAAATGTGACCGAGATTAATAAACGGATTGGAATGCATGTACCTGCAATTCATAAAGGGGCTCAACAAACTCGTCAAGAAAGTTCTGCGGTTAATATTCAAACTAACAATATGCTCGAACAAAAATTATTATTACGAGAAGAAGCCCATGCAAACTTTATTTACTTACTACTTAAATTTGACCGCGACTTGAATGGTAACAGTTTTATTTCAAAAGAACTTGAAAAAATGACAATCAAAGTCAATTTGAATGTAACAACCACAATTGGTAAAGAAATTAATAATATTGATATGAAAGGACAAGAAAATGGCGGATTGGAAGACTAAACCAAGTCAAGAAAATGAAACAAAATATCGTGATTATGCAATTGATAATACTCCACTGGACTTTGCAAATTACACTGAACAATCAGACCCCGACTTGCATACAATTTATAAAGAAACAAGAAAACGCGAATTATATATTTACCCTTTAAATAACCTGATTAAAAACACAAATAAACCTAATTTATACTTTTCTCCCAATGTTGTTAAAATTGGCTTTATTGACCCGTTAGAAGTTAAAAAAACGATTGCTTATGAAGTTAGTGACTTTAATTTAGAATTAGATGCTCGCAATGCTACTAATATTCAAGATAATAGTGTTGAATATACTATGGTCGATGCCAAGACTATAATTTTTCAAGATGAAAGTTTATACGGCAAATTTAATATTCATGTTGTTTCTATTGGTGAACCGGCAAACGAAAATAATTTGGATGAATTGTATATTATAAATTTTTACACCGAACGCTATGCCCCAAAATCAATTAAGGTAACCAAGGAAACAGTTTTAGTACGGGTGCAAGATTTTAAAGTTCGTGGTTCTAATCCCATTATTGTTCGTATTCAAAAACAATTGCCCGAAGATACAAAGGTTAAAGCAATTACTATTAAATTTCCACGGCAAGCTTTATTTGGAAATATTAAATTAATTGGGAAAGTAAACGGCGTGGAGGGTTATCCGCGATTATTTATAGAAAATGACAAGGTTATGTTACCAATGCTATCAATGCCGATTGAAACTGAACCAAAAGTTAGAATTTTGCAACAATGAATGTCTAGCCAAGTTTTAGCATGAGAAAAAGCAAAATTGTTTTTTAATGAGAAAAGTGCTTTAGATTTAATAAAAATCGATGGTGGTGGTACCGAAACACGAAAAAAAGTTTATACAGACGCGAGAGTTTCACAATTAATAATTAAAAAAGCAAAGACAAGATCAGGATGACAAAACCCGCCGGAGCCACCAGAATGACCAACAGGTGATGATATTGAAGTTAATGATAGTTCATATACTGCTGTTGCTGATTGAGTTGATAGAACTGATTGATTTAATAGAATGTGAGTTACTACAACAAATAATTATGGTGTTGTGCAACTAGAATTTAAGTATTTGCCAAAAATTGATAGTTTACAAAGAATTTTGTTAGATATGTTAAATTATACATATAATTATAGAACCAATTTTAAATATGCGGAATATTATACTGAAAAAGATGATAAACCGTATGTCGGGGAACCTAAAAACGCTGTTGCAAAATTAAGAGTAGAAAAATTTGTCGGGCAAAAACCCGAAGTAGTTATTACTAATATATTTGAAGATTGAAAGTTTGAAAATCCTAAATTAGTAAATCATCCTTCTGTTAAAATATTTAAGCAAATAGTCATGATGTTGTCCGAATATATTTTTTCAGATTTATCAATAAATACAGGTTTAAATGATGATTATAAAGTTTTATTACCCTATTATTTTGAATTAATTTCAGAACCAATTTTAGAAGATGGGGAATATAAATTTAAGGATGTTGAAGTAAAGTTAAAATCAGAATATTTTAATTTTGGAGTTGGTAATATAAAATTGAAAAATAAAGATATTTCACAAAATAAATTATTAAAGTTAAATGATAATCAGTTTAATTGACTGCCACTTGTTAATAATTTACAAGCTAATGATATTCCAAGTTTATTACCAAAAGATATTAAGTTATCTGATGGTAACTATGGTAAAAATTTTGTTAATTGTATAGTTGAAGAGCAAAAATTGAATAAAATTATGAGTGTATATGGTAATGGTTTAGAAGAATTATTAAGTAATTTTGAATGAGTAAAAGAAATAAATAAATTTAATGCTACTAATAAATGTCGGTTTATTTTAGAAAATGAAGTGGAAAAATTTAAGTGTTTAGAAATTAGTGCTATTTTTGGAAATGGACAATATGATTTTGAAATAGAAACAACTTATGAATTAATAAATATTCAACAAGTTAATTTGTTTAACGAAAAATCTAGTTCGTATTCATTAATAGAAATTTAAAGATAATGAAAAAGTTAAAAGAAGTTAATCTGTTTAGATTAACTTCTTTTAACTTCCTGGTCTAATTTTTCCATCTCCTGAATTTACTGTAGATCAATTATTTATTCTGTATAGTGCAATGCTTCCTAAAGTTATTGATATTACTATTCCTGTGATCACAAATAACCCCCACCATATTTTTGTTTTTTTTTGTTTCTGCATTTAATTAACTCCTCCAAAAATAAATTTAATTAATTGTGACTAAAAAGAGACCTTTTTTGGGTCTCTTGTTTTGTTTTTGAAATTTAATGTCGGCTGGTCGGGTTGCTTCCACAAACGAAGCGTCAATATACTAGGATTTTATTAAGCTTACAAAAAATCTCGGCACCGCTTTTCAACCTGTTAGGGGTCCGCGTTTAGCAGGACCTGGGGGACCCTGACTTTATTGAAAGAACTTCCGTAATTTTTTTAATTTAATAAACAACTAGATTATACACGCAGATTTTGTGAAAGTCAACCCTCCCAAAAATAAATATTGTAAATATGGTATTGATATTTCAATAAAACCTTCATTTTGCTGGGTTTTTAGTAAAACCGTGTTTTTACAAATCCCATATTTAATAAGGGTTTTTTACCCTGTCAATACTTATCTTTAAAATTAGAAAATTTTTTTAATTTAATTTTAAGATAGTTTATAATTAAATTCCAAGGCAATGAGACTGTAGATTAATTTTTGGAGAAAGGTTGTTGATTATTTGGTAAATTTTATTAATTAGTAAAAATTAACGAAAGGGATTTAATTAATATGAAAAAATTACTAGGAATGTTAGGGACAATAACAATATTGGGAAGTGCGATGTCAACAGTTATTGCCGCCAGCCCTTATCCTTATTTTAAAAAACTGAATAAAGAATATACAGTTACAAAGATTGCGGGAATAGAAAAAGCAATTAGTTCTATGGCGATTGATAGTCAAAATAATGTATATTACGGTGCTTCAAACGGACTTGTTTATAAATTAAAAAATAATGAAGTAATAGTATCAACAATTAATGGCATAGAAAATAATTCTCGTATTGAATCAATAATAATAGATACTAATGATAATGTATATTTCGCTACATCTACAGGTGGATATAAATTAAATAATAATGAAACAATCATAACAAAAATTGCAGGAATAGAAGATTATGTTTGATTAGCATTAATTGATAATAGCAATAATGTATATTTTGTTTCTAATAACGATGGAATTTACAAATTAATTAACAATAAAGCAGAAAAAATACCTAAAATAATAGGTAAAATTTTAACTTTTATTGTTGATAAAAATAACAATAAGTTTTATTGAATATTAAATAAAGGTATTTTTTTATTAAAGAATGGTGAAAATAATTCAATAAAAATATGTGGGATAAAAGGGGGCTACGGATTTTTAACTTTTGTTGATAATGACAATAATATATATATTGGAGCTAAGAAAAAAGATGGATATTCTCTTTATGTTATAAAAAATAATGAAAATTGAGGAACAAAAATTAAAAATATAAATACGCAAGTCCGCTCAATTGCAACTGATAATAACAATAATATATATATTGGAACAGATAATAAAGGAGCTTTTTCATTATCTACAATTGAATTAACAAAAGAAAAACCAAGGGCTAAACAAATTAATGAACTGAAAACTAATACAGGAATTAATGCCATTGCAGTAGACAGTCAAAATAATGTTTATTTTGGTGGTGGATATGATTTTGGATTTTATATAATTGAAAATAATAAAAAAATAAAAATAAATGAAATAAATAACCCTGTATTTTTTATTATTAGTAATCAAAATAAAATATATGTGTCTACAATATATGAAGGATATATAATTGAATAATGTAAAAAAATATTGTCAATTTTAGAAGTAAAATTTGAGGACAGAATAAATTTAAGTTAATTACTTAGAGTAGGGACACAGTTAATTGTACAGTCCCAATGATTTCTGTTTTTTGAAAGAAAGGTGTAAAAGGCCTTTCTTTCATTTTGTATGCGTTTTTATTACTTTAATTAGTAGTAGTGAATTCCGGAGCATTATCAGCGCGAAGGCGTTTAATGGTTATGCCAAGTTTACTAAAATCTTTATTTAATTTTATAGATAAGTATTGATATTTCAATAAAACCTTGATTTTGCTGGGTTTTTAGTAAAATCGTGTTTTTACAAATCCCTATATTTAATAAGGGTTTTTACCCTGTCAATACTTATCTTTAAAATTAGAAAAATCTTTCATTGTTCTTTGCATGGCGTTAATCGCGTTATTGGTTCCTAAACTATCATAAACATAGCCAAATACTATGCGTGTTATTTCGTCAATGAAATCATAAATATAATACTTTTTATCAACCGGAAAATTTAATGTGGTAATTATTTTGTCATCCATTTGTAAAAGACCAATCCCGGAAACTTCATAACACTTGAAGTGGCGAAGTAAAGAAATTATGAAGACGCAGACGCAGACCCTGATGAACTATTTGAAATAACACATTATGATCAATGTTGAAAGGAAACATTTCAAAAAAGTGAAAAAAATATTAACGACGATAAAATGGATGTTAGAAACTATATTAGACTTCTTGCATAACCTATTAAAATAATAAAAATTTTAAATTTAACCACTTTAAAATAAACATTTTTCTAAAATCTAAAATAATTTTGATAACAATTAACTAGGTTATGCAAGAAGTCTAATATATTTTATAGGAATTTTAAAATAATTAGGTTGTGCAAGAAGTCTATTGATTTTTATAAAAAAGAATATAAGGTTGCAATAGAACATTTTTCTGAGTTGTATTTGTAGATTTATATTTATAAAGATTAAAATAATTAAATATGTTTAAGTTAGGTTTAATTTTTATTTTGTTTTCCACGAATAAATTGTCTTACAGCGTATAACGCGTAAAAGTCTGCATCATAAGGATCGAGATACATTTTTGGGTCAGGAATATTAGTGCGTTTTTCATCATATCGTAATTCCTCATAGCATTTGGCAGTAAAAGGATTATTATGTAAATTTATATGACAATTACCAAATCCAAACAAATTACGCATTCAAATAACGCGGTCTGTTAAACCGGCTTCTTTGGTTAATGGTGTTGCGTGTTTAATGGCTGTGTTGGCACGAATGTTAAAACTATAATCTTCGATTAATTTTGTTTTAATTCATTCCATAGCGGTTTTTGCTTTATCATCGTAATTAAAAATAACATCAGCAAAATTATAAAAATTTGCTCTTAAAGTCATTATTTCTTCTACAAGATGACTAATTTTTTCATTTTCAGAAAAATTATCTTCGGGGGTTACAACAATTTCACATATTAAATATGGATCGTAAAGTTCAGTTTTTTTATATTCTTGAAATCCCCAAAATTTTAGCACGGTATGATCTATTGGTCCTGTTGCTCAATCAATCCCGATACTATAAAAATCAAATTTATACATATCAATAGTGGCAACATAAAAATCTTTTAAATCGTATTTTTGTGTATATTTTAAATGTTTTTGAAACGGAAAGATAGTACTATCACTGTCTGAGTACTCAAAACCATATTTTACAATAGCATATTCATCGGGGTTATCTTTTTTAAGTTGGTTTACTTTTTTTCTTGAAATTTCTGGCAATTTATTTCAAGTAGAGTCTAATGTTAGTCTTAAAACAAAAATTCCTAAACCTTCAAATTCTTTTTCATTTTCGTATCAAACTTTACCAGTTTCTTTTAATAAATTCATTATCTTGTCGTTTAATGGTAAAAATGGCGTACAGTATTTTTCATAAAATGGGTGATATTTATCATAGGGGTTGCAAGTGAACGCGACAAAAAAACTTTTTCATAAGTAACGAGTTTCTTGTTGTCCTGTCATTTTATCAACAAAGGTTCAAGAAAGTTCTTTTATGGGTTTGTCAGAAACTTTAATCCGATTGCTACGAAACATTGACATTTGTAAACGCTCATATCTATAAATTAGTTGTTTATCAGTCAAAGTTTCTTTTTCTTCTGCCATAATTATTTCGTCAGTTCGTGAACACAAAAAACTAGAACCTTTTACAGCTGTTCCAAAAATTCTATTACCGTTGGCATAACCAATAAAAGTTATTCGTTGGTTGGAAGGAAAAATTATTTCTCCGCCTTCTTTATTCAATTTTCAAACTATCCCAGTCATCTTAGAGTGTTCAGGTCCAATTTGAATGCCATACTTTTCTTCTAAATATTGACATAAATTATGTAAATCAGCAATTGTTGTTTCAGGATGTGTATTTTCATAGCGTCGTACTTCTTGAGCGGATGTATCTGTAAAGTTACAACAAATTCATAAATCCCAAGCTAAACAGTTTCAAGTTTTAAAGGTCATTCTAGCGGTAGGTACAAATCGATAAAAACACCTAGTTGTAAAATATTCTGCTCAATCGTCGCCAACTAGCTCCTTAAAGATTTCTCAAGTAAAACCAAAGTTATTGTCGCTAAAATTTAAGCCATATTTTTTATTTAATTGTGAGTAATTAATTATTTTTTTCATTATACTAATTATTATCTATGGATATTAACTGTTTTATGTGTTTGATATAGAAAAAAATAAAAAAGGAAATAGAAAATGAAGTATATTGTGCCTAAAAATGATTTAGCAGATTTAAAAGCTAAATTACAATCTTGAATGACTACGATTTATCATGAGAAATATTATCATAAAGCAAAAAAATGAGTAAGTAAATATCTCAATTTGTGTACCAACTTATATATGAATAATACAGATAAAATATCTGTAAATAAATTGATTAAAAAATATTTTCGTGGTAGTAAAATGACATTTTATATTTGAGCTAAAAAAATTATTAATGGTTATTATCAAGGCAACTTTTATGAATTACAATTTAAATCAACAACACCAAAAAATATTAAATATCAATTTTCATTAGAAACCAGAAAACAAATTTGTGATTATTACTTTGATTACAAATTTGTAGGTGCGGGCGGTGTATTATCACTTTATCATAATATTCATCAAAAAAATGTATATGATATCGATACAAATAATGTCCCCAAATCAATTAATACTTTTTATCGTTGAATTAAACAAGACAAACGCTATGGAGAAATAAAAACGCAAATGAAAAAAGCAAAACGGCATTTTAAGCGTTATGAAGTTTCAGATATTGGACTACTGCAAATGGATGCTAAAGTGTTTACTGATAAAAATTTTCCTATTGCTAAGTATAGATTATATGTTTATGATTTCATTGACGAAAAAACAAGAATTGCTTTTGGATATGCGTATGATAGTTTAGGAACCAATAATGCCATTAATGCCATGCAAAGAGCAATGAAAGATTTTAGTGAACTTGGCATAACAATTAAACGCATTCGCACTGATAATGCTCCGGAATTTACTACTACTAATTGAAGTAATAAAAAAACATACAAAGTAAAAGAAAGGCCTTTTACAACCTTTCTTTCAAAAAATGGAATTATCCATGAAACTACACCAATACGTTCTCCTCAAAGCAACGGAAAGATTGAACGGTTTCACCGTAATTATACTAGTTTATTTTGGTTCAAAAAATGTGATTTTGAAATAAAATTTGATGTTAAACAATTACAAATTCATTTGAATGAGTGGTACGCATTTTATAATTTCAAGCGAAAACATAAAAGCTTGAATTACAAAACTCCATTTGAAACTTTAAATAAATTTATTATTGCAAAATAATTATTTAAAAAACAATAGAAACTTGTGAAAAAATTTTTAATTTAGTTAATTTTTAATTAAATATTTTTTATTGTGAATAAAATTAATTTTTTTAATTTTAATAATACAAAATATGGTATTATGAAATCAATTAAGAGAAGCATGGTCTAATAACTGTGTGTGATTTACAAAATATAGTTGTTAGTCTATTGATAATTGTGGTGATTTTGTATTATAATGTTAAAGTAATTTGTAATGCGGGTTTGGCGGAATTGGCAGACGCACCAGACTTAGGATCTGGCGTTTTACGACATGGGGGTTCAAGTCCCTTAACCCGCACCATTTACTATAAAATGTGCACTTAATAGTGCATTATTTTTTTAATTAATTAGTATTATTTATTAAATAGATATTTAAAAAATGAAAAAGGTGGGTTTAATGAAAATAAAAATTATTTTTATTGATATTGATGGGACTTTGTTTAATGATAATCATTGTCTAACTGAATTTAATAAGGAAATGTGTATTGCAGCGCAAAAGCAAGGTATTATTGTTGTTATTAATACGGGAAGAATTACTAGTAATGCTATTAGCATTGCTAAACAGATTAATGCTCATAAATTTAAAAGTTTTGTTGTTGCTAATAATGGTGTTCATATTTATTCATTTAAAGATAAAAAATTAATTTTTAATGGAAATATTAATAATGATTTTGCTAAAACGGTTTATCGTTGAGTTGATAATAAAGGTTTTAAATGTCAATTGTATACTGAAGATGGTTCTTTTGTTAATCACATTGGAGAAAATTCTAGTTATTGAGCTGATGTTATGCAAACAAAATATACAGTATTGAATAATGTTGATGATTTAATTGGTGATATTGCTCGGATTCTTATTATTGCTAAAACTATTACTAGTCAAGTTGCTTCTCAGGAATTAATTAATGAATTTAATGAAAAATTTTCGCATTTAGATATTAAAGAGTATCGGCCAGGAATATATGAAATAACATTGCCAAAAATGAGTAAAGGTTATGGTGTTACATATATTTGTGATTTATTAGGAATTAGTTCTAGCGATGCAATGGCTTTTGGTGATTCATATAATGATCAATGATTAATGCAAGCAGTGGGTCATCCAGTGGCAATGGATAATTCAGTTGAGATTATTAAGGAATTATCTAATTATATTTGTCAAAGTAATAATGAAAATGGTGTTGGTAATATGATTAATAAACACATTTTGAAGTAAAGATATTATTATTTTAATTATGTTAGAATAATAAGGAATGAAAGGAGATTTTAAAATGGTTATTAAAACAGATCTAAGTAAGTTTGATGAAGTTGTTAAAACTGGTAAAGTTATTATTGATTTTTATGCTGATTGATGTGGACCTTGTAAAATGTTAGCACCAATTTTTGAACAATTATCTAATGAAATGAAAGAAGTTTCTTTTGTTAAAGTTAATGTTGATGAATCACAAGAATTAGCACAAAGATTTAATATCAGTTCAATTCCGACATTATTAATTTTTGACGATGGTCAATTGAAAAGAACTCTAAATGGTTATAAGTCCAAAGAAGAATTAAAAACGGTTTTAAGTTAAAATTAGTAATTTTTTTCTTGCCAAATTTAATTTTTTATATTATTCTTAAACTATAATTTCATAAGAAGGGAAGTTTAAAAATGAAAAAACCATCAATTAAAGACAAAGTAGCTGATTTTATTGTCGAAGAATATAAAAAATATGGGATTACAAAAAGTAAAGCTAATGACATTTTTGACAGTATTATTAATATTTTAACCGAAGAAATTCAAAGTGCTGAGAGAACACCTATTTCAGGTTTTGGGATTTTTAAAACTAAAGAAAGAAAAGCTCGTGAAGGAAGAAATCCGCAAACAGGAGAAAAAATCGCTATTCCTGCAAGAACTGTTGTCAGTTTTAGCCCTTCAACAACTTTAAAAGAAAAAGTTAATACAAATAGTTAATAATTAATAGTTAATAATTAAAAATATTTGAAAAATTACAGTAATTACTGTAATTTTTTTATTTAACTTTATCATTTAGCAAATAATAAAAAATTAAAATATTTTACTATTTTTATTGTAATTGTGCTAGAAAATAGTAATATTAGTTTATTAAGAATGTGCTTAGTTATTTATTTAATAGGATAAGCAATCATACAAATTAATATTAATGTCATTAATAATCATTAAATAAATGATAAGTAATCCTTATTTTTACTATAGTTTATAAAAGGAGGAATAAATTAGTTAAAAAATTATGTACTTTAACATTAATCATATCACCAGTTTTACCTATTATTTGTTGTTCTAGTAGTAGTGAATCGTTAGATGAGCAAAATGATTATACATATAGTTTAGAAGAAATTAGAAATCATTTAGAAGCAGGGGTCGCGTTTAGTTTTCTTAGGTATTGCTTTGAAGAAGTAAAACAATCAGCTAATTATATTATTTAATTACTAAACTAACCCTGCCTTTCTTGTTATTGTCATTTTTATTCATTACCATTTTATCATATTATTGAATTTTTACACAATAAAAATTATTAATTATTACTTAAATTTTAACTAAATATATATTAATTTTATATTTTTACTTACTTAAATCTATTATATTTATTTGTTACAATATTACCTTTATAATTAATTCAACTATCATCATTTTTATTATTATATTTATTTCATACTGAACATTTATATATTTCTTTTCTGATTTCTATTTCTGAATTAATATTTTCATTAATAGACTTGGTACATAACTATAACATTTTGCACCTACCAAACTATAAAATTCACTTTCATCTTTATATTTATCTAACATTTGTGCTTCATCTAGAAAATAATATTATCAAAATAGTAGATAAAATTAAAGGTTATGTACCAAGTCTAATAAATGATTATTTTTTCTTTTTTAAAAAATACCTAAGAAAACTAAACGCGACCACTATGTCTTTCTAATTTTCTATTTAAATCGTGTCCCATTTTATCATTTAACTCCTTCAAACATTCACTATCATCACCTATTTTATCAATTAAACAATTATTTGCTTCAATTTTATTACTTAAACTACCTAAAATCCCTTTTAAGTTACAATTATTATAATTATCTTTAGCCATTATTTCTTCTAATAACTTAATAATGCAACGCTTACTATCAAAATTATCTTCCCGAGATTTACAAATTAATTCAATAGACTTGGTACAATAACTATAACATTTTGCACCTATCAAACTATAAAATTCATTTTCATCTTTATATTTATCTAATATTTGTGCTTCATCTAGAAAATAATTTTATCAAAATAGTAGATAAAATTATTAAGAAAGTAGGAAGATAAAAATGGGGAAAAACTCATATTCAAATGAATTTAAAAAACAAATTGTCATGCTTTATCAAAACGGAAAAAGCATTGTTGAAATTATTAATGAATACGGGATATCAAAATCAGCCGTATATCAGTGAATTGAAAATTTTAATAATTCTGGGTCATTTAAAGTGAAAGATAATCGCACTGTCGAAGAAAATGAATTAATTTACTTGCGAAAAGAAAACCAACAATTACGAATGGAAAATGACATTTTAAAGCAAGCAGCACTGATAATCGGCAAAAAATAGGAATTATTAACAATAATAAAGAAAAATATTCCGTGCTAAAAATGTGTCAAATATTAAAAATAGCAAAATCAGCATATTATTATCAAACTAATAATTGTGTTAAGTATGATGTTAATAATTATGAAGAAGAAGTTATCAGTGCATTTAATAAAAGTCGTAAAAATTTATGGTGCTCGTAAAATTAAAGTTGTTTTAATGAGATAAGATAATATCTTATCTCGAAAAAAATCCGACAAATTATGATTAAAAATCAATTAGTATCTAAATACACCAAATTAAAATATCGTAATCATAAAACAGTTGTAATTTGAATAAATAAATCTCAGAAAGTTTGTTTAATTTGTTCTCAATTAAATTCTTTTAAATTTACCGTCATTTTTTATCTCCCAAAAATCATTTTTATTGGTAAATACATAATTGAAATTAATGCGAAAAGAAAAGTAATGATAATAATTAATCCGGCAATAAACGCAACTTGTGCAGGCATTTTTTCTATCGGAATAAACAGTTCTAAGAATTCCATGATAATTTTTCAAAACATTATTTTTTATCCGCGTTATTTTCTTTTGAATTAGGAACTTTAACTCATTCCTCAAAGCGAGCAATAAATACTTTTTCGTTTTTCGTGAAATTACCAGTATTATTTTTAATGGCATTTTTATATTAGACTTCTTGCATTACTTATTTATTAAACAAAATTCCTATAAAATATATTTAAAATAGAAATTATAAGGAATTTAAGATTATGAAATTTGATAAATTTAATTTTATTAATGATAAAGAATTATTACGATTAACTGAAATAAAGCAAAGTACTTTTAATAAAATGTTAAATATTTTAAAAGAAGCTGAGTTAAAAAAGTTTAAAAGAGGTGGTAAAAATAATAAATTATCATTAGAAAATAGATTATTGATGACTTTATCATATTGACGAGAATATCGTACTTATTTTCATCTTGGTAAAAGTTTTGATATTAGTGAAGCTAGTTGTTATCGAAATATCAAGTGAATTGAAGATATTTTAATCAAACATCCTGATTTTCAACAACTTGCTGGTAAAAAAGCATTAATAAATGATTATTTTAATGATAAAACAATTATTATTGATGCTACAGAAACACCCATTCAACGCCCAAAAAAAGACAAAAACAATCTTATTCAGGAAAAAAGAAAAAACACACTATTAAAACACAAGTAATTATTGAAAAAGAAAGCAAAATAATTATTGCAACAAATTTTTCTCTCGGTAAAAAGCATGATTTTTGTTTGCTGAATTATACTTGTAAGTGCAAGTAAATAAAATTGCAAAAAATCTCATATAAAAATTTCATGATGCTAAGTTTATTTTAGAAAAAACAAAGCAAGGAGTTTTTATATGGGTTACAAACATCTTGGCATATATGAAAGAATTTATATTGAGAATCAATTGAAGTTTAAAGTAAAAATTAGTGAAATAGCTAAAAATCTTAATCGAAGTATTAGTACTATTATTCGAGAAGTCAATAGAAATAAAGATAGTAATCATTATTTTTCATTAATTGCACAAAATAAAGCAGAAAACAGAAAACAATCACATGTTTATTTTCATAAGTTTAAAAATAGAGAATTAGTAAAATATGTACAACAAAAATTACTATTAGGTTGATCGCCTGAACAAATTTATGGCAGAATTAAAAATTTTCATAAAGAATGAATTATTAGTTTTAAAACAATTTACAATTGAATTTATTCTGGATTACTTGAAAAAGTTACTAATAAAAATTTCATGATGCTAAGTTTATTTTAGAAAAAACAAAGCAAGGAGTTTTTATATGGGTTACAAACATCTTGGCATATATGAAAGAATTTATATTGAGAATCAATTGAAGTTTAAAGTAAAAATTAGTGAAATAGCTAAAAATCTTAATCGAAGTATTAGTACTATTATTCGAGAAGTCAATAGAAATAAAGATAGTAATCATTATTTTTCATTAATTGCACAAAATAAAGCAGAAAACAGAAAACAATCACATGTTTATTTTCATAAGTTTAAAAATAGAGAATTAGTAAAATATGTACAACAAAAATTACTATTAGGTTGATCGCCTGAACAAATTTATGGCAGAATTAAAAATTTTCATAAAGAATGAATTATTAGTTTTAAAACAATTTACAATTGAATTTATTCTGGATTACTTGAAAAAGTTACTAATAAAAATTTAAGAAGAAAAGGTAAGAAACGAAAATCTCAAGAAAATCGCGGTAAATTTAATGGTAAATCAATTAAAGAACGAAATATTAATGTTAATAATCGTATAACTGTTGGTCATTGAGAAGGTGATACTGTAGTATCATCACGAGGTAAAAGTAAATCATGTTTAATAACTTTAGTTGAAAGAACATCAAGATTTACTTTAGCAATGTTAGTTGAAAATAGAACTACTAAAGTTGTTAACAAAAACATTAGCCATTATTTATCAATTCTTCCAAATAATCTTGTTAAGACTATAACATTTGATAGGGGTAAAGAATTTTCTAATTGACAACAACTTGAAAAAAATTTAAATGTGAAAATTTATTTTGCTAATGCGTATTCGCCTTGACAAAGAGGTACTAATGAAAATACTAATGGTTTAATTAGAGAAAAATTTCCTAAAAAATTTAATTTTTCAAATACTACTAAAAATGCAGTTCATAAATTTATATTGTCTTTAAACCAAAGACCAAGAAAAATACTAAATTATCTTTCACCAATCGAATATTTGGTTAGAAAAATAATTTAGTTGCACTTAACTTTACAATTTGGCATGAATAATCTTATAACTGTTGGTCATTGAGAAGGTGATACTGTAGTATCATCACGAGGTAAAAGTAAATCATGTTTAATAACTTTAGTTGAAAGAACATCAAGATTTACTTTAGCAATGTTAGTTGAAAATAGAACTACTAAAGTTGTTAACGAAAACATTAGCCATTATTTATCAATTCTTCCAAATAATCTTGTTAAGACTATAACATTTGATAGGGGTAAAGAATTTTCTAATTGACAACAACTTGAAAAAAATTTAAATGTGAAAATTTATTTTGCTAATGCGTATTCGCCTTGACAAAGAGGTACTAATGAAAATACTAATGGTTTAATTAGAGAAAAATTTCCTAAAAAATTTAATTTTTCAAATACTACTAAAAATGCAGTTCATAAATTTATATTGTCTTTAAACCAAAGACCAAGAAAAATACTAAATTATCTTTCACCAATCGAATATTTGGTTAGAAAAATAATTTAGTTGCACTTAACTTTACAATTTGGCGTTTATTTAAAGAATCAAAAATCCCAATTTTAAAAAATACTAAATTAATAGTTGATGATGGTTATCAAGGAATACAAAAAATTCATAGTAATGTTCTAATACCTAAGAAAAAAACAAAGAAAAACCCTTTAAATAAAGAACAAAAACATAATAATAAATTAATTTCAAAAATGAGAATTATTATTGAAAATATTTTTGCTATTCTTAAAAAATTTAAAATTATTACTGAAAAATATCGTAATCGTAGAAAACGATTTAGTTTAAGATTTAATTTAATTGCTTCAATTTATAATTTGCAATTATAGATAACATAAAATATTTATTTAAAATTAAATTTAAATAATAAAATAATTTTTTGTTGTGTCAAAATTTACACATTTAATAAAATCCATAAGTATTAACCTAATAAAAGTTAGAAATTACTATATAGTATTTTTTATTTACAAATAATTTGTAATTATTTTAATAAGTAATGCAAGAAGTCTATTTAATTCTAATTTTTATTTTGGCATAAATTTTATAAGCAAAATATGCCAATAGCATGATGCTGATAATAATAAATATTAATCCAATCGCAATATTCATCTTTAAACTCCTTTAAAATAGTTATAATTTATATCTTTTTTGTTGTTTTCTTTTTTGGCAATGAAGAAGCCTAATAATTCTTGTCCCTTAATTAATTTGGTTTCTTTTTTTTGATTAATTGAAATTATTTGATATTTACTATCTTTTATTATTCCGATGCAAATCGAATTTTCATACTTTCCTTTATAAACAAATCGCTTTGGAAACCAAATGCCGATTTGTTCATTAAATCATGGAATTTTTGGTGCTTTAATAAGCATTGTATTTTGTGTTTCTTTTAAAAGATATTTCTTAGTATTTAAGAAAATGTTTTCAATGTTTTTCATAATAAATTACCTTTCTTATAGATAAACTAAGTTATATTAACTTAGTTTTTTAAACACTTATATATCGCAGATTTAAGTGTTTAACAAGCTTTGTTAATAAATTTTGTTTTTTTATTAGATAAAGATTTTAATAATTTTAAACTAAATTTCTTAACTTATTACAAAATAAAATCATTAAAAATAACAATACCAATAAATTATTATAAAAATAAAAAAATCCAACTTTATTGTAAAGTTAGACTATTTATATCACTTAATGGTGACCCGTACGGGATTTGAACCCGTGAATGCACGCGTGAAAGGCGTGTGTGTTAACCGCTTCACCAACGGGCCCTAAAATGAAATGGCGCCTAGTGTAGGGTTTGAACCTACGACCTACCGGTTAACAGCCGGTTGCTCTACCAACTGAGCTAACTAGGCAATTGTTTAATTCAATCATTTTAAATTATATCTACTTTTAATTTTTTTTGCAACTAAAAATGCCCTAGTTTAATAATTTTGTATTATTAAATTGCAAGATTTTTTAGTTGCAATAATTCTAACTTTAAGATACAACACAAGAATAAATTTAAATGCGATTATTCCTTATTTAATAAGATTTTAAACTTAATTCACAAATTACTATGCAATAATAAATTTAAAATAATACCAACAATTGAAGATAATGGCATATAAACTACCTTCAATGTTCAAAACAGCTTGACCAATCGCTAAAATTAGCATAATGCCAATAATGAATACATTTCTCATATCATTTAAATTTACTTGATGATCAAATAATACTTTAATGCCATTAGTAGCAATTAATCCAAAAAGAATAATTCCCACTCCTCCCATAACAGGTTTAGGAACCATACTTATTACTTGCGTAACTGGAGCTAAAAACGAAACCCCAATTGCTATTATTGCTGACACCGAAGTAGCTAAACCATCACCTAACAATGTCCGGTGTATCCTGGATTTTTTAAATAATTATTTCCTGTAATTTGACCAATATTTACATGATCACCAATATGCTCAGCGATAGTAATAAATATTAATGGTAATAAACTAAAAATAGCAGTAACTAATATTTTATTATCAATGTTTCAAATTCCTTTAAAAACACTTTTATTTCAAGGGTGTCAACTTCAATTATTAACATTTGTAAGTAAAGATATGTTAATAATTTGATAACTACTACTAAAATGAAATATTAATGCAACTAAATATCCAACAATCATTCCCAATAAAATCGGAATTACCTTAAAAATATCTTTACACAAAATATTAAAACTAATAATTGCTAATAAAGTAATTCCCACAATTAAAATTGCTATTCAGTAAGGATAAACCTCTTTCACACTTGCTCAATTTGTAGGATTTAAGCCTGAATTATTAATGACAATTCCTGCAACCAATAAACCAATTATAATAATCATTGGTCCAATTACTCTGGTGGTAAGATTTTATTAATTCACTTATTACCCACAAAATATATAATTAAAGCAACTAACATATATCCTAAACCAACAAAAAATAATGCTAAAAAAACAGAACCATTGTTAGCACTATCCGTTATTTTTAATAATGTTCCCATAGTTGTCATATATGTAAAAGAAGAACCTAAATATATTGGAACTTTTGCCTTAGTAACTAATATATAAATTAATGTTCCTAACCCTGAAGCAAATAATGCCATTGAAGTAGTAATTATCATTTGACCAGAAATATTATTAATAACTAATGGCGCTAAAATATTAGCACCAAACATTGCAAAAACATGCTGACAAGAAAATAAAAACCATTGATAATAATTTTGTGGTTTTTGTGATGTTGTTAAAAGTAAATTTTGAGCCATATCTGATTCCTTTCTATAGACTTGGATTACGATTTAACTTAATTTCAGGAATATATAATTTTGAATTAAGCTAGTTATAGTTATGTACCAAGTCTTATGTATTAGTTAAAAAACGCGAAATGGAAAAATCAATTTTGCGAATGTATGGTTTTGCCCCTTTTGGTCATGAAGATTATTATAAATCGTATGTGGCCGACACTATGGCTAATGCATTAACTCCTAAGAAATTGGAAATTAATATTAGTCAACAAGATTTATCACCAAAAATAATAGCATGACTTTATAAAAATGATTTTCAAAGTAAAAACTGGATTAATGAGAAACGAGCTAGCGATATTGGTGTTTCGGCATTTCTAATTTTTTTAAATCAAGGAATTATGAACTTTCAACCCATACGAGTAGCAGAGCGAGAATATGATGTGTTGGGAAATTTAATTCAATGTACAATTTTTTACGACGACTATAAGAAAAATAATCTTAATTTACGCATGTACGAAACTTACCAATTAGAAAACAGCAAAGTAAAAATTATACGTGAAATTTATGAACTAAGCACCAAAAAACTGTTGACAATAATGGCACTTCCAAATTGGAACAAACAATAATAAAAGTTAATGAATTTGAAAAACAACGCAATAATGAAAAATTAATTTATTAACCAAGTATTAGAAATTAACTATATACCGGGCATATAACAAAGAGGTAGGGAAATAAGAAAAAGACGATAATTATCGTCTTTTTTGTTCTTTTGTAAAAAAAATATGCACTTCGTATAAATATTGGAGATTGGTTTATATTATGTGTGTAAGGTAACCATTTTAGACCAGTAAGAATACTCCTTCCTCTTAACAATAATTTTTAAAAGGAGGTAGGTATTTTAATTAATAAAATTAAACCAACTTTATTTCCCTACCTCTTTGTTATACGCCCCTATATACCAATTGCAATTTTTTCTAATTTACCAAGTGAGCGTGCTGACATCGCTGGTGTTGAAGATAAATTGAAAGCTTTAGATATTTTTTATGAACAAAGCATTCTAGATGCTATTTTAAACGCCACAAGATTTCTTATTAATACAAATTCACTTGTTGGTAATGTTCAAAAAAATGTAAATAAGATTATTGATGATTTTATTAAAAATCATGTTTTAGTCATGAATTATGATCAAGCACAAAATCCAATACCCTTTTCTACTATTAACGGTCAATTTAGAGGAAAAGAATTAACTTATTTATATGATTGAAATGTGACCGAGATTAATAAACGGATTGGGATGCATGTACCTGCAATTCATAAAGGGGCTCAACAAACTCGCCAAGAAAGTTCGGCCGTTAATATTCAAACTAACAATATGCTCGAGCAAAAAATATTATTACGAGAAGAAGCCCATGCAAACTTTATTTACTTACTACTTAAATTTGACCACGACTTGAATGGCAACAGTTTTATTTCAAAAGAACTTGAAAAAATGACAATCAAAGTCAATTTGAATGTAACGACCACAATTGGTAAAGAAATTAATAATATTGATATGAAAGGACAAGAAAATGGCGGATTGAAAGACTAAACCAAGTCAAGAAAATGAAACTAAATATCGTGATTATGCAATTGATAATACTCCGCTCGACTTTGCAAATTATACCGAACAATCAGATCCTGACTTGCATACAATTTATAACGAAACAAGAAAACGCGAATTATATATTTACCCTTTAAACAACCTGATTAAAAACACAAATAAACCTAATTTATACTTTTACTTTTCTCCCAATGTTGTTAAAATTGGCTTTATTGACCCTTTAGAAGTTAAAAAAACGATTGCTTATGAAGTTAGTGACTTTAATTTAGAATTAGATGCTCGCATTGCTACTAATATTCAAGATAACAGTGTTGAATATACTATGGGCGATGCTAAGACTATAATTTTTCAAGATGAAAGTTTACACGGAAAATTTAATCTTCATGTCGTTTCCATTGGTAAAACGGCAAACGAAAATAATTTGGATGAATTGTATATTAGACTTGGTACATAACCTTTAATTTTATCTACTATTTTGATAATATTATTTTCTAGATGAAGCACAAATGTTAGATAAATATAAAGATGAAAGTGAATTTTATAGTTTGGTAGGTGCAAAATGTTATAGTTATGTACCAAGTCTAATGTTTTTAAAATAATATTTTAGCTGTTGAAAAGCTCAATAAGTATGATATTATTATTGTTGTGATATTGATTTTATAAAGGAGAACTAAAATGTCAAGGAAATGTGAAGTAACTGGTAAAAGTGTTCTGTCTGGTAATAAGCGTTCTCATGCCATGAATGCATCAAGAAGAAAATGAAATGTTAATTTACAAACTGTAAAAGTTGAAATTGATGGCCAAGTAAAAAAAGTTAAAATGTCAACTCGTGCTTTAAGAACATTAAAGCGCAAAGGAATTTAATACTACATAAAAAAATGACTAATATTATTTAGTCATTTTTTTCATTTTTTTACTAATTGTTAAAATACCACAACCTTGTTTAATATTGATTTTCCCTTTAAGTGCTTCTAATTCATTACTAATAAAATAATTGTCATATGGTTTTAATTCATAATTTTCAGTTAAAGGATATTTAAAACCTTTTAAATTTAATTTAGTATGCATTAACGGTAAAAAATCAAAATAACGATATTCAAGATATTCAGTTTTTAAAAAAATGTGGTGCTATTAATAAATGTAGAAACCATATACATATGACAAGATTTTGGTTTCTACAAACTTGCTGTTAATTAATAGACTTCTTGCATTACTTATTTATTAAACAAAATTCCTATAAAATATATTTAAAATAGAAATTATAAGGAATTTAAGATTATGAAATTTGATAAATTTAATTTTATTAATGATAAAGAATTATTACGATTAACTGGAATAAAGCAAAGTACTTTTAATAAAATGTTAAATATTTTAAAAGAAGCTGAGTTAAAAAAGTTTAAAAGAGGTGGTAAAAATAATAAATTATCATTAGAAAATAGATTATTGATGACTTTATCATATTGACGAGAATATCGTACTTATTTTCATCTTGGTAAAAGTTTTGATATTAGTGAAGCTAGTTGTTATCGAAATATCAAGTGAATTGAAGATATTTTAATCAAACATCCTGATTTTCAACAACTTGCTGGTAAAAAAAGCATTAATAAATGATTATTTTAATAAGTAATGCAAGAAGTCTAATAAATAAATACGAGCTCATTTATTTATTACAAGAAATATAAGGTTAAATTAATATTTATTATTTTTAGTTATGCCTTGTATTTTTTTGTGCCTTGTTGTTGATAAACTAAGTTTTTTAGTAAACGAAGTTTACTAACAAGTTATGTTAATTTAGTTTAAAGAAAGAGTTTAAAGAGAAATATATTGAACTAAGTTAAAAGACTAAGTTAAATATAACTAAGTTAATATAACTAAATATTGTAAGGGTGGTATGTATATGAGAAATATTGAAAATATTTTTTTAAATACTGAAAAATATCTTTTGAAAGAAACGCAAAATGCAGTACTTATTAAAGCACCAGCAATTCCCTGATTGTATGAATCTACTGGTATTTGGTTTTCAAAACGATTTGTTTATAAAGGAAAATATGAGAATTCTATTTGTATCGGAATAATTAAAGATGGTGAGTATCAGTTGGTTTTAGTTAATAATAAGAAAGGTCAAGAATCTAGTTTGATTTTAGGTCATGAGTTGTTAGGTTTTTTTGTTGCAGAGAAAGAGATTGCTAAAAAGGATGTAAGTTTTAATTATTTTAAAAATTCATTTTAAAGGTGTTTTAAGGCATTTTAAGAATAGAGGTAAAGAAAAATATAGTTTAAAAAAATTTAGGTTGGTTTTTAAGGTGTTTAAACGGTGCGGAAAGCGTATGCTCCGCCCGTTAATTATCAATGTTAGTTTGAGTTATTTAACTAAGTTATTGCATTTTTTGATTTAATGTAGTAAAAAAATTAATTTTGGAGTTTTAGAAATGAAAATGTGAGTTAGTGTGGATGAGCCTGGCAAAGATTATTGTCAAGAGTTTATATATTAGACTTGGTACATAACTATAACATTTTATGCCGACTAAACTATAAAATTCATTTTTATCTTTGTATTTATCTAACATTTGTATTTCATCTAAAAAATAATTATCAAAATAGTAGATAAAATTAAAGGTTATGTACCAAGTCTATTCTATTAATAAAAAAACCGGATTAGAACAAAAAATTTGAGCGTCTAAATCTGCAGTTGATTCTGTTAGAACTGATTTAGTTGGTGATAATTGACTTTGTTTTGATTTTGTTGAACATAATTGTTTAAAAAAATAAATTAATTAGAAAATTAAGGAGAAAAGAAAGATGAGTATATTTGGATTAGTGTTTTTTACGATTTTAACATTATTACTAGCATATTATATTGCTGTTAATATTTATCGGTTTTTTAAAGATAAAAAGAAATATGGTAGTGAAGCAAAACAGCTACCAAAAGATTTTACTTATTCACAACGAATATTTATTGCAAAGTTTAAGCGAAATTTATTAGAACAAGATGAAAAAGAAATTAAAAAGTAGGTTTAGAAAATGTTTAAAAAAATAATTATTGAATTAATTGAATTAATTTATCCAACTGCCGATTTACCGCCCCAAGTTGTATTTTTGTTTTCAATTTTAATAATTGTAATGTTGTTTTCAGCCATTATTTTTCTACTCTTTTGACCTTTTAAGCGGTAATTATTATGTTTTTAGTTGCTTGAAAAGATTTAGATTGAGAAATGACAAAATTGTATTTTTGGGATTTATTTATTCAAATTAAAGTTATTCCGGCGTGAGTTTCTGGTAAAGAAATTGATTTAACCAAAGAACTACTTTGACTTTTAATAGCAAATATTGCGTTTTGAATGGTATTAGTAATTATTGTCTTATTTATGGTTATTTTATTTTATAAAGTTAAATCATATTTTGTTTAGAAAGGGGGTGATTATATGATTCGAACTTTCTTAGCAGAAGCACCGGCAGTAGCTGTTACTGGCGAGCAAGCGGTTATTAACTTATGAAAAGCGTTAATTGGAGCGTTTGGTCACATTTGAACCGATATTATTGGTGGTAATATGCCTAATGTTGTTAATTTTTTTGCTACATATTGAGTTTTCTTGCTTGGTGTAATTATTGGTTTATTTTTAATTGCTTTCAAAATGTTTGAAAAATTAATGCCCGGCAGATAGTAATAAAAATAAAGAAAGTGTGATTTAAGTGACGCTATTGTTTAAAAAAATAAATTTAACATTATATGATTTTGTCGCTTTAAATCGCACTTTATTTATTATTGCGTGATTCTATGGTGCGATTTTGCATTATTATAATCCTCAAAGTTGAAGAATAGACTTCTTGCATTACTTATTAAAATAATTACAAATTATTTGTAATTATTTTAATAAGTAATGCAAGAAGTCTAATAATTGTTTTATCATTAAAATAATCATTTATTAATGCTTTTTTACCAGCAAGTTGTTGAAAATCAGGATGTTTGATTAAAATATCTTCAATTCACTTGATATTTCGATAACAACTAGCTTCACTAATATCAAAACTTTTACCAAGATGAAAATAAGTACGATATTCTCGTCAATATGATAAAGTCATCAATAATCTATTTTCTAATGATAATTTATTATTTTTACCACCTCTTTTAAACTTTTTTAACTCAGCTTCTTTTAAAATATTTAACATTTTATTAAAAGTACTTTGCTTTATTCCAGTTAATCGTAATAATTCTTTATCATTAATAAAATTAAATTTATCAAATTTCATAATCTTAAATTCCTTATAATTTCTATTTTAAATATATTTTATAGGAATTTTGTTTAATAAATAAGTAATGCAAGAAGTCTAATATTAAAAAATCCTACTTGGGCCCAACTAATAACAAAAATTGAAGGTTAAACCTTTAATAACTAAATTTAAAAACTGTTAAAATACTACCTTTCTAAGGTGATATTCTATGGTGACAAATACCCGCGCCCTTAAACAACCAAACAATTTTTTCTTTTTTTTATTTTGTCAAAATAGAAAAGCAGTATTTAAATTTAAATACTGCTTTAATAAAAATATTTTTAATCTTAATTTAAATTAGATAATTAACAAATATATTAAAATTAAAAATCAGGTTATTTCTACATAACACATATAAGAAATATTTTTCTCTTTTAATTAAAAATGTTAAATTTTATTCTATTCCTAGTCAATCGCCTTCAGTGTTGGTCATAATGACAAAACCATCATTTTCATTATCTAATATTTCAAAATAACCATTTATTTGTTCAAAATGAAGTAGTATTACTTTTACAAAAGTGTTGAAATCTTCATTTGTGACACTTCCGCCTCAGCCAGAATGGTCATTTATAATAAATTTATTTTTAATAATTTTAGTAATGGTTGCTTGTGAATTTTTATTTTGTTTGATTTCATTTCATGTGGTTTTGTTAATTTTTAATTGATCATGGGCGAGAAATTTATATCATTTTTCAATGTTATCATAAACATTATGATGAATTGAAGTTGGCAACGCCATATCAGGTGTTGCATGATGATGAAAAGCAAAATACATTCATGTTTCGACAATTGCAATGCCACCAATCACCAAGGATAAGCCTAAAGTTTCCGGAGCCAGAGTGGCGGCCGCACCGGCTTCCCCGGCTATAACCCCGCCTTCAACTGCTGCTGTTTCAGCAACAGTAATTGTTCCTGCAATTTCTAACCCTTCTGCTGAACTTTCTGCTAAAAGAGGAGTCATTTCCATTGCTTCTGCACTGCCCGCAACATTAGCACCAGCAGTAGAACCAGAAACAGTCATTTTTGTTCCATAAGCTATTAAAGCACCCCCACTTAAAGCTGCTAATCCAGTATTTGTTAATTTTTCTTTAAAAGCTTTTTTATCGTTTTCCGATAATGTTTGATAGTAACGATTAATTTCATTTAATTTTTTTAATTTTTCTTCTTTTGAAAGAGCGTTGTATTGATTTATTGCCTTAGCAGTTGTTGTTTGTAAATTTTCCATATTTGTATTGATGGGTTGATTTCCTGCCGGGGCATTTTGTTTTATTTCGTCTTTATTGTTTTTAATTAAGTTAATTTCTAAATTTTCATCATTTTTTAAACTATCATCTTCTGTTTTTTTATCTACAAAATGATATTCATCTTTTTGTAATGGGGTTGCTGTTGGTTCTGGTGCCTTGGCAATATTATTACCTTGATTAGCATCATCATCTTCATTATTTTTAGCCAAAATGGTGTGGTGTTGACCATGGTCATCAACTTTTGCTAATTTAATTGCGTTCGCCTCTGGTTTTGGCGTGGTTGGTAGTAAATTATCTGGCCTCTTGGTTATATCAACGACCAGGACATTTCCCTGATTGTCATTAATAGCAATAGGCTGATTTGTTCGATCTTCTTCTGGTGGTAAAGCAAAATTATAATGATTGTGAATACCCGAACCTTTTTCAAGCTCAACATAAGATATCGCGATGTTATTATTATTTGCATTTTGATGCACGGGTTGATATGGGCTATCAGTACCAACACCAATATTAGCATTTAAAAGATTACTCATGGCCAATATTTCTGGTGTCCCCCCTCATGTTGAGGGTTGTCGCATTATTGCCAAGTAATTAGAAGCAATTTCATTATTTTCTTGAATAAGATTTCGAAATATTAATTCACCATTGCGAGTTATAATGGTATCTAAATTTCTTTCAATATAATCGACAACGCGATTACGAAAGACAATTCTTACCAATCTTTGGGCGGTGGCATCTTGATATCATGCTTGCGTATTCGTATTATTTTCTACATCAAATTGTTGGAATAAAGTTTGTATATATGATAAATAACTTAATTGTAATTCACCAAATAATTGAATGAATCGATTGCTAAATTCTTCATCATTATTTCTCGCTGGAAATAAATAAGCTGTCGCTATGGATCAAAATAAACAACTATTATCGGCTGGCACATCATACAGATTATTGTGATTTGTTACTTCTCTAGTGGTTTGGTTTTGTGCGCCACTATTTTGTTGTGAACTTCCAGCACCATTTACATTTGTATTACTGTTAGCCCCTTGATTAGTTGCATCGCTATTGCCATTTGACCCAGGACTACCATCATTATTACCAGAAGCATTTTGGCTTGGACCTGAACTGTCTCCTAATTTACCAACGGTAAATGTCACTGTAACTTCGCCAGGATAATAACTCTCGTCATTTCGTTTAATAACTGCATGAGTTTCATTACTATTTTCTTGTACTTTAACTTGATTAATATCTAAGTGAGAATTTAATTCCTTAACACGCTTTAAAATTGTCTGTTCTTGCTTATCTGATATTTCTCCTAAACCAGTTTCAGTAATAACATCCGCCAATTTAATTTTTAATAATTGTTCTAATTCTTTTTGAGCGGCTTGTAAATCGTTTTCAATTTTTGTTTTATGTTCTGGTGTTAAATTTTGAAGATTTTTTAGTAATTGATTACATACTTCTATTTTTTTATTTAGTTCAACAAATTTCTCTAAAAGATTTATCACTTCTGTGTGGCCTTTTCGGTTCGCAACATCTAAAGGGCCAACACCTAAATTAATTTTTTCATTGACATCAGCACCGTTGGCGAGTAGCAATTTTACAATTGCCAGATAACCGTTTTGTGCTGCTAAATGTAAAGGAGTAATACCATTTTCTGCTTTTGCATTAATATCAGAACCATGCTCTAACAATAATTTAACAATTTCTATATTATTATTTTGTATTGCGCCCATTATCGGAGTGTTTTTATAATTATTAATCGCATTAACATTAATTTTATTTTTACTATTTTGATTTGTTAATAATTCTTTTGCAAATGTAAAATTATTTTCCCATATTGTTAGATGCAAAATGGTGTTATTGTCATTATCTATAATAATATTTACATCAGCTCCATTATCAAGTAGTAATTTTACAGTTTCTACATTGTTATCTAGTTTATTACAAAAATATAAAGGAGTTAAGCCATTACTATCTTTGGCGTTGATGAAATTTTTAAATTCTACATTATCTACATTATTAAATTGCTCTTTTGTTTTTGAAATCAACAGTTTAACAACATCAGTATGACCATTTTCCGCAGCAACATGCAACGCAGTTCGTCTATTGCTTGTATTTGCATTAATATCAGAACCATGCTCTAACAATAATTTAACAATTTCTGTATAACCTTTAGCTGCTGCATAATGTAAGGGGGTCGCACCATTTTTTGCTTTTGCATTGACATCAGCACCGTTGGCGAGTAGCAATTTTACAATTGCCAGATAACCGTTTTCTGCTGCATAATGTAACGGCGACAAAACATTTTCAATCATTGCATTAACATTAATATTGGCATATTTTAATAATTCTTTAACAACATCTATATTTTTCTTTATTATTGCAAAGACCAAGGGCGTATTTATTCCATTTCCATTATTATCTAGAATATTGATAACAATGCCAGAACAACTTAATAATGATTTAACAATTTCTATACGATTAAAATATGCCGCAAGATGCAACGGTGATAATCTGTTTGAATAATCATTTATTATTTTTGAATTTAACCTAATTAATAATTTAGTAATATCTAAATTATTTTGTTCAATAGATAAGCCTAAAAGACTAATATCACCGCTACTAAAATTACGAATAATTTCCTTAATTTCTTCTTCAAGTTCTTTTTTCTGTTGTTCACTTATAGAATCAGAAGATAAATTATTTATTGTTTCTGAATTTGAGAGATTCCTAATAATTTTTATAAAATTTATTGTCTTATTAACAAAATCATCTTTTAATGCTTTCTCATTTTGATTTGCATTTTTATTAAATCATGTTGCTAACTCGTTAGTTAATTCTTGTTCATTTTTGAAGTTTAAAAGATTATCTAAATTTTTTATAAGAACTTCTCTTTTTTGAAAAATGAAATCATTTAATTTTTTCATTTTAATTAATTCATTTCAAATTTTTATTCTAAATTCATTAATCTGTTTTGAATATTTGTCTCATTTATTTAATTGGTCTTTATAATCTCCTCAATTTATTTCTTCATTTTTCCCATCAATGGTGTCTTGAACAACCTTCAATATATTTTTTAAGTCGTTTTTTAGTTCATCAACATTTCTAATTTCTGCAAAAATTTCTAAAGTCTTTTCATCACATTGAAACCGCATCGCCTCACTAGTAATAAAAACTAATCGCACTAAATGTTGTTTTATTTTATTATTATCTTTTATATTATGTTTTGATAATGCACTAATAGAATCGTCTATATTCGAGTAAGAAATAACGAAATTATCATTATTTAAATGACAATAATTACTATTATAACCTAAATTTATTGACTCTTGAATATTTAAGTCCTGTTTCTTAATTTCTTTTACTTGCGAATCTTTAAAATAAAAATATTTATTATCTTTATTTACAAATCCTTGGACATAAAAATCTTTTAAATTAATTACTAATTTTATACTTTGCTGACTACTATTTTTTTTTAATGTTAAGATTAATATTTTTTCGTTGTTGATATGGTTCGCTTTAGCTCACTCAGCCATTTTTGGTTGTAGTTCTTCTAAAATTTCAATCAGTGTTTCCCGCTTATCAGGGGTACTTATAAGCCCGCCCATATTGATGGTTCTTAAAGGATCAATTTGGTTATTTTTCATAAAGTCTTTTAACATTTTTTGAATATTGTCAGAATAATTTTTATTTAAAGCAATTTCTTTTTTAATGAATTCAACTTGATTATCTGTTGTGCTTGTTGAAGGTTGTTCGTTTTGTGGTTTTGTAGTACTACTTTTTGTTGGGGTGGCTTTTTTATTTTTTTGTTTTTTTGGTGCTTGTCTTTTTTGCCGCGTTAATGTTTCTGGACTGTTTTTAATTTTTGCTTTATTGTTATTAGGTTTATTGGCAACTAAGGGGCCGGCGGCATTACTAGTTAGTAAAATTACCCCTAGTAATTCTAAAAGTTTTTTCATACTAATCAAATTCCTTTCCTGAATTTTTACCAATTAATAAAATTTATTAAATAATCAACATGCTTTTTCCAAATCTTAGTCTGGAATCTATTCACTTTGCATTTTCATTATATACCGTCAAACAAAAAAATTCTATTTTTACTATATTAGACTTCTTACAATATTGTGATAGTAACTGAAAATTGTATTATTGAAGCAAATAAATTTAACTTTGTTAAAATTACTACCAAGAAAGGCGATTTTTTATGTTAGAAATTAATAATAATGTAAAAACCCCAGAAAATAAACATTGATTCAGTTTATTTACAACCCATAAAAATATGTACACCAACAAATGCGAACAACTAGCTAATGAATATGAAAAATTAGATGAATACTTATATAAATATCATTATCGCTTAAAACAAGGTTATAAAGTAGTTCATTTTGCACCAAGAACAATTATTACAATTTTTGGTGATGTTACTTTTAAACGACGCCGATATAAATATTGAAATCAAAAATCAGGTAAATTTGAATATGTATGTTTGTTAGATAAAGAAATTGGTCTATTACCCAAACAACGCATTTATTTTGATGTCCAATTTAAAGTTTTAAGTCTTTTGGGTGATGGTAAACGATATCGCGATGTTTTAGATGCTCTAAATCATTATTATATTTCAAAAGCTAGTATTTCAAGCATTTTAAATAAATATGATATTGTCGAATATTTTCAACTAGCAGAAAAAGAAACTAAAACTAGAATTGATGTCAAAAATAAGGACTTATATATTCAACTAGATGAGACATTTTTAGCAACATTAGATCAGAAAGTTAAACAAGACCAAAGAATTCGTTTAGTTACTTTTCATACAGGACATAAAGAAAAAAATTACAAAAATGCTCGTAGAGAGTTAGAAAATAAACGAGGTCATTTTCTAATGTTAAAAGTTGGTAAACGAATAAATACGATGGGTTATCGTGATTTATTAATTAGAGAATTACAAAAACATTATGTGAATATTAATTATGACAAAATAATTTTTTGTGGTGATGGTGCTACTTGAATTAGAGAAATTGCTAATAGTTTTGGTAATGTTAGATACATTTTAGATAGTTATCATGCTATTAAAAAATTAAAACAAACTACATTTAATATTATTTTTGAAAATCGCAAAGTAACACTAAATAGTTGAATTAAATTATATAAGGATGGAAATCATCAAGATTTAGTAAAAAACATTCGTAATGTTGCTAAAAATGAATTAAATAAAGATATTAAAATAAATTTAAGAAAGGCGAGTAATTATTTCAGTAATAATAAGCAAGGTATTCATCATCAAAATTTAGAATAGACTTCTTGCATTACTTATTTATTAAACAAAATTCCTATAAAATATATTTAAAATAGAAATTATAAGGAATTTAAGATTATGAAATTTGATAAATTTAATTTTATTAATGATAAAGAATTATTACGATTAACTGGAATAAAGCAAAGTACTTTTAATAAAATGTTAAATATTTTAAAAGAAGCTGAGTTAAAAAAGTTTAAAAGAGGTGGTAAAAATAATAAATTATCATTAGAAAATAGATTATTGATGACTTTATCATATTGACGAGAATATCGTACTTATTTTCATCTTGGTAAAAGTTTTGATATTAGTGAAGCTAGTTGTTATCGAAATATCAAGTGAATTGAAGATATTTTAATCAAACATCCTGATTTTCAACAACTTGCTGGTAAAAAAGCATTAATAAATGATTATTTTAATGATAAAACAATTATTATTGATGCTACAGAAACACCCATTCAACGCCCAAAAAAAGACAAAAACAATCTTATTCAGGAAAAAAGAAAAAACACATTATTAAAACACAAGTAATTATTGAAAAAGAAAGCAAAATAATTATTGCAACAAATTTTTCTCTCGGTAAAAAGCATGATTTTTGTTTATTTAAAGAATCAAAAATCCCAATTTTAAAAAATACTAAATTAATAGTTGATAATGGTTATCAAGGAATACAAAAAATTCATAGTAATGTTCTAATACCTAAGAAAAAAACAAAGAAAAACCCTTTAAATAAAGAACAAAAACATAATAATAAATTAATTTCAAAAATGAGAATTATTATTGAAAATATTTTTGCTATTCTTAAAAAATTTAAAATTATTACTGAAAAATATCGTAATCGTAGAAAACGATTTAGTTTAAGATTTAATTTAATTGCTTCAATTTATAATTTGCAATTATAGATAACATAAAATATTTATTTAAAAGCCAAATTGTAAAGTTAAGTGCAACTAAATTATTTTTCTAACCAAATATTCGATTGGTGAAAGATAATTTAGTATTTTTCTTGGTCTTTGGTTTAAAGACAATATAAATTTATGAACTGCATTTTTAGTAGTATTTGAAAAATTAAATTTTTTAGGAAATTTTTCTCTAATTAAACCATTAGTATTTTCATTAGTACCTCTTTGTCAAGGCGAATACGCATTAGCAAAATAAATTTTCACATTTAAATTTTTTTCAAGTTGTTGTCAATTAGAAAATTCTTTACCCCTATCAAATGTTATAGTCTTAACAAGATTATTTGGAAGAATTGATAAATAATGGCTAATGTTTTCGTTAACAACTTTAGTAGTTCTATTTTCAACTAACATTGCTAAAGTAAATCTTGATGTTCTTTCAACTAAAGTTATTAAACATGATTTACTTTTACCTCGTGATGATACTACAGTATCACCTTCTCAATGACCAACAGTTATACGATTATTAACATTAATATTTCGTTCTTTAATTGATTTACCATTAAATTTACCGCGATTTTCTTGAGATTTTCGTTTCTTACCTTTTCTTCTTAAATTTTTATTAGTAACTTTTTCAAGTAATCCAGAATAAATTCAATTGTAAATTGTTTTAAAACTAATAATTCATTCTTTATGAAAATTTTTAATTCTGCCATAAATTTGTTCAGGCGATCAACCTAATAGTAATTTTTGTTGTACATATTTTACTAATTCTCTATTTTTAAACTTATGAAAATAAACATGTGATTGTTTTCTATTTTCTGCTTTATTTTGTGCAATTAATGAAAAATAATGATTACTATCTTTATTTCTATTGACTTCTCGAATAATAGTACTAATACTTCGATTAAGATTTTTAGCTATTTCACTAATTTTTACTTTAAACTTCAATTGATTCTCAATATAAATTCTTTCATATATGCCAAGATGTTTGTAACCCATATAAAAACTCCTTGCTTTGTTTTTTCTAAAATAAACTTAGCATCATGAAATTTTTATATGAGATTTTTTGCAATTTTATTTACTTGCACTTACAAGTATAATTCAGCAAAATTAAATTTAAATAATAAAATAATTTTTTGTTGTGTCAAAATTTACACATTTAATAAAATCCATAAGTATTAACCTAATAAAAGTTAGAAATTACTATATAGTATTTTTTATTTACAAATAATTTGTAATTATTTTAATAAGTAATGCAAGAAGTCTAATCTAAAATAGTAGTAATATAAGGTTGAATTTGATTTTCTAATAATTTTTTATCAATTCATTTAAAGTTTTCATCATCAATTTGTTCTAATTGTTTTAGATCACCAACACAATTGGTAGTTATGTTATAATTGAGAAGGATTAAAGATTATGTATCAATTACAATGAAGGGGATTTTTAATAAATGAAAAAATTGATTAGTTTATTAGCAACAATTAGTTTAACCGTAACAACAGTGAATTCGGTTGTCGCATGTAATAATAAAGAAGACAAAGAGGAAAATAATGATTTTGGGATGACAATTAATGGCTTCAAAGGAGAAATTCATAGAATAATTAGTGACAAAAAAAATAAGCTTTATGTTGGAACAAAAATTATTAACGATGATTATGACCTTAAAGGAAAACTTTACAGTGTTGATCTTGAAAACAATAATAAAGTAACAGAAATTACTGGAATTGAAGGTTCGGTTTATAATTTATCTATTTGAAACGATAAGCTTTATGTTGGAACAAAAAAACTCGATAGACAAGGGACTCTTTACAGTGTTGATCTTAAAGACGATAATAAAGTAACAGAAATTACTGGAATTGAAGGAGAAATTCATAATTTATTTATTTGAAACGATAAACTTTATGTTGGAACAAAAACTGGACATGACGAAGGAAAACTTTATAGTGTTGATCTTAAAGACAATAATAAAGTAACAGAAATTACTGGAATTGAAGGAGAGGTTGATGCTTTAATTGTTTTAAATAATAAGCTTTATGTTGGAGCAGTTGCCAAATACATTTCCAACGAGGGTAATTTTTACAGTGTTGATCTTGAAAACAATAATAAAGTAACAGAAATTAATAACATTGTTTTAAAAGGAACAATTTTTTCGTTTGCTATTTATAATAAATTGCTTTATATTGGAACAACAGAAAAAAATGATGGATCGGGTAGTCTTTATAGTGTTGATCTTGAAAACAATAATAAAGTAACAGAAATTACTGGCATAAAAGGAGAAGTCTATAGATTAATTACCCAAAAAAATAAACTTTATGTCGGAACAAGAACCGGAGATTACGAAAATTACCAAGGAAAACTTTACAGTGTTGATCTTGAAAACAATAATAAAGTAACAGAAATTGATAATATTTCAAATTTTAATGTTTATGGATTGGCAGCTATTGATGACTATATTTATATTGGAATGTCAAGTCTTGATAGTAATATTTTAGGGGCGCATAAAGTTTTGTTAGGTAGGAAAATGTTTAAATAATTTTGAAAGAAAAGCAATTAAAAATTTATTACCTTTTTACTTGAAAAATAAGTAATAAAACAAAATATTTAATATTAACAAACATATTCTTAATAAAAGGTTATAAAAACAACATTAGACTTCTTGCATTACTTATTAAAATAATTACAAATTATTTGTAAATAAAAAATACTATATAGTAATTTCTAACTTTTATTAGGTTAATACTTATGGATTTTATTAAATGTGTAAATTTTGACACAACAAAAAATTATTTTATTATTTAAATTTAATTTTAAATAAATATTTTATGTTATCTATAATTGCAAATTATAAATTGAAGCAATTAAATTAAATCTTAAACTAAATCGTTTTCTACGATTACGATATTTTTCAGTAATAATTTTAAATTTTTTAAGAATAGCAAAAATATTTTCAATAATAATTCTCATTTTTGAAATTAATTTATTATTATGTTTTTGTTCTTTATTTAAAGGGTTTTTCTTTGTTTTTTTCTTAGGTATTAGAACATTACTATGAATTTTTTGTATTCCTTGATAACCATTATCAACTATTAATTTAGTATTTTTTAAAATTGGGATTTTTGATTCTTTAAATAAACAAAAATCATGCTTTTTACCGAGAGAAAAATTTGTTGCAATAATTATTTTGCTTTCTTTTTCAATAATTACTTGTGTTTTAATAGTGTGTTTTTTCTTTTTTCCTGAATAAGATTGTTTTTGTCTTTTTTTGGGCGTTGAATGGGTGTTTCTGTAGCATCAATAATAATTGTTTTATCATTAAAATAATCATTTATTAATGCTTTTTTACCAGCAAGTTGTTGAAAATCAGGATGTTTGATTAAAATATCTTCAATTCACTTGATATTTCGATAACAACTAGCTTCACTAATATCAAAACTTTTACCAAGATGAAAATAAGTACGATATTCTCGTCAATATGATAAAGTCATCAATAATCTATTTTCTAATGATAATTTATTATTTTTACCACCTCTTTTAAACTTTTTTAACTCAGCTTCTTTTAAAATATTTAACATTTTATTAAAAGTACTTTGCTTTATTCCAGTTAATCGTAATAATTCTTTATCATTAATAAAATTAAATTTATCAAATTTCATAATCTTAAATTCCTTATAATTTCTATTTTAAATATATTTTATAGGAATTTTGTTTAATAAATAAGTAATGCAAGAAGTCTAATATTAAAAAATCCTACTTGGGCCCAATTAATAACAAAAATTGAAGGTTAAACCTTTAATAACTAAATTTAAAAACTGTTAAAATACTACCTTTCTAAGGTGATATTCTATGGTGACAAATACCCGCGCCCTTAAACAACCAAACAATTTTTTCTTTTTTTTATTTTGTCAAAATAGAAAAGCAGTATTTAAATTTAAATACTGCTTTAATAAAAATATTTTTAATCTTAATTTAAATTAGATAATTAACAAATATATTAAAATTAAAAATCAAGTTATTTCTACATAACACATATAAGAAATATTTTTCTCTTTTAATTAAAAATGTTAAATTTTATTCTATTTCTAGTCAATCGCCTTCAGTGTTGGTCATAATGACAAAACCATCATTTTCATTATCTAATATTTCAAAATAACCATTTATTTGTTCAAAATGAAATAGTATTACTTTTACAAAAGTGTTGAAATCTTCATTTGTGACACTTCCGCCTCAGCCAGAATGGTCATTTATAATAAATTTATTTTTAATAATTTTAGTAATGGTTGCTTGTGAATTTTTATTTTGTTTGATTTCATTTCATGTGGTTTTGTTAATTTTAATTTTTAATTGATCATGGGCGAGAAATTTATATCATTTTTCAATGTTATCATAAACATTATGATGAATTGAAGTTGGCAACGCCATATCAGGTGTTGCATGATGATGAAAAGCAAAATACATTCATGTTCCGGCAATTGCAATGCCACCAATCACCAAGGATAAGCCTAAAGTTTCCGGAGCCAGAGTGGCGGCCGCACCGGCTTCCCCGGCTATAACCCCGCCTTCAACTGCTGCTGTTTCAGCAACAGTAATTGTTCCTGCAATTTCTAACCCTTCTGCTGAACTTTCTGCTAAAAGAGGAGTCATTTCCATTGCTTCTGCACTGCCCGCAACATTAGCACCAGCAGTAGAACCAGAAACAGTCATTTTTGTTCCATAAGCTATTAAAGCACCCCCACTTAAAGCTGCTAATCCAGTATTTGTTAATTTTTCTTTAAAAGCTTTTTTATCGTTTTCCGGTAATGTTTGATAGTAACGATTAATTTCATTTAATTTTTTTAATTTTTCTTCTTTTGAAAGAGCGTTGTATTGATTTATTGCCTTAGCAGTTGTTGTTTGTAAATTTTCCATATTTGTATTGATGGGTTGATTTCCTGCCGGGGCATTTTGTTTTATTTCGTCTTTATTGTTTTTAATTAAGTTAATTTCTAAATTTTCATCATTTTTTAAACTATCATCTTCTGTTTTTTTATCTACAAAATGATATTCATCTTTTTGTAATGGGGTTGCTGTTGGTTCTGGTGCCTTGGCAATATTATTACCTTGATTAGCATCATCATCTTCATTATTTTTAGCCAAAATGGTGTGGTGTTGACCATGGTCATCAACTGCTAATTTAATTGCGTTCGCCTCTGGTTTTGGCGTGGTTGGTAGTAAATTATCTGGCCTCTTGGTTATATCAACGACCAGGACATTTCCCTGATTGTCATTAATAGCAATAGGCTGATTTGTTCGATCTTCTTCTGGTGGTAAAGCAAAATTATAATGATTGTGAATACCCGAACCTTTTTCAAGCTCAACATAAGATATCGCGATGTTATTATTATTTGCATTTTGATGCACGGGTTGATATGGGCTATCAGTACCAACACCAATATTAGCATTTAAAAGATTACTCATGGCCAATATTTCTGGTGTCCCCCCTCATGTTGAGGGTTGTCGCATTATTGCCAAGTAATTAGAAGCAATTTCATTATTTTCTTGAATAAGATTTCGAAATATTAATTCACCATTGCGAGTTATAATGGTATCTAAATTTCTTTCAATATAATCGACAACGCGATTACGAAAGACAATTCTTACCAATCTTTGGGCGGTGGCATCTTGATATCATGCTTGCGTATTCGTATTATTTTCTACATCAAATTGTTGGAATAAAGTTTGTATATATGATAAATAACTTAATTGTAATTCACCAAATAATTGAATGAATCGATTGCTAAATTCTTCATCATTATTTCTCGCTGGAAATAAATAAGCTGTCGCTATGGATCAAAATAAACAACTATTATCGGCTGGCACATCATACAGATTATTGTGATTTGTTACTTCTCTAGTGGTTTGGTTTTGTGCGCCACTATTTTGTTGTGAACTTCCAGCACCATTTACATTTGTATTACTGTTAGCCCCTTGATTAGTTGCATCGCTATTGCCATTTGACCCAGGACTACCATCATTATTACCAGAAGCATTTTGGCTTGGACCTGAACTGTCTCCTAATTTACCAACGGTAAATGTCACTGTAACTTCGCCAGGATAATAACTCTCGTCATTTCGTTTAATAACTGCATGAGTTTCATTACTATTTTCTTGTACTTTAACTTGATTAATATCTAAGTGAGAATTTAATTCCTTAACACGCTTTAAAATTGTCTGTTCTTGCTTATCTGATATTTCTCCTAAACCAGTTTCAGTAATAACATCCGCCAATTTAATTTTTAATAATTGTTCTAATTCTTTTTGAGCGGCTTGTAAATCGTTTTCAATTTTTGTTTTATGTTCTGGTGTTAAATTTTGAAGATTTTTTAGTAATTGATTACATACTTCTATTTTTTTATTTAGTTCAACAAATTTCTCTAAAAGATTTATCACTTCTGTGTGGCCTTTTCGGTTCGCAACATCTAAAGGGCCAACACCTAAATTAATTTTTTCATTGACATCAGCACCGTTGGCGAGTAGCAATTTTACAATTGCCAGATAACCGTTTTGTGCTGCTAAATGTAAAGGAGTAATACCATTTTCTGCTTTTGCATTAATATCAGAACCATGCTCTAACAATAATTTAACAATTTCTATATTATTATTTTGTATTGCGCCCATTATCGGAGTGTTTTTATAATTATTAATCGCATTAACATTAATTTTATTTTTACTATTTTGATTTGTTAATAATTCTTTTGCAAATGTAAAATTATTTTCCCATATTGTTAGATGCAAAATGGTGTTATTGTCATTATCTATAATAATATTTACATCAGCTCCATTATCAAGTAGTAATTTTACAGTTTCTACATTGTTATCTAGTTTATTACAAAAATATAAAGGAGTTAAGCCATTACTATCTTTGGCGTTGATGAAATTTTTAAATTCTACATTATCTACATTATTAAATTGCTCTTTTGTTTTTGAAATCAACAGTTTAACAACATCAGTATGACCATTTTCCGCAGCAACATGCAACGCAGTTCGTCTATTGCTTGTATTTGCATTAATATCAGAACCATGCTCTAACAATAATTTAACAATTTCTGTATAACCTTTAGCTGCTGCATAATGTAAGGGGGTCGCACCATTTTTTGCTTTTGCATTGACATCAGCACCGTTGGCGAGTAGCAATTTTACAATTGCCAGATAACCGTTTTCTGCTGCATAATGTAACGGCGACAAAACATTTTCAATCATTGCATTAACATTAATATTGGCATATTTTAATAATTCTTTAACAACATCTATATTTTTCTTTATTATTGCAAAGACCAAGGGCGTATTTATTCCATTTCCATTATTATCTAGAATATTGATAACAATGCCAGAACAACTTAATAATGATTTAACAATTTCTATACGATTAAAATATGCCGCAAGATGCAACGGTGATAATCTGTTTGAATAATCATTTATTATTTTTGAATTTAACCTAATTAATAATTTAGTAATATCTAAATTATTTTGTTCAATAGATAAGCCTAAAAGACTAATATCACCGCTACTAAAATTACGAATAATTTCCTTAATTTCTTCTTCAAGTTCTTTTTTCTGTTGTTCACTTATAGAATCAGAAGATAAATTATTTATTGTTTCTGAATTTGAGAGATTCCTAATAATTTTTATAAAATTTATTGTCTTATTAACAAAATCATCTTTTAATGCTTTCTCATTTTGATTTGCATTTTTATTAAATCATGTTGCTAACTCGTTAGTTAATTCTTGTTCATTTTTGAAGTTTAAAAGATTATCTAAATTTTTTATAAGAACTTCTCTTTTTTGAAAAATGAAATCATTTAATTTTTTCATTTTAATTAATTCATTTCAAATTTTTATTCTAAATTCATTAATCTGTTTTGAATATTTGTCTCATTTATTTAATTGGTCTTTATAATCTCCTCAATTTATTTCTTCATTTTTCCCATCAATGGTGTCTTGAACAACCTTCAATATATTTTTTAAGTCGTTTTTTAGTTCATCAACATTTCTAATTTCTGCAAAAATTTCTAAAGTCTTTTCATCACATTGAAACCGCATCGCCTCACTAGTAATAAAAACTAATCGCACTAAATGTTGTTTTATTTTATTATTATCTTTTATATTATGTTTTGATAATGCACTAATAGAATCGTCTATATTCGAGTAAGAAATAACGAAATTATCATTATTTAAATGACAATAATTACTATTATAACCTAAATTTATTGACTCTTGAATATTTAAGTCCTGTTTCTTAATTTCTTTTACTTGCGAATCTTTAAAATAAAAATATTTATTATCTTTATTTACAAATCCTTGGACATAAAAATCTTTTAAATTAATTACTAATTTTATACTTTGCTGACTACTATTTTTTTTTAATGTTAAGATTAATATTTTTTCGTTGTTGATATGGTTCGCTTTAGCTCACTCAGCCATTTTTGGTTGTAGTTCTTCTAAAATTTCAATCAGTGTTTCCCGCTTATCAGGGGTACTTATAAGCCCGCCCATATTGATGGTTCTTAAAGGATCAATTTGGTTATTTTTCATAAAGTCTTTTAACATTTTTTGAATATTGTCAGAATAATTTTTATTTAAAGCAATTTCTTTTTTAATGAATTCAACTTGATTATCTGTTGTGCTTGTTGAAGGTTGTTCGTTTTGTGGTTTTGTAGTACTACTTTTTGTTGGGGTGGCTTTTTTATTTTTTTGTTTTTTTGGTGCTTGTCTTTTTTGCCGCGTTAATGTTTCTGGACTGTTTTTAATTTTTGCTTTATTGTTATTAGGTTTATTGGCAACTAAGGGGCCGGCGGCATTACTAGTTAGTAAAATTACCCCTAGTAATTCTAAAAGTTTTTTCATACTAATCAAATTCCTTTCCTGAATTTTTACCAATTAATAAAATTTATTAAATAATCAACATGCTTTTTCCAAATCTTAGTCTGGAATCTATTCACTTTGCATTTTCATTATATACCGTCAAACAAAAAAATTCTATTTTTACTATATTAGACTTCTTACAATATTGTGATAGTAACTGAAAATTGTATTATTGAAGCAAATAAATTTAACTTTGTTAAAATTACTACCAAGAAAGGCGATTTTTTATGTTAGAAATTAATAATAATGTAAAAACCCCAGAAAATAAACATTGATTCAGTTTATTTACAACCCATAAAAATATGTACACCAACAAATGCGAACAACTAGCTAATGAATATGAAAAATTAGATGAATACTTATATAAATATCATTATCGCTTAAAACAAGGTTATAAAGTAGTTCATTTTGCACCAAGAACAATTATTACAATTTTTGGTGATGTTACTTTTAAACGACGCCGATATAAATATTGAAATCAAAAATCAGGTAAATTTGAATATGTATGTTTGTTAGATAAAGAAATTGGTCTATTACCCAAACAACGCATTTATTTTGATGTCCAATTTAAAGTTTTAAGTCTTTTGGGTGATGGTAAACGATATCGCGATGTTTTAGATGCTCTAAATCATTGTTATATTTCAAAAGCTAGTATTTCAAGCATTTTAAATAAATATGATATTGTCGAATATTTTCAACTAGCAGAAAAAGAAACTAAAACTAGAATTGATGTCAAAAATAAGGACTTATATATTCAACTAGATGAGACATTTTTAGCAACATTAGATCAGAAAGTTAAACAAGACCAAAGAATTCGTTTAGTTACTTTTCATACAGGACATAAAGAAAAAAATTACAAAAATGCTCGTAGAGAGTTAGAAAATAAACGAGGTCATTTTCTAATGTTAAAAGTTGGTAAACGAATAAATACGATGGGTTATCGTGATTTATTAATTAGAGAATTACAAAAACATTATGTGAATATTAATTATGACAAAATAATTTTTTGTGGTGATGGTGCTACTTGAATTAGAGAAATTGCTAATAGTTTTGGTAATGTTAGATACATTTTAGATAGTTATCATGCTATTAAAAAATTAAAACAAACTGCATTTAATATTATTTTTGAAAATCGCAAAGTAACACTAAATAGTTGAATTAAATTATATAAGGATGGAAATCATCAAGATTTAGTAAAAAACATTCGTAATGTTGCTAAAAATGAATTAAATAAAGATATTAAAATAAATTTAAGAAAGGCGAGTAATTATTTCAGTAATAATAAGCAAGGTATTCATCATCAAAATTTAGAATAGACTTCTTGCATTACTTATTTATTAAACAAAATTCCTATAAAATATATTTAAAATAGAAATTATAAGGAATTTAAGATTATGAAATTTGATAAATTTAATTTTATTAATGATAAAGAATTATTACGATTAACTGGAATAAAGCAAAGTACTTTTAATAAAATGTTAAATATTTTAAAAGAAGCTGAGTTAAAAAAGTGCCAAATTGTAAAGTTAAGTGCAACTAAATTATTTTTCTAACCAAATATTCGATTGGTGAAAGATAATTTAGTATTTTTCTTGGTCTTTGGTTTAAAGACAATATAAATTTATGAACTGCATTTTTAGTAGTATTTGAAAAATTAAATTTTTTAGGAAATTTTTCTCTAATTAAACCATTAGTATTTTCATTAGTACCTCTTTGTCAAGGCGAATACGCATTAGCAAAATAAATTTTCACATTTAAATTTTTTTCAAGTTGTTGTCAATTAGAAAATTCTTTACCCCTATCAAATGTTATAGTCTTAACAAGATTATTTGGAAGAATTGATAAATAATGGCTAATGTTTTCGTTAACAACTTTAGTAGTTCTATTTTCAACTAACATTGCTAAAGTAAATCTTGATGTTCTTTCAACTAAAGTTATTAAACATGATTTACTTTTACCTCGTGATGATACTACAGTATCACCTTCTCAATGACCAACAGTTATACGATTATTAACATTAATATTTCGTTCTTTAATTGATTTACCATTAAATTTACCGCGATTTTCTTGAGATTTTCGTTTCTTACCTTTTCTTCTTAAATTTTTATTAGTAACTTTTTCAAGTAATCCAGAATAAATTCAATTGTAAATTGTTTTAAAACTAATAATTCATTCTTTATGAAAATTTTTAATTCTGCCATAAATTTGTTCAGGCGATCAACCTAATAGTAATTTTTGTTGTACATATTTTACTAATTCTCTATTTTTAAACTTATGAAAATAAACATGTGATTGTTTTCTGTTTTCTGCTTTATTTTGTGCAATTAATGAAAAATAATGATTACTATCTTTATTTCTATTGACTTCTCGAATAATAGTACTAATACTTCGATTAAGATTTTTAGCTATTTCACTAATTTTTACTTTAAACTTCAATTGATTCTCAATATAAATTCTTTCATATATGCCAAGATGTTTGTAACCCATATAAAAACTCCTTGCTTTGTTTTTTCTAAAATAAACTTAGCATCATGAAATTTTTATATGAGATTTTTTGCAATTTTATTTACTTGCACTTACAAGTATAATTCAGCTAATAATAAAAATGATGATAGTTGAATTAATTATAAAGGTAATGCTGTAACAAATAAATATAATAGATTTAAGTAAGTAAAAATATTAGTTAAAATTTAATAAAATTAATAATTTTTTATTGTGTAAAAATTCAATAATATGATAAAATGAAAACGAATAAAATGACAATAACAAGAAAGGTATGGTTAGTTTAGTAATTAAATAATATAATTAGCTGATTGTTTTACTTCTTCAAAGCAATACCTAAGAAAACTAAACGCGACCTAAAAATTTGTTTTTTGAAAATTAAATACAAGTGAGTTAATAATGTTGATATGTATTAAAGCACGATAAATTGTGGGGGGGGGGCGCGCCATAACCAAAAGAAAGTTTTACCAGTTAATAGATAACATCCTATTAGCTATAGCAATTTGTTTCATTTTGCAATAAAAAATGAATGGGTAGATTTCCTAAAAGTATATACGCTATTAAATTAGTTCCAAAGGTAGGATGTGGACATTAAAGTGTATAAATTTCTATAAATAGGGGTATACTAAGTTTAAAATTATTAAAATCTTTATCTGATTAAAAAACAAAATTTACTAACAAGGTTTTTTAAACACTTAAAATCTCTGATATATAAGTGTTTAAAAACTAAGTTAACTAACTTAGTTAATATGAAAGGGATTTTATTGTGAAAAACATTAAAAATATTTTCTTAAATACTAAGAACCTGTTCAGAATCTTTTAGAAAAATAAGATAAAATAAGTATATATTTTAAAATAAGAGGTATATATGCATAAAAATTATCCTAGTAATGTCAGCAAAGAGCAATTTGAAAACATAAGATCAATTTTAGAAAACAGCAAAAAGAAAACAAAACCAAGAATTTTAGATTTATATGAAGTGTTTTGTGGAGCGTTATATGTATTAAAAAGTGGTTGTCAATGAAGAATAAGAATGTTGCCAAAAGATTTTCCAAAGTGACAGACCGTATACTACTATTTTCAAATTTGAAGTAAAAATAATGGCAAAAATCCTAGTTTGTTGCAATTAATTTTAAAAAGAAATAGTTAAAATGGTTTGTTTCAACAATCATTGCCAAGAAAAAACTAGTTTTTATATATATTGATTCGCAAAGTGTTAAAAACACAGATACTGCTGAAAATAAAGGTTATGATGTTGGCAAAAAGATTTCAGGAATAAAACGCGTCATATTGTTGTTGATTTTCAAGATTTACTGTACGCAATTAATATAACAACCGCAGAAAGCGCAGATCGTAATAGGGCTATATATAAAACATAATGAATTAAATTCTTTTGTAGTACTACCTAAAAGATGAGTTGTAGAACGAAGTTATGCTTGATTAGAAAACTTGCTATTATTTAAACTAATCCTACTTATTGAAGACAAAAACAAGCATACCAAGTCTATTACAGAAATTATGTAAAATTAATGTAAATTTTTGGAGGAAATTATGAATGATAATAAAAGAAAAAAATTATTGTATTTATTAGTAGCTTTAATGTCAGCAGTTCCAATTTGTTTAGGCATAATTTTTTTATTAAATCTACCAATTGAAAAAGAAAATCAAAAATTAAAAGAAAAAAATTTATCAAAAATTATTATAGAAAATAAAAAAAATTTAGAAACTATTAAAACTAGTGGTCTTGAAAAACCGACTGAAGAACAAATTAAAAATTTACTTGGAAACAAGTTTGATATTGATATAAACAAAATTCAAATTAAAAATATTACATCAACAACTGCTAAAGTAATCTCAGATGATAATAAAGTTTATACTGGTGAAGTTACAATTAACTATATAATTGATAAATCTATTAATTTAGATTATCTTGTTCCTAATATAAAAAATAGAAAAAAAGTAGAGACTTTTCGTAATAGTTCTTTTTCAAAATTACAAGATATAGTTAAAAATTTATCATTTTTAACTAAAAATGGTTGATTTAAAAAATATGAAAATTTATCCGATATGAATAAATTTATTCATGAATTAGATGAAAAACTTATATATAAAGCAAATCAAGAATCTATTAATGAATTTAATAAAATAAAAAATAACACTGATAATTTTTCTGATTTTGCTAATTTAAATGAACAATTTAAAGATGAAGCTTTTGTAATGAGTAAATCTACTTTAGTTGGAATAAATTGAGAATTTTTATTAAATTTATTATTAAATAATAATGAAAGAATGAAAGATAAAATTAAAGAAAATTTAGTTTATTTTTATAATATAATGGCTAAAGTCTATGGAAAAAATAATCTTATGCAAATGGTAGAAAAAATTGATTTGCAACAGCCTTGGACAAAAAACCTAGCATATGTAGAACATCCTTATAATAATCGATACAACTTAAAAACTATTGTTCTTAACTATTCTCTTGCAAAACGTAGTTATGAAGTGATACTTTGAACTATAGTTCATGAATATGGTCATATGTTAGATTTTTTTTGTAATAATGTTTGAATAAAGACATTAGGGGAAAATTATATGATAAATTCATTAGCAGAAAACACTAGAATTACTGATGATAATTATAAAAAATTATTAGCATATGGAATTATTAGAAGTAATTATGGAACAACATCATATAAAGAACTTTTTGCTGAAGCTTTTGCAAATTGAATTGTTACTCCAGAAGAAAATCGTGATGTTGCTTGAGAAAAATTAGATAAGTTTTTTAGAATTGATTTACCAAAAATGATTGTAAAAAAGTAATAGATATTTCGGACAAATTATTTATTCATATTGTCCCTGCAAAATTTTATTTTTGTTTAAATTTTGTTACTAGACTTCTTGCATTACTTATTAAAATAATTACAAATTATTTGTAAATAAAAAATACTATATAGTAATTTCTAACTTTTATTAGGTTAATACTTATGGATTTTATTAAATGTGTAAATTTTGACACAACAAAAAATTATTTTATTAGACTTCTTGCATTACTTATTAAAATAATTACAAATTATTTGTAAATAAAAAATACTATATAGTAATTTCTAACTTTTATTAGGTTAATACTTATGGATTTTATTAAATGTGTAAATTTTGACACAACAAAAAATTATTTTATTATTTAAATTTAATTTTAAATAAATATTTTATGTTATCTATAATTGCAAATTATAAATTGAAGCAATTAAATTAAATCTTAAACTAAATCGTTTTCTACGATTACGATATTTTTCAGTAATAATTTTAAATTTTTTAAGAATAGCAAAAATATTTTCAATAATAATTCTCATTTTTGAAATTAATTTATTATTATGTTTTTGTTCTTTATTTAAAGGGTTTTTCTTTGTTTTTTTCTTAGGTATTAGAACATTACTATGAATTTTTTGTATTCCTTGATAACCATTATCAACTATTAATTTAGTATTTTTTAAAATTGGGATTTTTGATTCTTTAAATAAACAAAAATCATGCTTTTTACCGAGAGAAAAATTTGTTGCAATAATTATTTTGCTTTCTTTTTCAATAATTACTTGTGTTTTAATAGTGTGTTTTTTCTTTTTTCCTGAATAAGATTGTTTTTGTCTTTTTTTGGGCGTTGAATGGGTGTTTCTGTAGCATCAATAATAATTGTTTTATCATTAAAATAATCATTTATTAATGCTTTTTTACCAGCAAGTTGTTGAAAATCAGGATGTTTGATTAAAATATCTTCAATTCACTTGATATTTCGATAACAACTAGCTTCACTAATATCAAAACTTTTACCAAGATGAAAATAAGTACGATATTCTCGTCAATATGATAAAGTCATCAATAATCTATTTTCTAATGATAATTTATTATTTTTACCACCTCTTTTAAACTTTTTTAACTCAGCTTCTTTTAAAATATTTAACATTTTATTAAAAGTACTTTGCTTTATTCCAGTTAATCGTAATAATTCTTTATCATTAATAAAATTAAATTTATCAAATTTCATAATCTTAAATTCCTTATAATTTCTATTTTAAATATATTTTATAGGAATTTTGTTTAATAAATAAGTAATGCAAGAAGTCTATTATTTAAATTTAATTTTAAATAAATATTTTATGTTATCTATAATTGCAAATTATAAATTGAAGCAATTAAATTAAATCTTAAACTAAATCGTTTTCTACGATTACGATATTTTTCAGTAATAATTTTAAATTTTTTAAGAATAGCAAAAATATTTTCAATAATAATTCTCATTTTTGAAATTAATTTATTATTATGTTTTTGTTCTTTATTTAAAGGGTTTTTCTTTGTTTTTTTCTTAGGTATTAGAACATTACTATGAATTTTTTGTATTCCTTGATAACCATTATCAACTATTAATTTAGTATTTTTTAAAATTGGGATTTTTGATTCTTTAAATAAACAAAAATCATGCTTTTTACCGAGAGAAAAATTTGTTGCAATAATTATTTTGCTTTCTTTTTCAATAATTACTTGTGTTTTAATAGTGTGTTTTTTCTTTTTTCCTGAATAAGATTGTTTTTGTCTTTTTTTGGGCGTTGAATGGGTGTTTCTGTAGCATCAATAATAATTGTTTTATCATTAAAATAATCATTTATTAATGCTTTTTTACCAGCAAGTTGTTGAAAATCAGGATGTTTGATTAAAATATCTTCAATTCACTTGATATTTCGATAACAACTAGCTTCACTAATATCAAAACTTTTACCAAGATGAAAATAAGTACGATATTCTCGTCAATATGATAAAGTCATCAATAATCTATTTTCTAATGATAATTTATTATTTTTACCACCTCTTTTAAACTTTTTTAACTCAGCTTCTTTTAAAATATTTAACATTTTATTAAAAGTACTTTGCTTTATTCCAGTTAATCGTAATAATTCTTTATCATTAATAAAATTAAATTTATCAAATTTCATAATCTTAAATTCCTTATAATTTCTATTTTAAATATATTTTATAGGAATTTTGTTTAATAAATAAGTAATGCAAGAAGTCTACTGTATTATCAAACGATTGTTGATAACATTTTCCACTACAATAGACTTGGTATATAACCCTCAATTTTATCTACTATTTTGATAATATTATTTTCTAGATGAAGCACAAATGTTAGATAAATATAAAGATGAAAGTGAATTTTATAGTTTGGTAGGTGCAAAATGTTATAGTTATGTACCAAGTCTAATATAATTAGCTGATTGTTTTGCTTCTTCAAAGCAATACCTAAGAAAACTAAACGCGACCTGCGATGACTAAATTATGAAATGCGATTATAACAGCGTTTACTAAAATGTGAGAAATTATTGCTGTTAATATGCCACAAGTCGGTAACTTCTTTGCTGACTACTGAATATTCATTTTTCCATTTATTTTGGCAATATTCTTTATTTGCTTTAAAATGTTTGAAAAATTACTTGGAGCAGTACGCTAACAAAAAAAATAAAGTGAGGCGCAAGATGAAATTTTGCAAATGAATAATAGAAAAAAAATAACCATTTTATTGAATTAAATCGCACCTCATTTTTAATTTTATGACATTGAGGAGCAATTTGATATATTTACAACGGTTATCTTAAAAACATTAGACTTGGTACATAACTATAACATTTTGCACCTACCAAACTATAAAATTCACTTTCATCTTTATATTTATCTAACATTTGTGCTTCATCTAGAAAATAATATTATCAAAATAGTAGATAAAATTGAGGGTTATGTACCAAGTCTATTGTAAGTTATTTATTTTTAGCAGGTTGTATTTTAATTTTCCTTTTTAAAATCAGTAATTTAACACAAATTAACAAAATTATTAATTTTTTAAAGCTGAATTATACTTGTAAGTGCAAGTAAATAAAATTGCAAAAAATCTCATATAAAAATTTCATGATGCTAAGTTTATTTTAGAAAAAACAAAGCAAGGAGTTTTTATATGGGTTACAAACATCTTGGCATATATGAAAGAATTTATATTGAGAATCAATTGAAGTTTAAAGTAAAAATTAGTGAAATAGCTAAAAATCTTAATCGAAGTATTAGTACTATTATTCGAGAAGTCTAATATTATTTTCTAGATGAAGCACAAATGTTAGATAAATATAAAGATGAAAATGATACTTAATAATACTTTTAACCACTGCTTTTTAAAAGAATTTTTAATTCTTAATTTTAATGGCATTTTTTCTTTTGAATTATCTTTTTTAAATAATTTTCTTAAAATTTTTTTCATTTTTATTCTCCTTTTATATTTTTATCATCCTTTAATCACAATAAATAAAGCAATAAGCACACAAGTGACACCAAGAATGGTAAAAATTGGGTGTTGCGAAAATGTTCGTGCCATGGGTTTAAATAATTCTAAAATTGTTAAATTGCTAGTAATAAACTTTTGGAAATTGACAAGACCTTCGCTAATATAGTTCGTTAAAGTTTCAAAATGACTACCAGCTAATAATCCAAGAACAGTTATTAAGATAAAAATAATAATTAGTTTAAACATTACCACCAATAATATCAGTTCAAATATTACCAAATGCTTTAATTAATGCTTTTCATAAATTAGTAACCGCTTGTTCACCAGTAACAGCTGGTGCATCTACTAAGAAAGTTCCAAACATATAATCACCCCCTTTCTAAACAAAATATGATTTAACCTTATAAAATAAAATAACCATAAATAAGACGATGACTACTAATACCATTCAAAACGCAATATTTGCTATTAAAAGTCAAAGTAGTTCTTTGGTTAAATCAATTTCTTTACCAGAAACTCACGCCGGAATAACTGTAATTTGAATAAATAAATCCCAAAAATACAATTTTATTTGCTCTCAATCTAAATCTTTTCAAACAACTAAAAACATAACAATTACCGCTTAAAAGGTCAAAAGAGTAGAAAAATAATTGCTGAGAAGAGCATTACAATTATTAAAATTGAAAACAAAAATACAACTTGGGGTGGTAAATCGGCAGTTGGATAAATTAATTCAATTAACTCAATAATTATTTTTTTAAACATTTTCTAAACCTACTTTTTAATTTCTTTTTCATCTTGTTCTAATAAATTTCGCTTAAACTTTGCAATAAATATTCGTTGTGAATAAGTAAAATCTTTTGGCAACTGTTTTGCTTCACTACCATATTTCTTTTTATCTTTAAAAAACCGATAAATATTAACCGCAATATAATATGCTAGTAATAATGTTAAAATCGTAAAAAACACTAATCCAAATATACTCATCTGGACGCATAAAGTTTTGTTAGGTAGGAAAAGATTTGAATAAGTATTAAGACAGTCAGCAATGATTGTCTTTTTATTTTATAAGGTGTTAAAAATTTGTTCTTTGAAAATTAAATACAAGTGAATTAATAATGTTGGTATGTATTAAAGCACGATAAATTGTGGGTGGTCGCCATAACCAAAAGAAGTTTACCAGTTAATAGATAACATCCTATTAGCTATAGCAATTTGTTTCGTTTTGCAATAAAAAAATGAATGGGTGGATTTCCTAAAAATATACACGCTATTAAATTAGTTCCAAGGGTAGGATGCGGATGTTAAAGTGTAGAAATTTCTATATAGGGGTATGCTAAGTTTAAAATTATTAAAATCTTTATCTAATTAAAAAACAAAATTTAATAACAAAGCTTGTTAAACACTTAAATCTGCGATATATAAGTGTTTAAAAAACTAAGTTAACTAACTTAGTTAATATAACTTAGTTTATCTATAAGAAAGGTAACTTACTATGAAAAACATTAGACTTCTTGCATTACTTATTAAAATAATTACAAATTATTTGTAAATAAAAAATACTATATAGTAATTTCTAACTTTTATTAGGTTAATACTTATGGATTTTATTAAATGTGTAAATTTTGACACAACAAAAAATTATTTTATTAGACTTCTTGCATTACTTATTTATTAAACAAAATTCCTATAAAATATATTTAAAATAGAAATTATAAGGAATTTAAGATTATGAAATTTGATAAATTTAATTTTATTAATGATAAAGAATTATTACGATTAACTGGAATAAAGCAAAGTACTTTGCCAAATTGTAAAGTTAAGTGCAACTAAATTATTTTTCTAACCAAATATTCGATTGGTGAAAGATAATTTAGTATTTTTCTTGGTCTTTGGTTTAAAGACAATATAAATTTATGAACTGCATTTTTAGTAGTATTTGAAAAATTAAATTTTTTAGGAAATTTTTCTCTAATTAAACCATTAGTATTTTCATTAGTACCTCTTTGTCAAGGCGAATACGCATTAGCAAAATAAATTTTCACATTTAAATTTTTTTCAAGTTGTTGTCAATTAGAAAATTCTTTACCCCTATCAAATGTTATAGTCTTAACAAGATTATTTGGAAGAATTGATAAATAATGGCTAATGTTTTCGTTAACAACTTTAGTAGTTCTATTTTCAACTAACATTGCTAAAGTAAATCTTGATGTTCTTTCAACTAAAGTTATTAAACATGATTTACTTTTACCTCGTGATGATACTACAGTATCACCTTCTCAATGACCAACAGTTATACGATTATTAACATTAATATTTCGTTCTTTAATTGATTTACCATTAAATTTACCGCGATTTTCTTGAGATTTTCGTTTCTTACCTTTTCTTCTTAAATTTTTATTAGTAACTTTTTCAAGTAATCCAGAATAAATTCAATTGTAAATTGTTTTAAAACTAATAATTCATTCTTTATGAAAATTTTTAATTCTGCCATAAATTTGTTCAGGCGATCAACCTAATAGTAATTTTTGTTGTACATATTTTACTAATTCTCTATTTTTAAACTTATGAAAATAAACATGTGATTGTTTTCTGTTTTCTGCTTTATTTTGTGCAATTAATGAAAAATAATGATTACTATCTTTATTTCTATTGACTTCTCGAATAATAGTACTAATACTTCGATTAAGATTTTTAGCTATTTCACTAATTTTTACTTTAAACTTCAATTGATTCTCAATATAAATTCTTTCATATATGCCAAGATGTTTGTAACCCATATAAAAACTCCTTGCTTTGTTTTTTCTAAAATAAACTTAGCATCATGAAATTTTTATATAAGATTTTTTGCAATTTTATTTACTTGCACTTACAAGTATAATTCAGCATTTAAATTTAATTTTAAATAAATATTTTATGTTATCTATAATTGCAAATTATAAATTGAAGCAATTAAATTAAATCTTAAACTAAATCGTTTTCTACGATTACGATATTTTTCAGTAATAATTTTAAATTTTTTAAGAATAGCAAAAATATTTTCAATAATAATTCTCATTTTTGAAATTAATTTATTATTATGTTTTTGTTCTTTATTAGACTTCTTGCATTACTTATTTATTAAACAAAATTCCTATAAAATATATTTAAAATAGAAATTATAAGGAATTTAAGATTATGAAATTTGATAAATTTAATTTTATTAATGATAAAGAATTATTACGATTAACTGGAATAAAGCAAAGTACTTTTAATAAAATGTTAAATATTTTAAAAGAAGCTGAGTTAAAAAAGTTTAAAAGAGGTGGTAAAAATAATAAATTATCATTAGAAAATAGATTATTGATGACTTTATCATATTGACGAGAATATCGTACTTATTTTCATCTTGGTAAAAGTTTTGATATTAGTGAAGCTAGTTGTTATCGAAATATCAAGTGAATTGAAGATATTTTAATCAAACATCCTGATTTTCAACAACTTGCTGGTAAAAAAGCATTAATAAATGATTATTTTAATGATAAAACAATTATTATTGATGCTACAGAAACACCCATTCAACGCCCAAAAAAAGACAAAAACAATCTTATTCAGGAAAAAAGAAAAAACACACTATTAAAACACAAGTAATTATTGAAAAAGAAAGCAAAATAATTATTGCAACAAATTTTTCTCTCGGTAAAAAGCATGATTTTTGTTTATTTAAAGAATCAAAAATCCCAATTTTAAAAAATACTAAATTAATAGTTGATAATGGTTATCAAGGAATACAAAAAATTCATAGTAATGTTCTAATACCTAAGAAAAAAACAAAGAAAAACCCTTTAAATAAAGAACAAAAACATAATAATAAATTAATTTCAAAAATGAGAATTATTATTGAAAATATTTTTGCTATTCTTAAAAAATTTAAAATTATTACTGAAAAATATCGTAATCGTAGAAAACGATTTAGTTTAAGATTTAATTTAATTGCTTCAATTTATAATTTGCAATTATAGATAACATAAAATATTTATTTAAAATTAAATTTAAATAATAAAATAATTTTTTGTTGTGTCAAAATTTACACATTTAATAAAATCCATAAGTATTAACCTAATAAAAGTTAGAAATTACTATATAGTATTTTTTATTTACAAATAATTTGTAATTATTTTAATAAGTAATGCAAGAAGTCTAATAATACGATATGTACTATATTCTTTTCAGTATTCTAAAGTCATAAGTAATCTTTGCTCTATTGATAATTTATTTCGTCTACCACCAATTTGTTTTTGTTTAGCTTCAGCTTCTTTTAAAATTTCTACCATTTTCATGAAAGTTTTATATTTTATGCCTATTAGACTATAAAATTCATTTTCGTCTTTGTATTTATCTAACATTTGTACTTCACCTAGGAAATAATATTATCAAAATAATAGATAAAATTAAAGGTTATGTACCAAGTCTACTATATAATTAAATAAAAGGATATTGGAAGGAGGGAATTATAAAATATGAAAGATAAAATTGCTATTGGATGTGATCACGCTGGATATGTATTAAAAACTGCTCTTATTGAATATTTAAAAAATAATGAATATGAGGTTATTGATTTAGGAACTAATAGTGAAAAAGAACAAGTTGATTATCCTGATTATGCAAAATTAGTTGGCAAAGAAGTAGGAAATGGTAATGCTAAGTATGGAATTTTAATTTGTGGTACAGGTATTGGAATAAGTATTAGTGCTAATCGCATGCCAAAAATTAGAGCGGCATTATGTTATGAAACAAAGTTAGCGGCCTTAGCTCGCGAACATAATGATGCTAATATTTTAGTTTTAGGAGGAAGAATTATTGCGCCTCAAAAAGCGATTTGAATTTTAGAAGAGTTTTTGAATACTAAATTTTCAAACCGCCATCAACAACGAGTTGAAAAAATTGAATTGAATTAGGAGATATTAAAAATGTTTAAAGATGATACCCAAGTAAATGATATTAGTTTAGAAGGAAAGGATATTGATTCATTAATAACTGATATTGATTCAGAAATACAAAATATTAATCTCAAAACAAATGATATTGATCCCGAACTAAAAGCAATTGTTAAAGAAGAACTTATTAGACAACAACAACATGTGGAATTAATTGCTTCGGAAAATTATGTTTCGCTTCCAGTGTTAAGATTAGCAGGTTCAATATTAACTAATAAATATGCTGAAGGATATCCGGGAAGAAGATATTATGGTGGTTGTGAATTTGTTGACAAAAGTGAAAATTTAGCGATTGAAAGATTAAAGACTTTATTTAATGCTGAACATGCTAATGTGCAACCACATTCTGGTAGTCAAGCCAATGCTGCTGCTTATCAAGCTATTTTAAAGCCGGATGATATTGTTTTGGCAATGAGTTTAGATGCTGGAGGACACTTAACACACGGACATAAATTGAATTTTTCAGGAATTGTTTATCAATTTTATGGTTATGGTGTTGATGAAAAAACTCAACAATTAGATTATGAAGCAATTAGACAACAAGCATTAGAACTTAAACCAAAATTAATTGTTGCTGGAGCGAGTGCATATTCAAGAACAATTGATTTTACTAAGTTTCGTGAAATTGCTGATGAAGTTGGAGCATTATTAATGGTTGATATGGCTCATATTGCTGGTTTAATTGCTGCTGGATTACATCAAAATCCTGTAACAGTAGCAGATATTGTAACAACAACAACACATAAAACATTACGAGGTCCAAGAAGTGGAGCAATTTTATGTAAAAAAGAATTAGCAAAAGCGATTGATCGAGCAGTATTTCCTGGTCAACAAGGAGGTCCTTTAGAACATATTATTGCTGCTAAAGCACAAGCATTTTATGAAGCGTCAACACCAGAATTTAAAGCATATCAACAGCAAATTATGGCTAATTGTAAAGTTTTAGAAAATATTTTTAGAAAACATGATATTAAACTGATTAGTGGCGGTACTGATAATCATTTAATGATTATTGATGTTAAATCATCATTTAATCGTACTGGGCAGGAATGTGAAAATATTTTGCATCAAATTGATGTTATTTGTAATAAAAATATGATTCCTTTTGATAAAGAAAAACCAATGACTACTAGCGGTATTCGGATTGGAACAGCAGCGATGACCACTAGAGGGTGAAAAGAAAAGGAATTTGAACAATTAGCAAATATAATTGTTAGTGTTCTTAAAGAGCATGGTAATACTGAAGAGAATATTGCTAAGCATAAACAACAAATTGGTATTTTATTAAAAAATTTTCCAATATATGAAAATTATCAATTATAAGTTTAGTTTATAATGTTTAGTAATTGTAAGAGGTGGTATGTATTTTTAGGGAACTTTTACTATTGTATTCAACAACTGTTTTAAGTGTTTCTAGTATTACGATGTTAAACCAATCTTTGCAAGCAATTAATACTGATTTTAGTTGGCGAATTACTAATCGGAGTAAAAGTAATAATGGTTATTTACAAATTGAAGAAAGTTTTGTAATATACCACAGACTTATGACAGACACAAGAAGTTTTTTAAAAAGGTCGAATTTAATTTTTATTTAAAATTTTTATAAAAAACTTGGTACATAACCTTTAATTTTATCTACTATTTTGATAATATTATTTTCTAGATGAAGTACAAATGTTAGATAAATACAAAGATGAAAGTGAATTTTATAGTTTGGTAGGTGCAAAATGTTATAGTTATGTACCAAGTCTATTAAAACTATCTTTTTTAGTTTGAAAATTTTCTTCGCTAGGAGCTATTAATTTTACTTTTTCTTGAAACTCTTGATAAAATTTTGCTCGTTTTTCCTCACCTTTTAAAAACTTTATCGGTTTGGGGATTATATGTTGAATATGACATTAATGAAGCAGTGTCTTCCTCAATATGACTATCAGTAGATTGTTCTAACATTTGAAGCAGTGTCTTCTTTAATATGACTATCTGAAATATGACTATCTGATAGCGGTAATTTAATATTAAATTGTCTAGTATTTTCTTTTGCAATAATAGATAACTTGTCTTTTAATTTAATATTAACTGCTAAGAGTTCACTAGTATTCCTACAAATAAATTTATCATTCTCGGTAATATTTCTTGATAGAAAACAAACATGCTGAGCATGTTTTCATTTAGATTTATTTAATAGACTTCTTGCATTACTTATTAAAATAATTACAAATTATTTGTAAATGCTGAATTATACTTGTAAGTGCAAGTAAATAAAATTGCAAAAAATCTCATATAAAAATTTCATGATGCTAAGTTTATTTTAGAAAAAACAAAGCAAGGAGTTTTTATATGGGTTACAAACATCTTGGCATATATGAAAGAATTTATATTGAGAATCAATTGAAGTTTAAAGTAAAAATTAGTGAAATAGCTAAAAATCTTAATCGAAGTATTAGTACTATTATTCGAGAAGTCAATAGAAATAAAGATAGTAATCATTATTTTTCATTAATTGCACAAAATAAAGCAGAAAACAGAAAACAATCACATGTTTATTTTCATAAGTTTAAAAATAGAGAATTAGTAAAATATGTACAACAAAAATTACTATTAGGTTGATCGCCTGAACAAATTTATGGCAGAATTAAAAATTTTCATAAAGAATGAATTATTAGTTTTAAAACAATTTACAATTGAATTTATTCTGGATTACTTGAAAAAGTTACTAATAAAAATTTAAGAAGAAAAGGTAAGAAACGAAAATCTCAAGAAAATCGCGGTAAATTTAATGGTAAATCAATTAAAGAACGAAATATTAATGTTAATAATCGTATAACTGTTGGTCATTGAGAAGGTGATACTGTAGTATCATCACGAGGTAAAAGTAAATCATGTTTAATAACTTTAGTTGAAAGAACATCAAGATTTACTTTAGCAATGTTAGTTGAAAATAGAACTACTAAAGTTGTTAACGAAAACATTAGCCATTATTTATCAATTCTTCCAAATAATCTTGTTAAGACTATAACATTTGATAGGGGTAAAGAATTTTCTAATTGACAACAACTTGAAAAAAATTTAAATGTGAAAATTTATTTTGCTAATGCGTATTCGCCTTGACAAAGAGGTACTAATGAAAATACTAATGGTTTAATTAGAGAAAAATTTCCTAAAAAATTTAATTTTTCAAATACTACTAAAAATGCAGTTCATAAATTTATATTGTCTTTAAACCAAAGACCAAGAAAAATACTAAATTATCTTTCACCAATCGAATATTTGGTTAGAAAAATAATTTAGTTGCACTTAACTTTACAATTTGGCAAATAAAAAATACTATATAGTAATTTCTAACTTTTATTAGGTTAATACTTATGGATTTTATTAAATGTGTAAATTTTGACACAACAAAAAATTATTTTATTATTTAAATTTAATTTTAAATAAATATTTTATGTTATCTATAATTGCAAATTATAAATTGAAGCAATTAAATTAAATCTTAAACTAAATCGTTTTCTACGATTACGATATTTTTCAGTAATAATTTTAAATTTTTTAAGAATAGCAAAAATATTTTCAATAATAATTCTCATTTTTGAAATTAATTTATTATTATGTTTTTGTTCTTTATTTAAAGGGTTTTTCTTTGTTTTTTTCTTAGGTATTAGAACATTACTATGAATTTTTTGTATTCCTTGATAACCATTATCAACTATTAATTTAGTATTTTTTAAAATTGGGATTTTTGATTCTTTAAATAAACAAAAATCATGCTTTTTGCCGAGAGAAAAATTTGTTGCAATAATTATTTTGCTTTCTTTTTCAATAATTACTTGTGTTTTAATAGTGTGTTTTTTCTTTTTTCCTGAATAAGATTGTTTTTGTCTTTTTTGGGCGTTGAATGGGTGTTTCTGTAGCATCAATAATAATTGTTTTATCATTAAAATAATCATTTATTAATGCTTTTTTACCAGCAAGTTGTTGAAAATCAGGATGTTTGATTAAAATATCTTCAATTCACTTGATATTTCGATAACAACTAGCTTCACTAATATCAAAACTTTTACCAAGATGAAAATAAGTACGATATTCTCGTCAATATGATAAAGTCATCAATAATCTATTTTCTAATGATAATTTATTATTTTTACCACCTCTTTTAAACTTTTTTAACTCAGCTTCTTTTAAAATATTTAACATTTTATTAAAAGTACTTTGCTTTATTCCAGTTAATCGTAATAATTCTTTATCATTAATAAAATTAAATTTATCAAATTTCATAATCTTAAATTCCTTATAATTTCTATTTTAAATATATTTTATAGGAATTTTGTTTAATAAATAAGTAATGCAAGAAGTCTAATCTTTGTAAGTCTAAGCATTCAAGATCTTTTGAAATTGGGTGATTCCAGTTTTTCTCCATTCACCATCACCAAGGTAGGCTATCGAACTTGGTTTACTGAATTGAAGAAGAGAAAATCTACAATTTTTTACCTGTTTTATCGTTTTACTTGAAAAATTTAACAAATCTAAATATTTTGATTTTTCTAAACAATGACCAGTTGTAATATAAATATTCCTTAATAAGTGGTCATACAAAAAATTAAGTTTTGTACTTCGATTGTATAAGGTCTTAGAATCAAAATATGGGTTAGTATCAACTGTTGAATTATTACTAAAATGAATATTGATATTCATTGATTTTTTAAGTTTATTAATTGCTTCACCATTATCACTAACGAATTCATTAACAATGGTTTTAGCAATATCTAAACTTAAATCTTCAATATTTTTAGTTAATGTTTTTTTCTCATCATTACTAATATTCCCATTCAATATTGCCTTTTGTGTAATACAAGCAATTGGTTCATAAATACTTTCATTAATAAATTGTAAATAAATTTGTGGTGGTAAATAGTAATCAGTTATTTCTTTTTATCTGGATTTAAAGGATTATTTTTACTCTTTTTAATTGGCAATAATAGACTTGGTACATAACCCTCAATTTTATCTACTATTTTGATAATATTATTTTCTAGATGAAGCACAAATATTAGATAAATATAAAGATGAAAGTGAATTTTATAGTTTGGTAGGTGCAAAATGTTATAGTTATGTACCAAGTCTAATGTATTTTTATGAACATTTTGCAAACCTTGATATCCTGAATCAGCAATTAATTCTAATTTTGGATTTATAAGTGTATTTGATTTTAAAAATAACTTATAATCATGAATACTGCCATAACAAAAATCTACTGAAATAATTTTATTGTTAAATAAATCAATAATTATTTGTGATTTTAATGAATGTTGCCTTTTCTTACCAGAAAATAATAATTTTGGACGCATAAAGTTTTCTTAGGTGGGTAAAGATTTGAATAATTTTGAAAGAAAAGTAATTACAATTTAATTATCATTTTATTTGAAAAATAAGTAATAAAACAAAATATTTAATATTAACAAACATAATCTCAATAAAAGGTTATAAAAACTAAGTAAAATGCTTATAAAAACAACATTAAAATAATTTTTTATAACAAAAATCATACATAAGAAATATATACTTAATTTGCATATTGAAATAATTTATAGTAAATGATTATTTTTTCTTTTTTAAAAAATACCTAAGAAAACTAAACGCGACCATAATTAGTTTTTTTTAATTCTTTCAATTGGAATTTCTGTAGCATCAATTGCTAATAAATTATTATTAGTACCCTTATTTTCCAATAATATCTTTTTGCCAGGTATATGAAAGTGACTATTTTTTATTAGAGTATTTTCAACTCAAAAGATATTACGAATACAACTAACATGACTAATATTATATTTTTTTGCATTCTTTTCAGTATTCTAAAGTCATAAGTAATCTTTGCTCTATTGATAATTTATTTGGTCTACCACTAATTTGTTTTTGTTTAGCTTCAGCTTCTTTTAAAATTTCTACCATTTTCATGAAAGTTTTATATTTTATGCCGATTAGACTATAAAATTCATTTTCGTCTTTGTATTTATCTAACATTTGTGCTTCATCTAGAAAATAATATTATCAAAATAGTAGATAAAATTGAGGGTTATGTACCAAGTCTATTGCGTCTTTTAGTAATATTTGTGCTAAAGTTTATGAATGTTTAGCAATTGGTGGTGCTTTTGTTTTTTCAGTTGAGTATCCGATATTTACTGCTAATTCTAATCAACAATGATGTGTTGATAATGCCAAATTGTAAAGTTAAGTGCAACTAAATTATTTTTCTAACCAAATATTCGATTGGTGAAAGATAATTTAGTATTTTTCTTGGTCTTTGGTTTAAAAATAATATAAATTTATGAACTGCATTTTTAGTAGTATTTGAAAAATTAAATTTTTTAGGAAATTTTTCTCTAATTAAACCATTAGTATTTTCATTAGTACCTCTTTGTCAAGGCGAATACGCATTAGCAAAATAAATTTTCACATTTAAATTTTTTTCAAGTTGTTGTCAATTAGAAAATTCTTTACCCCTATCAAATGTTATAGTCTTAACAAGATTATTTGGAAGAATTGATAAATAATGGCTAATGTTTTCGTTAACAACTTTAGTAGTTCTATTTTCAACTAACATTGCTAAAGTAAATCTTGATGTTCTTTCAACTAAAGTTATTAAACATGATTTACTTTTACCTCGTGATGATACTACAGTATCACCTTCTCAATGACCAACAGTTATACGATTATTAACATTAATATTTCGTTCTTTAATTGATTTACCATTAAATTTACCGCGATTTTCTTGAGATTTTCGTTTCTTACCTTTTCTTCTTAAATTTTTATTAGTAACTTTTTCAAGTAATCCAGAATAAATTCAATTGTAAATTGTTTTAAAACTAATAATTCATTCTTTATGAAAATTTTTAATTCTGCCATAAATTTGTTCAGGCGATCAACCTAATAGTAATTTTTGTTGTACATATTTTACTAATTCTCTATTTTTAAACTTATGAAAATAAACATGTGATTGTTTTCTGTTTTCTGCTTTATTTTGTGCAATTAATGAAAAATAATGATTACTATCTTTATTTCTATTGACTTCTCGAATAATAGTACTAATACTTCGATTAAGATTTTTAGCTATTTCACTAATTTTTACTTTAAACTTCAATTGATTCTCAATATAAATTCTTTCATATATGTCAAGATGTTTGTAACCCATATAAAAACTCCTTGCTTTGTTTTTTCTAAAATAAACTTAGCATCATGAAATTTTTATATGAGATTTTTTGCAATTTTATTTACTTGCACTTACAAGTGTAATTCAGCTAATAAAAATAATCGTTTACATTGACCAATTGATAATTATTTTGATGAAGCTATCCGAAAAACAAATTTCTTGGAAGTGGAAGTTTTGAAATATCATCGGACACTTACTACTTATATTAATACTTTGATTGAATGTGGTTTTAAAATAATAAGTGTTATTGAACCACAACCTGATGATGAATTATTAAAAACAGTTCCTTTAATGCAAGATGAATTACGAAGGCCTATGATGTTAATAATTTCTGTTAGCAAGTAATTTTCTTGAAATCATTGTTATTTTTTATTACTAAAAATATAAGAAAGTAGTATAATTCTTAATAGGAGTGAAACAATATGGCACTATTTATTATTAAACATCCTTTAATTGATGATAAGTTAACAAGGTTACGAAAAAAAGATACGAATAGTAAGATTTTTAAAGAAAATGTTAATGAAATTACTAGGTTAATGGCTTATGAAGTTTTTCAGGATTTAAAGTTACAAGAAATTGCAATTGAAACGCCTATAGTTGCTACTACTGGTAAAAAAATTTCTCAAGATATTATTCTTGTTCCAGTTTTAAGAGCTGGTTTAGGAATGGTTGATGGAATGTTGGGATTGGTTCCTAATGCTAAAATTGGTCATATTGGTATTTATCGTGATGAAAAATCTCTGCAACCTAAGAAGTATTTAGAAAAAAAACCTAATAATGTGGAAAATAGTTATACATTAATTTTAGATCCAATGTTAGCAACAGGCGGCACGGCAATAGCTGCCATTGATATTGTTAAACAGTGAAAAGTATCACATAATATTAAGTTTATTTGCTTATTATCTGTCCCAGAGGGAATTGAAAAACTGGAAAAAGCGCATCCTGATATTAACATTTATACAGCTGCAGTTGATGAAAAGCTTAATGAAAACGGTTATATTGTTCCGGGTCTTGGTGATGCGGGAGATCGTTATTTTGATACACAGTAGATAGTTATAATGAAAAATATTAATTGGAAATATGAAAAACAAATAATGATTGTTTTTGGGTTGTTAATTTTTATTGGACTATTAGTAACAACAATTTTTACTATATTTAATTATTTATCTTGAAATTTGATTACTGGTTTTGTTACAACAAGTATATTTAGTTTATTGAATTATTTGTTGCTAATTTTTTTAACTTCGTATGTTATCCAAACAGGTCAATCAATTAATAAATTAGGAATAGGGCTACTTTTTTTATTGCGAGTATTATTATATTTAATTCCTGTTCTGATTATTATGCTATTTAATGAATATTTTAATATTTTTAGTAGTATTTTTGGTTTAATGCTTGCTTTTATTGCAACTTTAATTGTTAATATGTATAATGCTTTGATAGAAAAGAGGAACTTGAAAAATGAATCTTAAGCTGTATGCAAGTTTTGAATTGTGAGATCCGTGAAAACTTGTTCCACAAATAACAACGATTATTTTAACAACTTTAATTATTATTATTATCACTTTAATATACTTTTTTAAAGTAAAAAAACTTGATCCTAAAGATGAACCACGAGGATTAGTGTTGATTGTGGAACTTTGTGTTAAAGGTGTTGAAAATTTAGTTATTAGTATTTTAGGACCGAGTTTTAAATGATTAACATTATATTTCTTATATTTGTTGTCATACATTATTGTTGGTAATTTGTTATCAATTGTTGGGTTTGAATCACAGATGACATCGTATACAACAACATTTGCGATGGGATTAGTAACATTTATGGGGATTTATATTTTTGGAATTAAATTTCAAAGATTAGCTTTTTTTAAACGATATTTAAATCCATTGGAATTGTTAACGCAATTTGTGCCATTAGTTTCCATTTCATTTCGACTTTTTGGAAATATTTTAGGTGGCAGTATTATTATGGCGTTATTATATCAATTTAGTGATTTAATGTCTAGACAAGTTCCAATTATTGGTCAAGTGAATTTTTTAGCAGGATTTTTAGCACCATTTTTTCATTTTTATTTTGATATCTTTTTTGGTATTATTCAAGCGGTTATTTTTTCAATTTTAACATTAGTTTATTGAAAATTAGAAATTGGTGATGAAAAACCGGTTAGTAAAGAAGGTGGTATTAATATGCGTGAAGCTGATGGATAATTGTTTCATTTAGTTGACAAAATATTTAATATAATAGACTTGGTACATAACCTTTAATTTTATCTACTATTTTGATAATATTATTTTCTAGATGAAGCACAAATGTTAGATAAATATAAAGATGAAAGTGAATTTTATAGTTTGGTAGGTGCAAAATGTTATAGTTATGTACCAAGTCTAATGTCTAAAAGGAGGATAAATAGATGATGAGTGTGGAAATAATAAATAGTATTAATGCTGTTGGAGCGATTTTGGCTAGTGGTGATGTTTCATGAGGCAAATTTATTGGAGCAGGGATTGCTGTTTTAGGTTGTTTTGGTGCTGGGATTGGTCAAGGTTATGCTGCTGGTAAAGCTGCTGAGGCGGTAGGAAGAAATCCAGAAGCTAATGGTAAAATTAGAACAATGTTAATTATTGGTTGTGCCATTGCAGAAACTGGTGCTATTTATAGTCTTGTTATTGCTTTAATTTTAATATTTGTTGCGTAAGGAATAAGATTAGATGTTGTTAAATTATTTAGCAATTTTTTATAAAATTGAACAAGAAAATATTATTAATCAATTATTTCCTAATGTATGAGTGTTCATTGCTCATATTTTGGCAACTGTTGTTTTATTAGTTGTTTTAGGTTTTTTTCTTTATAAACCTTTTAAACAATTAATGCGAAAGCGAAGAAATATTATTAAAGATTTAATTGATGATGCGATTAGAAAACAAACACAAGCAACAAAATATGAAACAGAAGCTAATTCGTTGTTAAAGGATTCTAAAATGCAATCACAGCAAATTATTGATGATGCTAAAGTGGAAGCTTTAACGCAAAGACAAGAAATTATTAATCAAGCAAGCATTGAGGCGAAGTTAATTGATGAACAGTCGCAAAGAGATATTTTAAAAGAGCGGATTAAAGTGGAAGAAAACATTCGTCAAGAGATTATTGATGTTGCTTTTAGCATGGCACAAAATATTTTGGAAAAAGAGATTGATTGTGAACAAAATGAAGTTTTGATTGATGATTTTATTAAACAATTAGATTAGGAGTTAGTTTAATGATTCAAAATTGAGCATTAGCACTACTAAAGGTAGGACAAGAAGAAAAACAACTTGATATTATGTTAAGGCAATCAATTCATTTAATTAAATTGTTTTTTGAGTATCCACGAATTATTGATATTTTGTCAACACATAATTTAGAAAAACAAAAACAAAAAAAGATTATTGATAAAATTTTTAAAGATAAAGCTAATGATATTTTTGTTAATTTTTTTAAATTATTAATTGATCGCAATAATTTTCGGCAAGTGAGATTAATTCTTAAAGTATTTCGTAATCTGTGCAATGAAAGAGCGAATGTTTTTTATGGAATTGTTTTTTCAACAATAAAATTGCAACAAGAAGCTATTGATAAAATTGAGAAAAAAATTGCAAAGATTTTACAACAAAAAGTGGAATTAGTTAATAAAATTGATCTTAGTCTAATTGCTGGCATAAAAGTAAAAGTTCAAGATCAAATTTTTGATGGTTCAATAAAAGGGCGATTATTGGCAATGAAACGAAATATTGAAAATAAGTAAGGCAGGTGATATAGATGTCATTTAAGGTAAATGAAATTGCTGATGTAATTAAAAATCAAATTAAACATTATGGTAAAAAAAATGAATTAAGTGAAGAAGGTAGTGTTATTAGTGTCGGTGATGGAATTGCTGTGCTTCATGGATTAGATAAGGCAATGCTCGGTGAGTTATTACTTTTTGATAATGATGTTTATGGAATGGTTTTAAACTTAGAAGAAGATGCTGTCGGCGTTGTTTTAATGGGTGATGATACTTATATTAAGGAAGGCGATGCTGTTAAACGAACAAAACAAGTTGTTGAAACTGTTGTTGGTGATGAGTTATTAGGAAGAGTTGTTAATGCCTTGGGACAACCAATTGATGGTAAAGGAGCGATTAAAAGTAAAAAGAAACGCCCTGTTGAAAGAATTGCCCCAGGAGTTATGACGCGACAATCAGTTGATGAATCATTGCAAACAGGTATTTTAGCAATTGATGCAATGATTCCTATTGGTAAAGGACAACGAGAATTAATTATTGGTGATCGTCAAACTGGTAAAACCGCAATTGCGATTGATACGATTTTGAATCAACAAGGTAAAGATGTTTATTGTGTTTATGTTGCTATTGGTCAAAAATCTTCTACTGTTGCGCAAATTGTGGAACGATTAAAACAAACAGGGGCAATGAGTTATACGACGATTGTTGCTGCTGGTGCCAGTGAATTAGCACCATTGCAATATTTAGCACCATATACGGGTGTTACTATTGCTGAGGAGTGAATGGAACAAGGTAAAGATGTTTTAATTGTTTATGATGATTTAAGTAAGCATGCGGTTGCATATCGTACAATGGCCTTGTTGTTACGAAGACCACCAGGAAGAGAAGCATATCCCGGTGATGTTTTTTACTTGCATTCACGCTTATTAGAACGAGCGGCAAAATTAAATAAGGATAATGGTAATGGTTCAATTACAGCATTGCCAATTATTGAAACGCAAGCTGGTGATATTTCAGCATATATTCCTACTAATGTTATTTCTATTACTGATGGTCAAATTTTTTTAACTAGTCAATTATTTAATGCAGGGATTCGCCCAGCTGTTGAACTTGGACTTTCAGTTTCGCGAGTTGGTAGTGCTGCTCAAATTAAAGCGATTAAACAGGTTGCAGGAACATTAAAATTAGAATTAGCACAATATAATGAATTGCAAGCTTTTGCCCAATTTGGTTCTGATTTAGATGAAATGACAAAAAGAGTTTTAGAACATGGACAACGAGCGATTGATATTTTAAAACAAACGCAATATAGTCCATTATCACAAACTAATCAAGCAATTTTATTATTAGCAATTAATTTACGAAGAATTCAATGAATTCCTTTAGATAAGATTTTATTGTTTAAAGAAAATATTATTAATTATTTTAAAAATAATAAAGAAGCTCATAAGATATATCAGGAATTAAAAAAAGTTAAAACCTTTTCTAAAGAGTTAAAAAGTAAAGTTGATACGGAAATTATTAAAGTAGTTTATCATTTAGTTAGTAAAATTGATAAATATGAAATTACTAGTTATGGAACAAAAGAACAATGAGAATTGTTATTGATTCAAGGTAAAATTAAAGTTAAAAAAGGTCGTCATTAATAGTTATGCAACAAGATTTTCGGATTAAAAATCGTATTCAAACAATTAATACGATTGGTAAAATTTCTCGTGCTTTGCAATTAGTAGCAACAGCAAAATTAAAAAAAGCTAGTAAAAGAATTCAAGAGATTAGACCATATAGTGAAGAAATGTATGATGTTTTTCATCATATTATTAGCAATACTAATGATTCCATATATTTACAAAAAGATGATGGTTCACATTTCCGAACAGCAGTATGAATTATTATTAATTCTAATATTGGTCTTTGTGCTGGTTATAACTATAATATTCATAAATTAGTAATCCCAGAAATTAAAAAAAGTGATTTATTAATTGTAATTGGTGCTAAAGGGATTAGTTATTATCAAAATCGTGGTTATAATGTCATTAATAGTTATTCTAATTTAGATTTAAATTTTGAATATCATCAAGCACAAGAAATTGGTTTTCAAGTTTTAAGTATGTTTAACAATAAAGAAATTGAACGGATTAAATTAGTTTATACAAAATTTATTAATAATATTTTGTTTCAACCAACGACATTGCAATTGTTACCGATTGCTAAAATTAATACTCAGCAAAATTCATTGTTTGAGTTTGAACCGGATGCTCAAACGGTATTAGAAACAACAATTTTATTATATTTAAATACTATTATTTATAGTGCCATTAGTGAATCACAAGTATCGGAACAAGCATCAAGAAGGTTAGCGATGGAAAATGCTACTAATAATGCTAATGAATTGAAAGATAATTTAACATTGCAATATAATCGTTCTCGTCAAGCTAAAATAACGCAAGAGATTGCTGAAATTATTGCTGCGGCTGATAGTACAAATTAGGAAAGGAGACAATTAATTATGAAAAAAGTTGAAAAACAAAAGCATAATGAAGGTAAAGTTATTCAAATTTTAGGACCAGTTATTGATATTCGTTTTTCGCATAACAGTTTACCTAATTTGTATAATGCTGTGGAAATTCATAATAATGGTGAAAAGTTAGTTGTTGAAGTAATGCAAGCATTAGGCGATGATATTGTGAGAACAATTTCAATGGGACCAACAGAAGGATTAATTAGAGGTTTAAAAGCGATTGATACAGGAAAAGCAATTATGGTTCCGGTAGGGAAAGAAACTTTAGGAAGAATTTTTAATGTTTTAGGTGAACCGTTAGATGGTTCAATAATTCCTAAAGGAACCCAAAGAATGCCAATTCATCGTATTGCTCCAAGTTATGAAGAACAAAGCACAACAGCGGAAATTTTAGAGACGGGAATAAAAGTTATTGATTTGTTAGTTCCTTATGCTCGTGGTGGTAAGATTGGTCTTTTTGGTGGGGCTGGTGTTGGTAAAACGGTTTTGGTGCAAGAATTAATTAATAACATTGCTAAAGAACATGGTGGGATTTCTGTTTTTGCTGGTGTTGGTGAACGGACTCGTGAGGGGAATGATTTATATTATGAAATGATTGAAGCTAATGTTATTAATAAAACAGCATTAGTTTTTGGACAAATGAATGAACCTCCGGGAGCAAGAATGCGAGTGGCATTAACAGGATTAACAATGGCTGAGTATTTTCGTGATGAGCAAAATCAAGATGTGTTATTGTTTATTGATAATATTTTTCGTTTTACTCAGGCTGGAAGTGAAGTTTCGGCTTTATTAGGAAGAATGCCTTCAGCAGTGGGTTATCAGCCAACTTTAGCAACAGAAATGGGAGCTTTACAAGAAAGAATTACTTCAACAAAAAAAGGTTCAATTACATCAGTACAAGCAATTTATGTTCCCGCTGATGATTTAACTGATCCAGCGCCAGCAACTACTTTTAGTCATTTAGATGCTAGAACGGTATTAGATCGTAGTATTGCGGCTTTAGGGATTTATCCAGCGATTGATCCTTTAAATTCTTCTTCACGACTATTAGATCCAGAAGTTGTTGGTCAAGAACATTATCAAGTTGCTAGAAAAGTGCAACAAATTTTACAAAGATTTAAAGAATTACAAGATATTATTGCAATTTTGGGAATGGAAGAATTATCAGATGAAGATAAATTGCTTGTTAATCGTGCGAGAAAGATTCGGAATTTTTTATCACAGTCATTTTCGGTTGCTGAAAAATTTACAGGAATGAAAGGTAGTTTTGTTCCGATAGCAAAAACAATTCAAAGTTTTAAAGAAATATTAGCTGGTAAACACGATAAATTGCCAGAACAAGCTTTTTTGTTTGTTGGTAGCATTGAAGAAGCGATTGCTAAGGCTAAAGAATTAACAGAGGGTTAAAATCAATGGCGATAAAACTAAAAATTATAACACCATTAGGAATTTTCTTTTATGATGTCGTTGAAATTGTAACTGTTAAAACTACTGAGGGTTATATCGGAATTTTAGAACAACATATTTCTATTGTTGCTAATTTGGAAATAGCACAAATGTTTGTTAAACAACATAAAAAAACTTATAAATTACTTATTTCTTCAGGAATATTATATTCAACAAAGAAAGAAGTTAAAATTTTAACTGATTATATTGAATATGATCATAAAGCGAAAGATCATTTATTACAGTTAGCAAAAGATCGTCATACTAAGATGACTAATTTTTAGTAGAAGGGAGTTTATTTATGGATACGGCGTTATCAATTCATTTAATTAAAATTGCGATTTATTTGATTGCTTTTTTGTTTTGTAGTTTGGGAACTAGTGCTGTATTATGAAATAGCATTTTGAATCCTAAAAAACCTCGTGAGGCTTTGCTGTTTTATTTTCTCATTACCTTTGCGCTAACATATTTGGTGGGTAGTTTGTTTATTGCTTTTTTAGGGATTGAATTGTGAATGAAGTAGTAATTGCCAAATTGTAAAGTTAAGTGCAACTAAATTATTTTTCTAACCAAATATTCGATTGGTGAAAGATAATTTAGTATTTTTCTTGGTCTTTGGTTTAAAGACAATATAAATTTATGAACTGCATTTTTAGTAGTATTTGAAAAATTAAATTTTTTAGGAAATTTTTCTCTAATTAAACCATTAGTATTTTCATTAGTACCTCTTTGTCAAGGCGAATACGCATTAGCAAAATAAATTTTCACATTTAAATTTTTTTCAAGTTGTTGTCAATTAGAAAATTCTTTACCCCTATCAAATGTTATAGTCTTAACAAGATTATTTGGAAGAATTGATAAATAATGGCTAATGTTTTCGTTAACAACTTTAGTAGTTCTATTTTCAACTAACATTGCTAAAGTAAATCTTGATGTTCTTTCAACTAAAGTTATTAAACATGATTTACTTTTACTTCGTGATGATACTACAGTATCACCTTCTCAATGACCAACAGTTATACGATTATTAACATTAATATTTCGTTCTTTAATTGATTTACCATTAAATTTACCGCGATTTTCTTGAGATTTTCGTTTCTTACCTTTTCTTCTTAAATTTTTATTAGTAACTTTTTCAAGTAATCCAGAATAAATTCAATTGTAAATTGTTTTAAAACTAATAATTCATTCTTTATGAAAATTTTTAATTCTGCCATAAATTTGTTCAGGCGATCAACCTAATAGTAATTTTTGTTGTACATATTTTACTAATTCTCTATTTTTAAACTTATGAAAATAAACATGTGATTGTTTTCTGTTTTCTGCTTTATTTTGTGCAATTAATGAAAAATAATGATTACTATCTTTATTTCTATTGACTTCTCGAATAATAGTACTAATACTTCGATTAAGATTTTTAGCTATTTCACTAATTTTTACTTTAAACTTCAATTGATTCTCAATATAAATTCTTTCATATATGCCAAGATGTTTGTAACCCATATAAAAACTCCTTGCTTTGTTTTTTCTAAAATAAACTTAGCATCATGAAATTTTTATATGAGATTTTTTGCAATTTTATTTACTTGCACTTACAAGTATAATTCAGCAATTAATTAAAATACCTAACATTACACAATGTTAGGTATTTTTGTTTGGAGACATTATTGTTTTTCTAGGAGGGCTATTTTTTCCATATCAGCAATGGCGACATAAGGTAAGTTACGGAGTTTTTCTTGATAATCAAGACCATAACCAATAAGAAACTCTTGGGGGGCTTTAAAACCGGTTCAATCAGCGTTAAGTTCAACCTTTCTTCCTTTAGTTTTGTCTAGTAATGTTACCATTTTTACCGTTTTAGCTCCTTTTAGAAATAGATATTCTTTGATGGCTAGTAAACTGGCACCACTTTCAATGATGTCTTCAATAATTAAAATATCACGATTAGTAATATCTTGGTTAATATCCATGATAATTTGTGGTGTGTTACTAGCTTCGATTCCACCGTGGAAAGAAGCAATCGCCATAAAGTCAATTTCACATTCAATTGTTAAGTGACTAATAAATTCAGCTAAAAAGGGAATACATCCTTTAAGAATTCCTAAAAGAATAATTGTTGAGTCATTAGATTGATAGTATTTACTAATTTCTAATGCTAATGCTTTAGTTCGTTCAATAATTTGTTTTTGGGTAAATAAAATTTCTTTGACCACAGGATGTTTTTTCATTAATAGCTCCTTATTTTTTAAATATGCTAATATTTTACCGCTTTTTTGTTTATTTTAGTAGTTTTTTAATTATTTTGCTGAATTATACTTGTAAGTGCAAGTAAATAAAATTGCAAAAAATCTCATATAAAAATTTCATGATGCTAAATTTATTTTAGAAAAAACAAAGCAAGGAGTTTTTATATGGGTTACAAACATCTTGGCATATATGAAAGAATTTATATTGAGAATCAATTGAAGTTTAAAGTAAAAATTAGTGAAATAGCTAAAAATCTTAATCGAAGTATTAGTACTATTATTCGAGAAGTCAATAGAAATAAAGATAGTAATCATTATTTTTCATTAATTGCACAAAATAAAGCAGAAAACAGAAAACAATCACATGTTTATTTTCATAAGTTTAAAAATAGAGAATTAGTAAAATATGTACAACAAAAATTACTATTAGGTTGATCGCCTGAACAAATTTATGGCAGAATTAAAAATTTTCATAAAGAATGAATTATTAGTTTTAAAACAATTTACAATTGAATTTATTCTGGATTACTTGAAAAAGTTACTAATAAAAATTTAAGAAGAAAAGGTAAGAAACGAAAATCTCAAGAAAATCGCGGTAAATTTAATGGTAAATCAATTAAAGAACGAAATATTAATGTTAATAATCGTATAACTGTTGGTCATTGAGAAGGTGATACTGTAGTATCATCACGAGGTAAAAGTAAATCATGTTTAATAACTTTAGTTGAAAGAACATCAAGATTTACTTTAGCAATGTTAGTTGAAAATAGAACTACTAAAGTTGTTAACGAAAACATTAGCCATTATTTATCAATTCTTCCAAATAATCTTGTTAAGACTATAACATTTGATAGGGGTAAAGAATTTTCTAATTGACAACAACTTGAAAAAAATTTAAATGTGAAAATTTATTTTGCTAATGCGTATTCGTCTTGACAAAGAGGTACTAATGAAAATACTAATGGTTTAATTAGAGAAAAATTTCCTAAAAAATTTAATTTTTCAAATACTACTAAAAATGCAGTTCATAAATTTATATTATTTTTAAACCAAAGACCAAGAAAAATACTAAATTATCTTTCACCAATCGAATATTTGGTTAGAAAAATAATTTAGTTGCACTTAACTTTACAATTTGGCATATTTATTATTAAATTCTAAATAATCATCAAATGAATTTGTTTCTCTTTTATTTCTAGTTAAATTTCCTAAATTAATTGTTTCAGAAAAATTTAATTTATCATTATTTTGTATTGTTTTTCCTTTTTTTATTGGCATTGGACTATTAGCAACAATTCCTGCCGCTCCACTACTCGCTATTGTTATTGTACTTAATAAACCAAGTAATTTTTTCATATTAACCAAATCCTTTTTATGAATTTTTACTAATTAATAAAATTTACTAAACAATTAACATCCTTCCTTAAATTTTTACAATTTAATTAATACAAATTAATTATAAATAATTAAATAAGAATTTCTATCATTTTTCCAGAATATTTAATACTACTTCTAGAAAAACATTTACCTTTAAAAAAGAAAAATAAACTAACAAAATTTAACTTTGTTAAAATTACTACCAAGAAAGGCGATTTTTATGTTAGAAATTAATAATAATTTAAAAACCCTAGAAAATAAGCATTGATTTAGTTTATTTACAACCCACAAAAATATGTACATCAATAAATGTAAACAATTAGCTAACGAATATGAGAAATTAGATGAATACTTATATAAATATCATTATCGCTTAAAACAAGGTTATAAAGTAGTTCATTTTGCTTTAAGAACAATTATTACAATTTTTGGTGATGTTACTTTTAAACGACGCCGATATAAATATTGAAATCAAAAATCAGGTAAATTTGAATATGTATGTTTACTAGATAAAGAAATTGGTTTATTGCCAAAACAACGCATTTATTTTGATGTCCAATTTAAAGTTTTAAGTCTTCTGGGTGATGGCAAACGCTATCGCGATGTTTTAGATGCTCTAAATCATTGTTATATTTCAAAAGGTAGTATTTCAAATATTTTAAATAAATACGATATTGCTGAATATTTTCAATTAGCAGAAAAAGAAACTAAAAATAGAATTGATGTTAAAAATAAGGATTTATATATTCAACTAGATGAGACATTTTTAGCGACATTAGATCAGAAAGTTAAACAAGACCAAAGAATTCGTTTAGTTACTTTTCATACCGGACATAAAGAAAAAAATTACAAAAATGCTCGTAGAGAATTAGAAAACAAACGAGGTCATTTTCTAATGTTAAAAGTTGGTAAACGAATAAATACGATGGATTATCGTGATTTATTAATTAGACTTCTTGCATTACTTATTAAAATAATTACAAATTATTTGTAAATAAAAAATACTATATAGTAATTTCTAACTTTTATTAGGTTAATACTTATGGATTTTATTAAATGTGTAAATTTTGACACAACAAAAAATTATTTTATTTTTGCCAAATTGTAAAGTTAAGTGCAACTAAATTATTTTTCTAACCAAATATTCGATTGGTGAAAGATAATTTAGTATTTTTCTTGGTCTTTGGTTTAAAGACAATATAAATTTATGAACTGCATTTTTAGTAGTATTTGAAAAATTAAATTTTTTAGGAAATTTTTCTCTAATTAAACCATTAGTATTTTCATTAGTACCTCTTTGTCAAGGCGAATACGCATTAGCAAAATAAATTTTCACATTTAAATTTTTTTCAAGTTGTTGTCAATTAGAAAATTCTTTACCCCTATCAAATGTTATAGTCTTAACAAGATTATTTGGAAGAATTGATAAATAATGGCTAATGTTTTCGTTAACAACTTTAGTAGTTCTATTTTCAACTAACATTGCTAAAGTAAATCTTGATGTTCTTTCAACTAAAGTTATTAAACATGATTTACTTTTACCTCGTGATGATACTACAGTATCACCTTCTCAATGACCAACAGTTATACGATTATTAACATTAATATTTCGTTCTTTAATTGATTTACCATTAAATTTACCGCGATTTTCTTGAGATTTTCGTTTCTTACCTTTTCTTCTTAAATTTTTATTAGTAACTTTTTCAAGTAATCCAGAATAAATTCAATTGTAAATTGTTTTAAAACTAATAATTCATTCTTTATGAAAATTTTTAATTCTGCCATAAATTTGTTCAGGCGATCAACCTAATAGTAATTTTTGTTGTACATATTTTACTAATTCTCTATTTTTAAACTTATGAAAATAAACATGTGATTGTTTTCTGTTTTCTGCTTTATTTTGTGCAATTAATGAAAAATAATGATTACTATCTTTATTTCTATTGACTTCTCGAATAATAGTACTAATACTTCGATTAAGATTTTTAGCTATTTCACTAATTTTTACTTTAAACTTCAATTGATTCTCAATATAAATTCTTTCATATATGCCAAGATGTTTGTAACCCATATAAAAACTCCTTGCTTTGTTTTTTCTAAAATAAACTTAGCATCATGAAATTTTTATATGAGATTTTTTGCAATTTTATTTACTTGCACTTACAAGTATAATTCAGCATTTAAATTTAATTTTAAATAAATATTTTATGTTATCTATAATTGCAAATTATAAATTGAAGCAATTAAATTAAATCTTAAACTAAATCGTTTTCTACGATTACGATATTTTTCAGTAATAATTTTAAATTTTTTAAGAATAGCAAAAATATTTTCAATAATAATTCTCATTTTTGAAATTAATTTATTATTATGTTTTTGTTCTTTATTTAAAGGGTTTTTCTTTGTTTTTTTCTTAGGTATTAGAACATTACTATGAATTTTTTGTATTCCTTGATAACCATTATCAACTATTAATTTAGTATTTTTTAAAATTGGGATTTTTGATTCTTTAAATAAACAAAAATCATGCTTTTTGCCGAGAGAAAAATTTGTTGCAATAATTATTTTGCTTTCTTTTTCAATAATTACTTGTGTTTTAATAGTGTGTTTTTTCTTTTTTCCTGAATAAGATTGTTTTTGTCTTTTTTGGGCGTTGAATGGGTGTTTCTGTAGCATCAATAATAATTGTTTTATCATTAAAATAATCATTTATTAATGCTTTTTTACCAGCAAGTTGTTGAAAATCAGGATGTTTGATTAAAATATCTTCAATTCACTTGATATTTCGATAACAACTAGCTTCACTAATATCAAAACTTTTACCAAGATGAAAATAAGTACGATATTCTCGTCAATATGATAAAGTCATCAATAATCTATTTTCTAATGATAATTTATTATTTTTACCACCTCTTTTAAACTTTTTTAACTCAGCTTCTTTTAAAATATTTAACATTTTATTAAAAGTACTTTGCTTTATTCCAGTTAATCGTAATAATTCTTTATCATTAATAAAATTAAATTTATCAAATTTCATAATCTTAAATTCCTTATAATTTCTATTTTAAATATATTTTATAGGAATTTTGTTTAATAAATAAGTAATGCAAGAAGTCTATTAAAGAATTACAAAAACATTATGTAAATATTAATTATGACAAAATAATTGTTTGTGGCGATGGTGGTGAAACAAAACTTGTAGGTACAAAAACTATTTTTCTATAAAATATTTACAAAATAAAGAGAAAGAACATTATGTCCTTTCCCTACTTAAATTTTATGTTCTCATTAATTTTATTTAATAAATTAAATTAATTTTGCAATTTTTACAGTAATAGTTTTTGTACCTACAAGTTTTGTTTCACCACCATCACTTGCTTTAACTTCTACATTTACAGTAATTTCCGTTGCTAAACTAGTTGTAGCATCTAAATCATTTCCATCTGTTTTTTTCACAGTAATATCTAAATCAGTGGCTTCAACAGCAGGTCCATTCGGTAATTTTTTAACTTCTTCTAAAACTTTTGCTTCAACAGCAGTTTTAATTTTAGCATCACTTGTATTAGTATTTTCAGTGGCTTCAACAGTTATTGGAGAATCAATATTTGTTAAGGTGCTTAAATCTGCTTTTGCCACTTCTGGTATAATTTTAGCAATTTTTACAGTAATAGTTTTTGTACCTACAAGTTTTGTTTCACCATCATCACTTGCTTTAACTTCTACATTTACAGTAATTTCCGTTGCTAAACTAGTTGTAGCATCTAAATCATTTCCATCTGTTTTTTTCACAGTAATATCTAATTCAGTGGCTTCAACAGCAGGTCCATTCAGTAATTTTTTAACTTCTTCTAAAACTTTTGCTTCAACAGCAGTTTTAATTTTAGCATCACTTGTATTAGTATTTTCAGTGGCTTCAACAGTTATTGGAGAATCAATATTTGTTAAGGTGCTTAAATCTGCTTTTGCCACTTCTGGTATAATTTTAGCAATTTTTACAGTAATAGTTTTTGTACCTACAAGTTTTGTTTCACCATCATCACTTGCTTTAACTTCTACATTTACAGTAATTTCCGTTGCTAAACTAGTTGTAGCATCTAAATCATTTCCATCTGTTTTTTTCACAGTAATATCTAATTCAGTGGCTTCAACAGCAGGTCCATTCAGTAATTTTTTAACTTCTTCTAAAACTTTTGCTTCAACAGCAGTTTTAATTTTAGCATCACTTGTATTAGTATTTTCAGTGGCTTCAACAGTTATTGGAGAATCAATATTTGTTAAGGTGCTTAAATCTGCTTTTACCACTTCTGGTATAATTTTAGCAATTTTTACAGTAATAGTTTTTGTACCTACAAGTTTTGTTTCACCATCATCACTTGCTTTAACTTCTACATTTACAGTAATTTCCGTTGCTAAACTAGTTGTAGCATCTAAATCATTTCCATCTGTTTTTTTCACAGTAATATCTAAATCAGTGGCTTCAACAGCAGGTCCATTCGGTAATTTTTTAACTTCTTCTAAAACTTTTGCTTCAACAGCAGTTTTAATTTTAGCATCACTTGTATTAGTATTTTCAGTGGCTTCAACAGTTATTGGAGAATCAATATTTGTTAAGGTGCTTAAATCTGCTTTTACCACTTCTGGTATAATTTTAGCAATTTTTACAGTAATAGTTTTTGTACCTACAAGTTTTGTTTCACCATCATCACTTGCTTTAACTTCTACATTTACAGTAATTTCCGTTGCTAAACTAGTTGTAGCATCTAAATCATTTCCATCTGTTTTTTTCACAGTAATATCTAAATCAGTGGCTTCAACAGCAGGTCCATTCGGTAATTTTTTAACTTCTTCTAAAACTTTTGCTTCAACAGCAGTTTTAATTTTAGCATCACTTGTATTAGTATTTTCAGTGGCTTCAACAGTTATTGGAGAATCAATATCTTCTAACTTACTTAAATCTGCTTTGGCAACAACTTCTTTTGCTCCTTTTAATTTCGGAAACACAATGCTTTGTGATTTGTGTATTCCTTTTAATTTTGCAGTTTGAGTTTTATGAACTGTAATATTAAAAGTTCTATCAAGAACAGTTTTGCTTGTCAAATCATAAGTACCAGTAATTATTTCACCATCTTTTTCAATTTTAATACTATAATCAGCAATTAAATTAGCATTAGTAACAATTTGATCAATGGCAATTTTAACAATTGTATTCACAACAATAGTAATTTCGTCTGTTGTTACAGCAGTTTTGTCTTTAACATTATTAAAAACTTCAATTTTAGGGGGTATAATATTTAATTTTTTTAAGTCTCCTGTTTTTATTTTTGCTTGGTCATCTTTAATACTAGTATTACAAGCAGCAACAGCAAAAACTGGTGACATTGTAAATGCTAATGCAACTAGCATTCTTGACATATTTTTATTTGATTTTATCATCTATGATTAAACCTTCCTTTCATTTTTGTCTTTTAGTCATTGCTGACTAACAACTATATTATACTTGTTAATATAAAAAATTATCTAAGATATTAATAATTTTTAAAACATCTTATTAATACTCCTTTCCAATGAATAAATCAATTATATATATATATATATATATATATCAATAAGTAATTGTAAATATTGTGTAGAAACCATATACATATGACAAGATTTTGTTTTCTACAAACTTTTAGGGGGTGTTTTCTTTTGGCAGTAATATTTTGTATTGAATGCGACAGCGAAAGCTATGTCATTGGTAATAAAAATACAGTTGGAATCTGTAATTCTTGCGATGAAAAGGGTTTTTAAATTTTGAAAGGAAAGATAAATTATAAAATATGTCGCTGGTGTTTACATCTATTTAGTGATAAATGATATTTGCATGTTGCTTGTGAGAAAAAATTTATTAATCATTATGCCAAATTGTAAAGTTAAGTGCAACTAAATTATTTTTCTAACCAAATATTCGATTGGTGAAAGATAATTTAGTATTTTTCTTGGTCTTTGGTTTAAAGACAATATAAATTTATGAACTGCATTTTTAGTAGTATTTGAAAAATTAAATTTTTTAGGAAATTTTTCTCTAATTAAACCATTAGTATTTTCATTAGTACCTCTTTGTCAAGGCGAATACGCATTAGCAAAATAAATTTTCACATTTAAATTTTTTTCAAGTTGTTGTCAATTAGAAAATTCTTTACCCCTATCAAATGTTATAGTCTTAACAAGATTATTTGGAAGAATTGATAAATAATGGCTAATGTTTTCGTTAACAACTTTAGTAGTTCTATTTTCAACTAACATTGCTAAAGTAAATCTTGATGTTCTTTCAACTAAAGTTATTAAACATGATTTACTTTTACCTCGTGATGATACTACAGTATCACCTTCTCAATGACCAACAGTTATACGATTATTAACATTAATATTTCGTTCTTTAATTGATTTACCATTAAATTTACCGCGATTTTCTTGAGATTTTCGTTTCTTACCTTTTCTTCTTAAATTTTTATTAGTAACTTTTTCAAGTAATCCAGAATAAATTCAATTGTAAATTGTTTTAAAACTAATAATTCATTCTTTATGAAAATTTTTAATTCTGCCATAAATTTGTTCAGGCGATCAACCTAATAGTAATTTTTGTTGTACATATTTTACTAATTCTCTATTTTTAAACTTATGAAAATAAACATGTGATTGTTTTCTGTTTTCTGCTTTATTTTGTGCAATTAATGAAAAATAATGATTACTATCTTTATTTGTAATATACCACAGACTTATGACAAGTACAAGAAGTTTTTTAAAAAGGAATGGATTTATTTTTTTATTTAAAATTTTTATAAATAACGACAAAATTATAAGGAAGTTTTAAAAAATAGTTTATAATTAAATTCCAAGGTAAAGAAATTACAGATAAATTATTTAGAGAGAGGTTGTAAATTTTATTAATTAGTGAAAATTCATGAAAAGGACTTAAATTAATATGAAAAAATTATTATCAATCTTAGGGACAATCACCATCGTCGGAAGCGGAATGACCGGACTTGTTGGAAACTCTCCAGCTCCAACAAAAAAAGAAATTAATTATTTACAGACAAATAATCTAAAAAGATTAAGTAGAAATAAAAGAGCTCTAGGTCTTGATTCTATTGGTATTACTACTTCATCTATTGGCATAAATACCGAAACCCTTCCTAACCTTTCTCCCACTCCCTCGGTAAGCACAGGTGATGTTGTTAATCACATTATTAATACCCCTAATTCTAAAAGTCAAGCTGCATATAATATTACTGGTGCTGTAAGCAATACCGCGTCTGCTGTAAATAGTGCAACAAATGCGGCTTTATCCGGAGTAACTATTGCTAATTCTATTGCAATTAAAGATGCTCAGGTAAAATATTGAGATGCTCAAACAGATATTTCAAAAGTTCAATTAGAATTTATTAAAAAAGATAATAAAATAAAAGAAGAAATTAATAATATTAATTGTGATAAAGCTAAAAAAGAATTAGAATTTTTTGAAAAAAATAATAAAATAAAAGAAGAAATTAATAATATTAATATTAATCAAGTTAATAAGTCGAAAGAAAATATTACTTTTCAAGTAGAAAGATTAAAAACTAAAATTAAAATTCTTGAAGATAAAAATAATAAATTAGAAAATGAAAATAGTTCAGAAAACGAATTAAAAATTGAAAAAATAGAAGAAAAAATTGATAAATTTTGACTTGAAATAACAAATTATCTTCGTTTAAGTATTACAACAAATACATAAATACAAATATTTAATTTTAATAAAATATGAAAAACTTACTAAGTATCTTAAAAGTAGTTGCTTTAACATAAAAAATTTCAATTTCTTGTTCAATTAAAAAATACAAGCGTAATTTAAACAAATTTTTGTAATGTTTGAAATGGAGTTTTAGTGTTTAATGATGAATGGGGGCGTTCAAAGTTATAAAAATAATAGTATTTGTTTAAATAATGTTGAAGTTCATTTTGGTTTAGTTTTTTGTTATTAGAATAAAATAACTTGGTATAATGCTGATGGAATCGTTCAATTTTACCATTTGATTGTGGTGAACGAATTGGCGTCGTCTCGTGAATGATTCCATTTTTTGAAAGAAAGGTTGTAAAAGGCCTTTCTTTTACTTTGTATGCTTTCTTATTACTTCAGTTAGTAGTTGTAAATTCTGGAGCATTATCAGTACGAAGGCGTTTAATGGTTATGCCAAGCTCACTAAAATCTTTCATTGCTCTTTGCACGGCATTAATCGCATTATTAGTTCCTAAACTATCATAAACATAGCCAAATACTATTCGTGTCATTTCGTCAATGAAATCATAAATGTAATATTTTTTATCAACCGGAAAATTTGATGGGGTAATAATTTTGGCATCCATTTGTAAAAGACCAATCTCAGAGACTTCATAACGCTTAAAATGGCGTTTGGTTTGTTTGATTTGTTGTTTTAATTCTTTTCAACGAGGGTCAGATTTAATTCAGCGATAAAAAGTTTTGATGTTTTTAGGAACTTCTGAATTTTTGGTATCGTGAAAACCAATTTTTAAATTATTAAATAAAGACCATATTCCACCGGCTTTGATATTTTTGTAATCAAAATATAAATCACATACTTTTTTGCGAGAATTTAAACTATATTGATAATTAAGGTTTTGTGGTTTTGTGGTTTTAAACAATAACAAATCTAAATTGTCAGAATAATAAGCGGTCATAATTTTTTGTGCCCAACGATAAAAAGTTTTTGTTGCACCTTTAAAATATTTTTTAATAAGTTTTGTTAAAGTAGTTTCTTCCATATACATAAATAAGTACATAAATTTAAATAGGCAGTGATGCGTTTTTTAGTTTTATAGTAATAAGGATTACGACAATTAGTACTTAATCAACTTTGGACTTTTGCTTTTAAATCTGCTAAATCAGCTTGGGAAATAATATATTTCATTTTTTTAAACTCCTTAAATTAAGAAAATCGTATTTTTTGTAATACGATTTTCAAGAATGGTTATTAAATTACTAAAATTAATAAGGCATTTCGGCAGAAAATGAAGTTATTAAATATTCACTAAAAGTTAAATCTTTATTTTTAGTAAATGTAATCTTAACATTAATGATTTTATCAATATAATATTCATTATGTTCAATACTAGTAAAATTTTTTTCATAAAAATCACGAACAGTTTTTACGATAGACCAATAAATATAATTACCAACAGGGCCCAAATCATTAGGTAATTGATTTTTAACAAAAGCAACATCTAATCATCCGTCTTTTAAATTATAAGTTGAAGGAGTAAAGCTACTATTTAAAATTTCGACAAATTCTAAATCATATTTTTTTAAATCATTGCTATTTTTACTACACCCAGAAATAAACATTATACATACTAAATTTAAAGCTGATAAAAATTTTCACATAAATAAAAATCCTCCTTTCAAAGGAATTATATTTTATATAAAAATATTAGAAATATTTAAGAGAACTTTTTTAATATCATTAACAAAATTGCTAATGGTACTACAAATTCAAATAACATCTGAAACGCCGGAATAACTTCAAATACCGGAAAGGCAGTTTTGGTAAAATTAATCGTTGTTTTAGCAATATTGGCAAGGGGGCGGATTAAAAGATTAATCCCTGAAAGACCAAGTAATCAATTCAACACACTAACAGAAGCGTGCTGAATACCACAAGATATTGCACTAAATAAACCTCAATAAGAACAGTTGGGCGTAGGAATTAAGTCATCCATATTACCACTTATTCCGCCGCCAATAAAAGCTGTTGAATTCAAAATATTAAAATCGTATAAAGAATAATGATATTCAGTGCTTTGATTTTTCTTTTTATATAGTGGGAAAGTCAGTGTAAAAATATTAATTCCATACATTACATCGACTTTAGCATTATAAAAATGCAGTTTATTACTAGTGGAGTTTCATAATTGATTATCATATGCTTTTAACACATTAAAATCTATTTGATAAGAACTTTTACCAGTATTAAAACCATTGGCAATTTGTTTATCTTTAACAAAGAAATAGGAACGAAAAATCATATTCTTACTATTTTCTGTTGTTGAACCAAAGTTAATTAAATACTGTTTGGGATAAAAAGTAATTAAGGAGCGATAGAAAAAACCCATCTGTAAAACATTTTTAGGAATTTGTTGCATCCCTTTGTAATCTAATTCTACATAAGTAGAGGCATCTGTATCAAAACTTGCATAAAAGAATTGTACGAAAAAACCACCTAAAACTTTATAAATTTTGTTAAATAAATCATTAATGAAATTAATAGTTAAATTTTTTTGATAATGAAGCATAAAATCTTTAAAATCAAATTTTAATTTGTCATCATAGCGTAAAAAATGGAAGGTGTTACCATAATAATTAACTTGTCCAAAAAAAGTATTAATAAAATCTCCTCCAAAACTTGTTCGCGAACCAGATTTTCAAAGTGATTTACCATTTTCTAAAAACTCATTATTACCCACAATGCTACCATGCTCAGTTTTTATAGTAATAACATCACCAAAACTAGAAAAGGAAAGTTCTCTAAAAATAACTTTTTCAATGAAACCAGGCGGATATGAATTTTTGCGACTTAAACCAAATTTACTATTTTGTTTAAAACCATTTAATTTAATTGAAATTTCACTCATATATTTAAAATTATCGTCAAAGAAATTAAAAATCGGGACTCAATATAAGTAACTGTAATTAAATTTATCAAAATCTCGGCGTTGTATCATCAAATAATCTAGTTTATCTTGAAACTGATTATATTGATACTCACCATCATTTTTAGTTATTGTGGTTGGTAATGGTTGCTCGTTATCTTTTTCTGGTAAAGGAGGCATTTCGGCAGAAAATGAAGTTATTAAATATTCACTAAAAGTTAAATCTTTATTTTTAGTAAATGTAATCTTAACATTAATGATTTTATCAATATAATATTCATTATGTTCAATACTAGTAAAATTTTTTTCATAAAAATCACGAACAGTTTTTACGATAGACCAATAAATATAATTACCAACAGGGCCCAAATCATTAGGTAATTGATTTTTAACAAAAGCAACATCTAATCATCCGTCTTTTAAATTATAAGTTGAAGGAGTAAAACTACTATTCAAAATTTCAGAAAACTCAAAATTACAACTATTACCACATTGACTGGGATTTGTAGCTCGTTTTTCTCGTTTCATAAAAAATTGTTCCATATTAGGTTTAGGTGGTTGTTTTGTATCAAAGAAGGCACCTAGAGGAACTAAACCAATAAACATTATAAATAAATCAAGAAATAATCTTATTCATCTCATCACGACTTAAAACTCTCTTTTATTGCTTTAAAAGCATGAGAAAATTTATATTCATAATATAATGGACATTCAGAAATATTAATAACTTCTTTTTGATGTTTTCTAACTACTTTATTAAAATAAAAACGCTTAATAATTAACTTAACAACTGTCATTAACAAATAAACCATTAATAATCAAAAATACACTTTAAAAAATACATTTTGAAAATCAAACAATATAAAATCTTTAAAAAACTCAACTGTGTTAGTTCGAATTCTTGTTAAAAATACTCAAATTATAACCATAACAGTATGAAATATAATAAAAAAACGCATAAAACCTAAAATGCTTTTAAATCATTTAATACTTAATATTTTCTTTAACTTTTTCATTTTTTAACTCCTTAAAATTAAATATATGGTTGATAAAATACAAATCGTTCCTAAAATTTGGAAAATCGGATGTTGGGAAAATAACCTTATCATTGGTTTAAACAAATCTAAAATTTTAATATTACTTGATAGAACTTTATTAAAATATTCTAAACCCTCACGCACATAGGCTCATAAACCTAAAAAGTCGTTTAAAGCAAAAATAGAAAAAACAGCAACAAGAATAAATAATATTATTAATTTAAACATTTTCTAAACCTACCTTTTTATTCGCCGTCCGTGTTGGTTAACTCACGGTCTGTTTTTAGGACTATTACCACTAAATTTCTTAATTGGACCACTAGATGATTGTTTTTTAGTTCCTCAATTAGCAACTGATTTTCGATATTTTTTATGAAAACCAACTTTTGGTCGTTCAATATGAATACCTAAAATGCCACCAATTACAAGATTTATCACAAGCATAATTAGCGGAAAAATAATAATGCGAATATCTGTTCCAGGAATGGTTAAAATTCAAATTAAATCAAAAACTTTATAAAACATATCGCCAATCAAGCTGGCCATTTTTTCTAAGTTTTCCATTTTTTAAACCCCTTTACTTGTTTTTCTTCTTCAGATTATTTTTTAACTTAGTAAGTATCTTGCTGAATTTTTCCATTTTTAAATATTCTAATGCTTCAATATCCATTACATTATCATTTCAAAATTTATGTTGATATTTATCATTCAAAGCACGATTACTTAATTCACGCAAGAATGATAAATATTTATTATCGTAAAGATTTAAGATTGACATCGGAATTTTCAATTTAAAGAAATAAATGTCTAATTCCGGAATGCTACGATACTTGATTTTGCGACCTTTTTTATCATTTTTAGCATTAATTAAAGTTAATCGTCATTGTTCGTATTCGCTCACCGATTTAAAAGTGCCATAAATAACTTGTAAATAAGGACGAAAGATACTAACCGGTTTTTTTCTAATGCCAACAATTATTGAATTCGCAATATCACGAACTTTAACTCATATATGTTCGGCTCGTTGTCCGCTTGCTAATACGATGTGGGTAAATTGGCGAGCCGAAGCGAAATATTCTTGTAACCCTTGGGTTACCCTATCATTTTCTTTATGCTGAATTATACTTGTAAGTGCAAGTAAATAAAATTGCAAAAAATCTCATATAAAAATTTCATGATGCTAAGTTTATTTTAGAAAAAACAAAGCAAGGAGTTTTTATATGGGTTACAAACATCTTGGCATATATGAAAGAATTTATATTGAGAATCAATTGAAGTTTAAAGTAAAAATTAGTGAAATAGCTAAAAATCTTAATCGAAGTATTAGTACTATTATTCGAGAAGTCAATAGAAATAAAGATAGTAATCATTATTTTTCATTAATTGCACAAAATAAAGCAGAAAACAGAAAACAATCACATGTTTATTTTCATAAGTTTAAAAATAGAGAATTAGTAAAATATGTACAACAAAAATTACTATTAGGTTGATCGCCTGAACAAATTTATGGCAGAATTAAAAATTTTCATAAAGAATGAATTATTAGTTTTAAAACAATTTACAATTGAATTTATTCTGGATTACTTGAAAAAGTTACTAATAAAAATTTAAGAAGAAAAGGTAAGAAACGAAAATCTCAAGAAAATCGCGGTAAATTTAATGGTAAATCAATTAAAGAACGAAATATTAATGTTAATAATCGTATAACTGTTGGTCATTGAGAAGGTGATACTGTAGTATCATCACGAGGTAAAAGTAAATCATGTTTAATAACTTTAGTTGAAAGAACATCAAGATTTACTTTAGCAATGTTAGTTGAAAATAGAACTACTAAAGTTGTTAACAAAAACATTAGCCATTATTTATCAATTCTTCCAAATAATCTTGTTAAGACTATAACATTTGATAGGGGTAAAGAATTTTCTAATTGACAACAACTTGAAAAAAATTTAAATGTGAAAATTTATTTTGCTAATGCGTATTCGCCTTGACAAAGAGGTACTAATGAAAATACTAATGGTTTAATTAGAGAAAAATTTCCTAAAAAATTTAATTTTTCAAATACTACTAAAAATGCAGTTCATAAATTTATATTGTCTTTAAACCAAAGACCAAGAAAAATACTAAATTATCTTTCACCAATCGAATATTTGGTTAGAAAAATAATTTAGTTGCACTTAACTTTACAATTTGGCTCAGTAATAATTTTAAATTTTTTAAGAATAGCAAAAATATTTTCAATAATAATTCTCATTTTTGAAATTAATTTATTATTATGTTTTTGTTCTTTATTTAAAGGGTTTTTCTTTGTTTTTTTCTTAGGTATTAGAACATTACTATGAATTTTTTGTATTCCTTGATAACCATTATCAACTATTAATTTAGTATTTTTTAAAATTGGGATTTTTGATTCTTTAAATAAACAAAAATCATGCTTTTTGCCGAGAGAAAAATTTGTTGCAATAATTATTTTGCTTTCTTTTTCAATAATTACTTGTGTTTTAATAGTGTGTTTTTTCTTTTTTCCTGAATAAGATTGTTTTTGTCTTTTTTTGGGCGTTGAATGGGTGTTTCTGTAGCATCAATAATAATTGTTTTATCATTAAAATAATCATTTATTAATGCTTTTTTACCAGCAAGTTGTTGAAAATCAGGATGTTTGATTAAAATATCTTCAATTCACTTGATATTTCGATAACAACTAGCTTCACTAATATCAAAACTTTTACCAAGATGAAAATAAGTACGATATTCTCGTCAATATGATAAAGTCATCAATAATCTATTTTCTAATGATAATTTATTATTTTTACCACCTCTTTTAAACTTTTTTAACTCAGCTTCTTTTAAAATATTTAACATTTTATTAAAAGTACTTTGCTTTATTCCAGTTAATCGTAATAATTCTTTATCATTAATAAAATTAAATTTATCAAATTTCATAATCTTAAATTCCTTATAATTTCTATTTTAAATATATTTTATAGGAATTTTGTTTAATAAATAAGTAATGCAAGAAGTCTATTGTGTAAAAATTCAATAATATGATAGAATGGTAATGAATAAAAAGAACAATAACAAGAAAGGCGGGGTTGGTTTAGTAATTAAATAATATAATTAGCTGATTGTTTTACTTCTTCAAAGCAATACCTAAGAAAACTAAACGTGCCCGTAAAATAATTGTCATAAAACATATATGATAGATTATGATATAATTTACAAGGTAATTATTAAAATTTATAAAAGTAGAGGTTTAATATATGAGTAAACAAAATATTTTATTAATCTTTGAGATTATTCTTTTAACTATTGGTTTTGTAATGATTGTTATTGGATTATTACAGCCAAAGAAAACGCAAGCAGGATTAGGGGCATTAAGCGGTGGTAATCAAGAGCTTTTTGCACAAACTAAAGAGCGAGGACTTTCACGAACTTTATCATTTATGATGTTAGGTTGTGGATCTTGTTTATTTGTTCTTTCAATGATTATTAGAATTTTAGAAAATACTTTATAATTTTTATTTAAACTATTAGTTCTTGAAAACTCTAATAGTTTAATGACTGATGGAGAGTATATGAAACAAAAAATTTTAAATATTTTAAAAAATGAAAAGCGACCCCTTTCAAAATTAGAAATTAGTAATTATCTTGAAATTACTAATGAAGAACAATATGAATTAATGGTGTTGGAACTTAAGGAATTAAAAATTAATAATATTTTAAAAGTTAATAATAGTAATAAATATTCCTTAAATTTACAAAATCAATTGCTTACTGGTATTATTCAACTACATTCTAAGGGTTTTGGTTTTATTAAAACTAAAGATAATCAAGAGTATTTTGTTAAATCACAAGACTTAAATGGTTGTTTAGATATGGATGAAGTTTTATTTACTACTAAAAATATTAAACAAAATGATGCTCGACATTTTGAGGCTTTGGTAATTGAAGTATTAAAAAGGCCTTTAACTACTGTTGTTGCTACTGTTTGTTTTAATGAAACAACTAAAACAAAGTTTTTAAAAATTAATAATATTAAATTGCAACATTTAGTTCTTGTAATTACTAATTTAAGTATTGCAATTGTTGATACGATTGTTATTGCTAAAATAGTGTCCGTTAGTAAAAATCAATTAGTATCATTGGAAATTCAGGATATTATTGGTAATGTTAATACTCCGGGAATTGATGTTATCGCTGTTGTTCACGAGTTTTTTGTTAAGACAAAATTTGATGATGTAACATTAAATGAAGTAAAAAAAATCTCTCCATTGGTAATGGCTGAAGAATTAATTGGGCGGAGAGATTTACAAAATAATTTATTTATTACTATTGATGGTAGTGATGCTAAAGATTTAGATGATGCTATTAGTGTTGTTAAGTTGGATAATGGAAATTATAAATTATTTATTGCGATTGCTGATGTGGCACATTATGTTACTGAGAATAGTGCTTTGGATAAAGAAGCTTTTATTAGGGGAACTTCTATTTATTTAGTTGATCGTGTTATTGCGATGTTACCACCACAATTATCAAATGGTATTTGTTCTTTAAATGAAAATGAGATACGGTTAACGATAGTTTGTGAAATGGAAATTAATCCTGTTGGTGAAACTATTAGTAATGAAATATATCCAGCAGTTATTAAAACTAAGCGAAGAATGTCGTATGATGAAGTGAATTTAGCTTTTAGTAATCAGAATCCAAATTTTATTAAAACTCATCCCGAAATTTATCAAATGCTTTTAATTGCTCGTGATTTACATCATATTTTAAGAAATTATAAAGAGCAAGCTGGAGTTATTGATTTTAATTTAAATGAGGCTAAATTAGTTATTAATCAAAATGGCAAAATTAGTGATATTATTTTGAGAAATCGGGCAACAGCAGAAATGTTAATTGAAGATTTTATGATTCGTGCTAATGAAACTGTTGCTAGCACTATTTATTGAATGAATTTGCCATTTATTTATCGGATTCATGATAAACCAAAAATTAAAAAATTAAAAGAAGTGTATAATATATTAAAAATAATGGGATATAACATTAAGGGTAAAGTTGAAAATGTTTATGCTAAAGATTTGCAATTAACTTTGGAAAATATTAAAGATAAACCTTGATTTCAAGTTGTAGCTACTTTGTTTTTACGAAGTATGGAAAAAGCTCGTTATGATATTAATAATATTGGGCATTTTGGTTTAGCAAGTAACTGTTATACTCATTTTACATCACCAATTCGTCGTTATCCAGATTTAATTGTTCATCGGATGTTAAAAAAATATCTTTTTGAGAAACAAATTAATAATGTTATTGTTGATAAGTATGCACCGATTTTACAAAATCAAGCAGAACAGTCTAGTATTTTCGAATTGAAAGCATTAGAATGTGAAAGAGCAGTAGAACAAATGAAAAAAGCTGAGTATATGGAAACACAAATTGGAAAAAGATTTTCGGGAATTGTTAGTTCAGTTACTAATTTTGGGATTTTTGTAGAATTAGAAGATACTATTGAAGGATTGATTCGTGTTAGTGATATGCGAAATGATTATTATAACTATAATGAAAAAACAATGCGATTAGTTGGTGAAAGAACAAGAAAAGAATATTATCTTGGACAAATTGTTAACATTGAGGTTAAGTGAGCTAGTAAGTTAGAAAGAAAAATTGATTTTATCCTTAAAGATTCTAATAATAGTAATGGTAGGGTTAAACAATGAAAATAATTGCTTCAAATCGTAAAGCACGATTTAATTATGAATTAATAGATACTTATGAAGCTGGAATTGAATTGCAAGGTTCCGAGGTTAAATCTTTACGGGAATCTAATGTATCATTACAAGAAAGTTATATTTTGATTAGAAATCAAGAGGCATTAATTTTGAATTTACATATTAGTACTTATGCTTATGCATCAAGTGCTAAACCAGATCCGAATCGTTCAAGAAAGTTATTGTTGCATAAAAAACAGATTTTAAAGTTGGAAGCGAAGATGAAATTACAAAATTTACAATTAGTTCCTACTAAAATATATTTTAATAGTAAGGGTTTAGTTAAAATTGAAATTGCGTTAGCAAAAGCAAAAAAACTTTATGATAAAAGAGAGACTGTTAAAAAACGCGATATGGAACGAAAAATTCAAAAGATTTCATAAATTTGATATAATAAATTTATGGGGGTGTAATGGATTCGACAGGAATAACAAACAATTAACTGCAGTGGTGTGGTAAACCTTATCTACTTCGAGGTGTTAAAACCGGAAACAAAAAAGAACATCAAGCTATTCCAACATATATGTTAAATCATAACTTTGTTGGGGCAACATTAGTTGCTTAATTCAACCTTTTAAAGGATATAAATAGCACATTATTTTAGCGTAAGTTTATCTAGGCTAGTTTAATGTTGATACTTGATAAACTAGATATTGTGATGTTAATAAGCAATATTGAAATTTTATTAACTAGTTAGAGATATTACTTGTTTATTCATATTTTTCTTTAATGAACTTTTTTTGAATAAAATAAACTGTAGATGTTAATTGGGACTTATTTTTGGACGTGGGTTCAATTCCCACCATCTCCACCATAAATATAAATAAAAAGTAAACTTATTGTTTACTTTTTATTTTATTGTTAAATAACAAAAGACTTTTATTGTTAAACAAGATATAATTAATATTAGACTTGGTACATAACTATAACATTTTGCACCTACCAAACTATAAAATTCACTTTCATCTTTATATTTATCTAACATTTGTGCTTCATCTAGAAAATAATATTATCAAAATAGTAGATAAAATTGAGGGTTATGTACCAAGTCTATTGCATAAATAGTAAAATAACATAATTGTGAGGTAAATTGCTAGTGTCTATTAATAAGTCTTTATTGCAAATAAATATTAGCAATTTGCAAAAATTAATTAATATTAATGATAAAAAAAGTTTAGAAAAAATTTTAAAAAATTTGCATAGTGCTGATTTAGCTGATGTAATTAATAAAATGGAAAATCTTAGTGAAGTCTTGTATTTAGTTCGTTTGTTAGATTCAAAAATAGCTAGTGAAGTTTTTATTAATCTTGATACGGAAATAAAAATAATGTTATTAAATGAGTTAAATAATACGGAAATAACGCAAATTGTTAATCAATTATATGCTGATGATATTGTTGAATTATTAGAACAAATACCTGAAGAAGTTGTTAAAAAGCTTATTATCAATGCATCGCGTGATAAAAGAAAAGAAATTAATATCTTATTAAATTATGAAGAAAATAGTGCTGGTTCAATTATGTCAGTTGATTTTGTGCAGTTGCTTCAACATGAGAAAGTTGGTCAAGCATTGGAAAAAGTGAAACAACTTGGTGAAAGAGCAGAAAATAGTGATAAGTATTATGTTACTGATAATAAGAATAAGTTATTAGGAGTTATTAGTTTAAGAAATTTAGTTTTTGCTAATAGCATGGAAGAAGTTAATAGTGTAATGGAAACTAATGTTGTTAGTGTTGATGCTCATAGTGATCAAGAATTAGTTGCTAATATTGTTCAAAAATATGATTTAAATGAAGTTGCTGTTGTTAATAAGCAAAATGTGTTAATTGGAATTATTACTGTTGATGATATTTTAGATGTTATGGAAGAAGAAGCAACAGAAGATATTGAAAAGTTAGCTGCGATTAAACCAACTGAGATGTTATATTTAAAAACTTCGGTTTGAAGAATTGTTCGTTCGCGAATATTTTGGTTGTTATTTTTATTAGTGTCAGCTACTTTTTCGGAATTAGTTATTGATGCTTTTTTACCTTTATTTGGTGCTAATAAAAATAGTAGTGATTTATCTAATAAGTTTTTAACTTTATTAGTACCGTTATTACCAATTATTGCTGATACTGGAGGAAATTCTGGAAGTCAAGCATCAACGACTATTGTGCGTGCATTATCATTAGGTGATGTTACAGTTAAAGATTATGGGCAAGTTGTTTGGAAAGAGTTAAGAATATCTTTTTTTGTTGGTTTAATTTTAATTTGCTTTAACTTTATTAGAATGATTATTATTAATCTTATTAAATATCATGGTGTTTTACATTGAGATCAGTGAGCTTCAATGATTACAATTTCATTATCATTATGAATCGTTATTATTATTTCTAAAGTAGCGGGAGGAATTTTACCAATTATTGCAAAATTATTAAGATTGGATCCAGCTGTTATGGCGGCTCCTTTGGTAACGACTATTATTGACTGTGTATCAACAACAATCTTTTTTTCTATCGCTTTATTATTTTTTGTTACTTAATAGATAGGAGAATAATATGAGATTACGAAATAAACCGCAAGCAAAAATATTTTTAAAAAATAATTATCAAATTGTTATTCAAGAACCACAAACTTATCAAGGTAATTGAGCATCAAAAATTTTTAATAATAGTCAACCTTGTCATTTAGAAATTGGATGTGGTAAAGGAGACTTTATTATTGCTATGGCACATAAATATCCAATGATAAATTTTATTGCCATTGAAAAGTCGGAAGTAGTATTAATGGTAGCATTAAAAAAGTGGTGGCATTAGAAAAAATTCCTAATAACTTAAAATTTGTTCAAATTGAGGCTAGTAATATTTTAAATATATTTGCTATTAATGAAATTACTGAAATATATCTTAATTTTTCTGATCCATGACCAAAGAAAAAACATTATAAAAGAAGGTTAACGCATCCTAATTTTTTATTAGCATATAAAAATATTCTTGTTAATGCTGGCAAAATTTTAATTCGTACTGATAATGCAATATTGTTTGACTTTACTGTTAATAGTTTGAGGAGTGAATTCTTATTGAGAATTATTAGTTCAAGAGCAAGATGTTTTGTCTAGTATGTTTTTAACAGAGTATGAAAAGAAATTTATTAAACAAGCTGAATTATACTTGTAAGTGCAAGTAAATAAAATTGCAAAAAATCTCATATAAAAATTTCATGATGCTAAGTTTATTTTAGAAAAAACAAAGCAAGGAGTTTTTATATGGGTTACAAACATCTTGGCATATATGAAAGAATTTATATTGAGAATCAATTGAAGTTTAAAGTAAAAATTAGTGAAATAGCTAAAAATCTTAATCGAAGTATTAGTACTATTATTCGAGAAGTCAATAGAAATAAAGATAGTAATCATTAGACTTCTTGCATTACTTATTAAAATAATTACAAATTATTTGTAAATAAAAAATACTATATAGTAATTTCTAACTTTTATTAGGTTAATACTTATGGATTTTATTAAATGTGTAAATTTTGACACAACAAAAAATTATTTTATTATTTAAATTTAATTTTAAATGCCAAATTGTAAAGTTAAGTGCAACTAAATTATTTTTCTAACCAAATATTCGATTGGTGAAAGATAATTTAGTATTTTTCTTGGTCTTTGGTTTAAAGACAATATAAATTTATGAACTGCATTTTTAGTAGTATTTGAAAAATTAAATTTTTTAGGAAATTTTTTTCTAATTAAACCATTAGTATTTTCATTAGTACCTCTTTGTCAAGGCGAATACGCATTAGCAAAATAAATTTTCACATTTAAATTTTTTTCAAGTTGTTGTCAATTAGAAAATTCTTTACCCCTATCAAATGTTATAGTCTTAACAAGATTATTTGGAAGAATTGATAAATAATGGCTAATGTTTTCGTTAACAACTTTAGTAGTTCTATTTTCAACTAACATTGCTAAAGTAAATCTTGATGTTCTTTCAACTAAAGTTATTAAACATGATTTACTTTTACCTCGTGATGATACTACAGTATCACCTTCTCAATGACCAACAGTTATACGATTATTAACATTAATATTTCGTTCTTTAATTGATTTACCATTAAATTTACCGTGATTTTCTTGAGATTTTCGTTTCTTACCTTTTCTTCTTAAATTTTTATTAGTAACTTTTTCAAGTAATCCAGAATAAATTCAATTGTAAATTGTTTTAAAACTAATAATTCATTCTTTATGAAAATTTTTAATTCTGCCATAAATTTGTTCAGGCAATCAACCTAATAGTAATTTTTGTTGTACATATTTTACTAATTCTCTATTTTTAAACTTATGAAAATAAACATGTGATTGTTTTCTGTTTTCTGCTTTATTTTGTGCAATTAATGAAAAATAATGATTACTATCTTTATTTCTATTGACTTCTCGAATAATAGTACTAATACTTCGATTAAGATTTTTAGCTATTTCACTAATTTTTACTTTAAACTTCAATTGATTCTCAATATAAATTCTTTCATATATGCCAAGATGTTTGTAACCCATATAAAAACTCCTTGCTTTGTTTTTTCTAAAATAAACTTAGCATCATGAAATTTTTATATGAGATTTTTTGCAATTTTATTTACTTGCACTTACAAGTATAATTCAGCAAACAATTATGTTCAACAAAATCAAAACAAAGTCAATTATCACCAACTAAATCAGTTCTAACAGAATCAACTGCAGATTTAGACGCTCAAATTTTTTGTTCTAATCCGGTTTTTTTATTAATAGAATAGACTTGGTACATAACCTTTAATTTTATCTACTATTTTGATAATTATTTTTTAGATGAAATACAAATGTTAGATAAATACAAAGATAAAAATGAATTTTATAGTTTAGTCGGCATAAAATGTTATAGTTATGTACCAAGTCTAATATATAAACTCTTGACAATAATCTTTGCCAGGCTCATCCACACTAACTCACATTTTCATTTCTAAAACTCCAAAATTAATTTTTTTACTACATTAAATCAAAAAATGCAATAACTTAGTTAAATAACTCAAACTAACATTGATAATTAACGGGCGGAGCATACGCTTTCCGCACCGTTTAAACACCTTAAAAACCAACCTAAATTTTTTTAAACTATATTTTTCTTTACCTCTATTCTTAAAATGCCTTAAAACACCTTTAAAATGAATTTTTAAAATAATTAAAACTTACATCCTTTTTAGCAATCTTTTTCTCCGCAACAAAAAAACCTAACAACTCATGACCTAAAATCAAACTAGATTCTTGACCTTTCTTATTATTAACTAAAACCAACTGATACTCACCATCTTTAATTATTCCGATACAAATAGAATTCTCATATTTTCCTTTATAAACAAATCGTTTTGAAAACCAAATACCAGTAGATTCATACAATCAGGGAATTGCTGGTGCTTTAATAAGTACTGCATTTTGCGTTTCTTTCAAAAGATATTTTTCAGTATTTAAAAAAATATTTTCAATATTTCTCATATACATACCACCCTTACAATATTTAGTTATATTAACTTAGTTATATTTAACTTAGTCTTTTAACTTAGTTCAATATATTTCTCTTTAAACTCTTTCTTTAAACTAAATTAACATAACTTGTTAGTAAACTTCGTTTACTAAAAAACTTAGTTTATCAACAACAAGGCACAAAAAAATACAAGGCATAACTAAAAATAATAAATATTAATTTAACCTTATATTTCTTGTAATAAATAAATGAGTTCGTATTTATTTATTAATTAACAGCAAGTTTGTAGAAACCAAAATCTTGTCATATGTATATGGTTTCTACAACATATCAAAAGTATGTAAGGTAACACAGACATTTTAGACCAGTAAGAATGCTCCTCTTAACAATAATTTTTTAAAGGAGGTAGGTATTTTAATTAATAAAATTAAACTAACTTTATTAATGCTGAATTATACTTGTAAGTGCAAGTAAATAAAATTGCAAAAAATCTCATATAAAAATTTCATGATGCTAAGTTTATTTTAGAAAAAACAAAGCAAGGAGTTTTTATATGGGTTACAAACATCTTGGCATATATGAAAGAATTTATATTGAGAATCAATTGAAGTTTAAAGTAAAAATTAGTGAAATAGCTAAAAATCTTAATCGAAGTATTAGTACTATTATTCGAGAAGTCAATAGAAATAAAGATAGTAATCATTATTTTTTATTAATTGCACAAAATAAAGCAGAAAACAGAAAACAATCACATGTTTATTTTCATAAGTTTAAAAATAGAGAATTAGTAAAATATGTACAACAAAAATTACTATTAGGTTGATTGCCTGAACAAATTTATGGCAGAATTAAAAATTTTCATAAAGAATGAATTATTAGTTTTAAAACAATTTACAATTGAATTTATTCTGGATTACTTGAAAAAGTTACTAATAAAAATTTAAGAAGAAAAGGTAAGAAACGAAAATCTCAAGAAAATCGCGGTAAATTTAATGGTAAATCAATTAAAGAACGAAATATTAATGTTAATAATCGTATAACTGTTGGTCATTGAGAAGGTGATACTGTAGTATCATCACGAGGTAAAAGTAAATCATGTTTAATAACTTTAGTTGAAAGAACATCAAGATTTACTTTAGCAATGTTAGTTGAAAATAGAACTACTAAAGTTGTTAACGAAAACATTAGCCATTATTTATCAATTCTTCCAAATAATCTTGTTAAGACTATAACATTTGATAGGGGTAAAGAATTTTCTAATTGACAACAACTTGAAAAAAATTTAAATGTGAAAATTTATTTTGCTAATGCGTATTCGCCTTGACAAAGAGGTACTAATGAAAATACTAATGGTTTAATTAGAGAAAAATTTCCTAAAAAATTTAATTTTTCAAATACTACTAAAAATGCAGTTCATAAATTTATATTGTCTTTAAACCAAAGACCAAGAAAAATACTAAATTATCTTTCACCAATCGAATATTTGGTTAGAAAAATAATTTAGTTGCACTTAACTTTACAATTTGGCATTTAAAATTAAATTTAAATAATAAAATAATTTTTTGTTGTGTCAAAATTTACACATTTAATAAAATCCATAAGTATTAACCTAATAAAAGTTAGAAATTACTATATAGTATTTTTTATTTACAAATAATTTGTAATTATTTTAATAAGTAATGCAAGAAGTCTAATAAAATAATAATGCCTTTAATTGTCATTGTTGTTAAACCGCTAGTATGTGGTTTAGCAACTACCCGAGCAATTGCTAGAAATACAACAGGAACAGATAACATCAACATTCCATTAATAAAAATAGTTTTTAATAGTGTTATCCAAGTAATAACTTGATGCAATCAAAGATTATAATTAGGATTTTCTGTTTTTTTTTCTTTTAAGAATTCCTTTCAAATACTAGTAGCACTATCAGCAGCAGGAAAACCTAATATCGCTTGAATAGCAATTGCAAATGCAACACCAACACCAACAGCAGTAAAAATTCGAAAACTAAATCGCATTTTAGTTAAATTAACTAAAATTCCTAAACTTACAACTAAAACAACAAAAATTAAAATAATAACTAACGATTGCCAAGTTGAAATACTAGACTTGGTACATAACTATAACATTTTATGCCTACCAGACTATAAAATTCATTTTTATCTTTGTATTTATCTAATATTTCTACCTCACCTAGAAGATAATATTATCAAAATAGTAGATAAAATTGAGGGTTATGTACCAAGTCTAATGTAAAAACATAGATTTAAAATTTAAAGTTTTTTATCTTCTGGCATATAATTTACCTCCCTTCAAAGTAAAGTTATTTTTTAATAATTGATTTACTTGTCATTTCATCAGGAATACTAATTCCTAATAAATCACAAATTGTTGGAGCAATATTTGCTAAACTAATATCGGTATTTGTTTCCAATTCTAAATCAGATTTAGTAATAACTAACGGCACTAACTGTGAAGTATGTTTCTTATTAATATCACCAGTCTCATCAATCATAATTTCAGCATTACCATGGTCAGCTGTTAATACCATAATTCCCCCTAAAGACTTTAATGGTTCATATATTTCTTTTAAACATTTATCAACTACTTGTAATGCTTCAATAGTAGCTAATAAATTACCAGTATGTCCTACCATATCAGGATTAGCAAAATTAAGAACAATCAAATCATATTTTTGCATTTTAATTTTACTAATTAATTCCTTAGTAACCTCGTTGGCAGCCATTTCTGGTTTTAAATCATAAGTAGCAACTCGTGGTGAAGGAACTAATATGCGCTCTTCACCAGAAAACATAATATCTCTGCCACCATCAAAGAAATAAGTAACATGAGCATATTTTTCAGTTTCAGCAATTCGTAATTGTTCTAATCCTTGCTTACTAATTCATTCACCAAGACCATTATTTACATTTTGACTTCGAAAAGCAATTTGATTAACTTTAACATCAGCACTATATTCTGTCATTGTTACAAAAAATAAATTATTACGAACTACTTCTGAATTTCACACATATTCACGATTAGTTATTGCCGCTGCTAATTGAATAGCACGGTCAGGACGGAAATTAGTAAAAATTACACTATCATTATCTTTAATATAACCATCAGCAACTTGTTCATTATATGCCGGAATAATAAATTCATCATTACGAGAACAAGCATATTCATCATCAATATATGTTAAAGGATTAGTAAAACTAACTCCATTCTGTTGCATAATGACATCATATGCTAACTTTATTCGCTCTCATCGTTGGTCACGATCCATTGCATAATATCTTCCTGAAATACTAGATAAATATCCAACTTGTAATTCATTCATCACAGATATTAACTTTGTTAAGTACTCTTTAGTAACATCCTGTTTAGTATCACGACCATCTAAAATCGCATGCACATAAACATCTTTAAACTGCTGTTCTTTTGCCATTGTCAAAATTGCTAATAAATGATTAATATGCGAATGCACACCACCATCAGATAACAAACCAATAATATGCAATCGAGAATTATTACTTTTAGCTTGATAAATAGCAGCTAACAGTGCTGGATTTTCATAAAAAGATTTATCACTAATAGCATTATTAATTAACGATAATGATTGATATAAAATTCTCCCAGCACCAATATGTAAATGTCCCACTTCCGAGTTTCCCATTTGTCCGTCCGGTAAACCAACTCACTTTCCTGAAGCGTGAATTGCTAACGACGGATAAGTACTTTGTAAATATTTAAAATGTTCCATATTAGCTTTCATAACAGCATTAGAATCTCATTCAGGAGCAATGCCAAAGCCATCTAAAATTGCTAATAATATTGGATTTTTAGTTCTCATCATTCTCTTTCCTTCTTTTATTCTCATCAATATTATTTTAAAATATATTTAAGTATCGCTTTACCAACACCATTTTCATTATTACTATCACACATATCTGTTGATACTTTTATTAAATCTGAATGACCATTTTTCATCATTATTCCTAAACCAACTTTTTGTAACATTTCATAATCATTTAAAGAATCACCAATTCCCATACAATTTTTTAGTTTAAGATGTCATTTATTCACAAGAAACTTTAAAGCTTTAGATTTATCAAAATTTGCTGGCATAATTTCTAAATATTGATATTTTTCTAACGACGATGATGTTATTCTAATTCGTTTATTAGCTTCAATTTCAATTTTAAAATTTTCATAAATCTTATCCTCTAATTCATCTAAACTAATAGTTAATGTATAGCAAGCTGGCAATGATTGCCGATCGCTTAAAATCTTTAACTTATATTTAGGATTTATTTTTGCTTCTCGCATAATGGCAATAGATTTTTTTCTTGTATAGGAAGAATTTTTTAAACCATAACCTCAAAAATTCAAATCATATTTTTTAATAATTTCATAAATATATTTTGTATCTTCTTCATTTAAATGAGCATTTCAAATATTCTTTTTAGTTTTTAAATCATAAATAACACAACCATTAAAACAAATAATATGTTGTGCATACTCATCTAACTTTAATTGTTGAGCATACAAAATTGCTGCACTAGGTGCCCTTCCTGTTGCTAAAATAACTTTAATCCCTTTCTCTTGTGCTTGAATAATAGCAACCCTAGTATCATCTAATATTTTCCCTTTATCAGTTAATAAAGTGCCATCAATATCAATTGCAATTACTTTAATATTCATACTACTTACACTCCTCCTTAGAAATTAATTAAGAAATTAATTGCAAAAATGAATCCACTTGCAATGATGCACCACCAACTAATGCTCCATCAATATCTGGTTGTTCTAAAAGTGCTTTAATATTATCTGGTTTAACAGAACCACCATATTGAATTCTAACCTTAGTACTTACTGCGACATTATACATTTCCATTATATTTTTACGAATAAACTGACAAACTCGTTGTGCTACTTCTAGTGTTGCTGTTTTCCCAGTTCCAATAGCTCAAACCGGTTCATAAGCAATAACAATTTGTTCTAACTGTTTCTCACTAACATTTTCTAATGCTATCTTTAATTGCTGAGCAACAACTACTTCTGTTTGATTATTAATATATTCTTCTTCCGTTTCGCCACAACAAAGAATAATTTTTAAATTATTTTCTAAAACCTTTAAAACTTTTTTATTGATAATCCTATCACTTTCATTAAAAAGACTTCTTCTTTCAGAATGGCCTAATACAACATAGGAAACATTCATAGTTTTTAACAATAATGGTGAAACTTCTCCTGTAAATGCACCAGCATTTTCAAAATGACAATTTTGAGCACTAATAATTAATTTACTAGCCTCACGAATAGATGTTTCCAGCAAAGGAAAACTAACAGCAATTCCAGCATCAATATTCTGATTTATCATTTTCTGTTCAACTTGCAAAATAAAATCTTTTGTTTCATTAATATTTTTATACATTTTTCAATTACCGATAATAATTGGTTTACGCATTTAAATAATTCCTTTCTTAATTGTTTTCCTCTCTGATTATAACATATCTATTTTTGGATATGTTGTCACTAGAAAATAGCAATTTCCAATAAAAAACTTTATCTTTTATTGATAAAGTTTTTTATTTTTTATTTATTTTAATTTTTTTCTCTTTTTTAACTTTGTTTTTATTAGCCAAATTGTAAAGTTAAGTGCAACTAAATTATTTTTCTAACCAAATATTCGATTGGTGAAAGATAATTTAGTATTTTTTTTGGTCTTTGGTTTAAAGACAATATAAATTTATGAACTGCATTTTTAGTAGTATTTGAAAAATTAAATTTTTTAGGAAATTTTTCTCTAATTAAACGATTAGTATTTTCATTAGTACCTCTTTGTCAAGGCGAATACGCATTAGCAAAATAAATTTTCACATTTAAATTTTTTTCAAGTTGTTGTCAATTAGAAAATTCTTTACCCCTATCAAATGTTATAGTCTTAACAAGATTATTTGGAAGAATTGATAAATAATGGCTAATGTTTTCGTTAACAACTTTAGTAGTTCTATTTTCAACTAACATTGCTAAAGTAAATCTTGATGTTCTTTCAACTAAAGTTATTAAACATGATTTACTTTTACCTCGTGATGATACTACAGTATCACCTTCTCAATGACCAACAGTTATACGATTATTAACATTAATATTTCGTTCTTTAATTGATTTACCATTAAATTTACCGCGATTTTCTTGAGATTTTCGTTTCTTACCTTTTCTTCTTAAATTTTTATTAGTAACTTTTTCAAGTAATCCAGAATAAATTCAATTGTAAATTGTTTTAAAACTAATAATTCATTCTTTATGAAAATTTTTAATTCTGCCATAAATTTGTTCAGGCGATCAACCTAATAGTAATTTTTGTTGTACATATTTTACTAATTCTCTATTTTTAAACTTATGAAAATAAACATGTGATTGTTTTCTGTTTTCTGCTTTATTTTGTGCAATTAATGAAAAATAATGATTACTATCTTTATTTCTATTGACTTCTCGAATAATAGTACTAATACTTCGATTAAGATTTTTAGCTATTTCACTAATTTTTACTTTAAACTTCAATTGATTCTCAATATAAATTCTTTCATATATGCCAAGATGTTTGTAACCCATATAAAAACTCCTTGCTTTGTTTTTTCTAAAATAAACTTAGCATCATGAAATTTTTATATGAGATTTTTTGCAATTTTATTTACTTGCACTTACAAGTATAATTCAGCAAAAACTTTATCCTTTTTAATATTTTTTCTTGATTGTGCAAAACATCTGTGGTATATCACATACTTTTGATATGCGGTAGAAACCATATACATATGACAAGATTTTGGTTTTTACAAGCTTGCTGTTAATTAATAAATAAATACGAGCTCATTTATTTATTAGACTTGGTACATAACCCTCAATTTTATCTACTATTTTGATAATATTATTTTCTAGATGAAGTACAAATGTTAGATAAATATAAAGATGAAAGTGAATTTTATAGTTTGGTAGGCGCAAAATGTTATAGTTATGTACCAAGTCTAGTGTTTTTTCATCATAACCAGTACAAAAAGAAATAGTTCTAATTTGAGTATCTTTATTTCTTTTAAATTTTTTTCACCTTTTCTTTTTAAATCTATCTGTATTGGCGAAAGAATCATCAGTATAAATATAAACAATTTGTTTATCTTCCAATCGTATTTTTTTTACTTCATTTCTTTTATCATCGTTTTTAACTGATTTAAATATTCTAGAAATTGTCATGGGTGATAATTTTGCTTCAGGATACATGTCAATAATATCTCGATATCTTTTACCTGATTCTAATTCATTTTTTATTAATGCTGAATTATACTTGTAAGTGTAAGTAAATAAAATTGCAAAAAATCTCATATAAAAATTTCATGATGCTAAGTTTATTTTAGAAAAAACAAAGCAAGGAGTTTTTATATGGGTTACAAACATCTTGGCATATATGAAAGAATTTATATTGAGAATCAATTGAAGTTTAAAGTAAAAATTAGTGAAATAGCTAAAAATCTTAATCGAAGTATTAGTACTATTATTCGAGAAGTCAATAGAAATAAAGATAGTAATCATTATTTTTCATTAATTGCACAAAATAAAGCAGAAAACAGAAAACAATCACATGTTTATTTTCATAAGTTTAAAAATAGAGAATTAGTAAAATATGTACAACAAAAATTACTATTAGGTTGATCGCCTGAACAAATTTATGGCAGAATTAAAAATTTTCATAAAGAATGAATTATTAGTTTTAAAACAATTTACAATTGAATTTATTCTGGATTACTTGAAAAAGTTACTAATAAAAATTTAAGAAGAAAAGGTAAGAAACGAAAATCTCAAGAAAATCGCGGTAAATTTAATGGTAAATCAATTAAAGAACGAAATATTAATGTTAATAATCGTATAACTGTTGGTCATTGAGAAGGTGATACTGTAGTATCATCACGAGGTAAAAGTAAATCATGTTTAATAACTTTAGTTGAAAGAACATCAAGATTTACTTTAGCAATGTTAGTTGAAAATAGAACTACTAAAGTTGTTAACGAAAACATTAGCCATTATTTATCAATTCTTCCAAATAATCTTGTTAAGACTATAACATTTGATAGGGGTAAAGAATTTTCTAATTGACAACAACTTGAAAAAAATTTAAATGTGAAAATTTATTTTGCTAATGCGTATTCGCCTTGACAAAGAGGTACTAATGAAAATACTAATGGTTTAATTAGAGAAAAATTTCCTAAAAAATTTAATTTTTCAAATACTACTAAAAATGCAGTTCATAAATTTATATTGTCTTTAAACCAAAGACCAAGAAAAATACTAAATTATCTTTCACCAATCGAATATTTGGTTAGAAAAATAATTTAGTTGCACTTAACTTTACAATTTGGCGTTGCGATTGGTCCATTCCATTTGCTAAATTATCAGAAATAATAACAAAATCATCAGAATGATAATTACTAGTTTGTTTGATAAATGCTTCTCAATCACTGGCAATAACTAATGGTCCTATAGCATTAACTTCTGTTTCTTGCTGACTTTTAATTTTGACATTAATGCGAACCATTCCTTTAATTAATAGACTTCTTGCATTACTTATTAAAATAATTACAAATTATTTGTAAATAAAAAATACTATATAGTAATTTCTAACTTTTATTAGGTTAATACTTATGGATTTTATTAAATGTGTAAATTTTGACACAACAAAAAATTATTTTATTATTTAAATTTTTTAATTTTGTCGAAAACTCTTGATAAAATAAAAAGAATCATCAACTTGATAATTTTAAAATGCTTTTATGTAAAATTACTATTTTTACTTTAACTTTTTTATACATTAAAATATAATACCGCTGTTTGTTGGTTTGGAGTTAAACCCTTATGTTGGTATTTTCATTTTCAGAGATTTAAATAATTTTGAATATTAGTAAAACCTAAACCATGATAATGAATTAAGGCTTCTTTAAGACTAGATTGTAATTTACTGATTTTATTTAAGTTACGATAACTAGCTTCAGGATTAATTGTTGTTTTAGTTACACATAAAGTAGAATTTGTTTGTTTTGCTACTAAAAAATATAATTTTTGCATATCAGAAGTAATAATTGAATTTTTGTTAATTAATTCTTTGTTCATATTTTCAATAACTCATTAGACTTCTTGCATTACTTATTAAAATAATTACAAATTATTTGTAAATAAAAAATACTATATAGTAATGGAACGATACCCAAAAAGTAGACATGAAATAAAAAACATTTGATATTAATATTCTACACGATATGTTTGTTTAAAATTCATTCATTTATGAATTAAATTAATCATATCGTGTTTTGTTTTGATAATATTATTGTAAATAGTTTCTTTCTTTAAAATTGAATGAAAACTTTCTATAACTGCATTGTCTAAAGGAGTACCTTTTCTTGACATTGATATGCGTATTCCAAGATTTTCACAAAATTTATTATATTTAGTGGTTCTATATTGAATTCCTTGATCAGAATGTAATATTAAACCATTTAATTTTTTATTTTTTACAGCTTTTAAAAGAGTATTCATTACTAGCTCTGTATTGTTTTTAAAACTCATTTCATATGCAATAATTCTTTTATCATATAAATCAATAATAGTACTTAAATAAAGAAAATCTTTTTGTTTATAAATTTTAATATAAGTAATATCAGTAACTCATTTTTGATTAATTTTTTCAGCTCTAAAATTTCTTTGTAATAAATTATATTTAGCATCTAACAAATTTTCATAACTACGATAAGTATTTTTTCTGTGAATATGTTTTACTCAATTAGCTCTAATATTATAATTTTTCATTAATTTTAATAATTTTTTATGATTAATAATTCATCCAGCTTCCTTCTCAATAGCAATTTTTAGTCTCCTATACCCGTAACATTTCTTATGCTTTTCAAAAATTTTTTTAATAATATTTATTTCTTTAAAATCATTTTTATTATTAAATCTTTGTTTATAATAATTAGCACGATTAACATTAAGAATTTTACATAATACTTTTATTGAGTGTTTATTTTTATATAAATTAATAAAATTTATTTTATATTTTGTTGTTGTCTTGAGAAGGAAAGGAACTTTTTTAGAATTTCATTTTCTAATCTTAAATATTCAAGCTCACTATAATTTGCCTTATGAATTTTTCTTTCAAAATTTCAATTTTTATTTTTATGTTTATAAAGTCAATTACTAATAGTATTGCGAGAAATATTATATTTTTCAGCTAAATAATTATAACTACATCCTTCTTTTAGATGTTCATTAACAATTTTAATAATTAATTCTTTACTTCTATGAATTTTTTTCATAATAAAATGCACCTCATTTATAGTTTACACAAATGTTTTTATTTTTGTGTCTACTTTATAGGGGGCATTCCAATAGTAATTTCTAACTTTTATTAGGTTAATACTTATGGATTTTATTAAATGTGTAAATTTTGACACAACAAAAAATTATTTTATTATTTAAATTTAATTTTAAATAAATATTTTATGTTATCTATAATTGCAAATTATAAATTGAAGCAATTAAATTAAATCTTAAACTAAATCGTTTTCTACGATTACGATATTTTTCAGTAATAATTTTAAATTTTTTAAGAATAGCAAAAATATTTTCAATAATAATTCTCATTTTTGAAATTAATTTATTATTATGTTTTTGTTCTTTATTTAAAGGGTTTTTCTTTGTTTTTTTCTTAGGTATTAGAACATTACTATGAATTTTTTGTATTCCTTGATAACCATTATCAACTATTAATTTAGTATTTTTTAAAATTGGGATTTTTGATTCTTTAAATAAACAAAAATCATGCTTTTTACCGAGAGAAAAATTTGTTGCAATAATTATTTTGCTTTCTTTTTCAATAATTACTTGTGTTTTAATAGTGTGTTTTTTCTTTTTTCCTGAATAAGATTGTTTTTGTCTTTTTTTGGGCGTTGAATGGGTGTTTCTGTAGCATCAATAATAATTGTTTTATCATTAAAATAATCATTTATTAATGCTTTTTTACCAGCAAGTTGTTGAAAATCAGGATGTTTGATTAAAATATCTTCAATTCACTTGATATTTCGATAACAACTAGCTTCACTAATATCAAAACTTTTACCAAGATGAAAATAAGTACGATATTCTCGTCAATATGATAAAGTCATCAATAATCTATTTTCTAATGATAATTTATTATTTTTACCACCTCTTTTAAACTTTTTTAACTCAGCTTCTTTTAAAATATTTAACATTTTATTAAAAGTACTTTGCTTTATTCCAGTTAATCGTAATAATTCTTTATCATTAATAAAATTAAATTTATCAAATTTCATAATCTTAAATTCCTTATAATTTCTATTTTAAATATATTTTATAGGAATTTTGTTTAATAAATAAGTAATGCAAGAAGTCTATTGTTTTTGTAAACGTTTGGTGTTTGTGGATTTAACATAAATATTGTTATTATTATCAATTGCCATTTGAATACAGCATTTAGTATTAGTTGTGAATGGGTCAAGGTGAATTCTTCGTGGATCAGTTTTATGTTTGAAATTTCCTTTATGGATTTCTTTAATAAAAGTTTCATCGATTTGGATTTTACCAGATAATTTTTTAAATTTTAATTGGGTATTTTCTAATTGTTTTGATTTCATTAATTTTTGACGATTATATCAAGCGGTTTTTAATGTAGTTTTAATAAAACGAGAAATTGTTTTACTAGATTGCCCCAGCAATGAAATTTGAATCAATAAATTTCATTGTTCATAATTTAAATGACTTCAATAAATAAAATGATTACGAAAAGCGTCAAAACTTGCACAGCAATTTTTACATAAATATTTTTGTTTTCCTTCTGAATTATGTCCATTTTTAACGCAATGGTAAGATTCACATTTAGGGCATTTAATACCTTGAGCTCTAAATTTTTGATCAATTTCATTTAAACGTTTTTGTTTTTTTATTAATTCTGCTTGTTGTTTGACTTTTTCATAAAATTCTAAAAATTGATCATCTGTTAAATTATTTACTAGTTCTTGAATTATTTTTTCCATAATTATTATCCACCTCTATCATATTAAAAATATACCTAAAATTAAGTATATTCAATAAATATCAAGAGTTTTCGACAAAATTTAAATTTAATTTTAAATAAATATTTTATGTTATCTATAATTGCAAATTATAAATTGAAGCAATTAAATTAAATCTTAAACTAAATCGTTTTCTACGATTACGATATTTTTCAGTAATAATTTTAAATTTTTTAAGAATAGCAAAAATATTTTCAATAATAATTCTCATTTTTGAAATTAATTTATTATTATGTTTTTGTTCTTTATTTAAAGGGTTTTTCTTTGTTTTTTTCTTAGGTATTAGAACATTACTATGAATTTTTTGTATTCCTTGATAACCATTATCAACTATTAATTTAGTATTTTTTAAAATTGGGATTTTTGATTCTTTAAATAAACAAAAATCATGCTTTTTACCGAGAGAAAAATTTGTTGCAATAATTATTTTGCTTTCTTTTTCAATAATTACTTGTGTTTTAATAGTGTGTTTTTTCTTTTTTCCTGAATAAGATTGTTTTTGTCTTTTTTTGGGCGTTGAATGGGTGTTTCTGTAGCATCAATAATAATTGTTTTATCATTAAAATAATCATTTATTAATGCTTTTTTACCAGCAAGTTGTTGAAAATCAGGATGTTTGATTAAAATATCTTCAATTCACTTGATATTTCGATAACAACTAGCTTCACTAATATCAAAACTTTTACCAAGATGAAAATAAGTACGATATTCTCGTCAATATGATAAAGTCATCAATAATCTATTTTCTAATGATAATTTATTATTTTTACCACCTCTTTTAAACTTTTTTAACTCAGCTTCTTTTAAAATATTTAACATTTTATTAAAAGTACTTTGCTTTATTCCAGTTAATCGTAATAATTCTTTATCATTAATAAAATTAAATTTATCAAATTTCATAATCTTAAATTCCTTATAATTTCTATTTTAAATATATTTTATAGGAATTTTGTTTAATAAATAAGTAATGCAAGAAGTCTAATTTATAATTTGCAATTATAGATAACATAAAATATTTATTTAAAATTAAATTTAAATAATAAAATAATTTTTTGTTGTGTCAAAATTTACACATTTAATAAAATCCATAAGTATTAACCTAATAAAAGTTAGAAATTACTATATAGTATTTTTTATTTACAAATAATTTGTAATTATTTTAATAAGTAATGCAAGAAGTCTAATATAAAATTAGTAAGAATATTTTCTTCTTTTAACTTTTGTAAAATTAACTCATTATTATTGGCAGCTAAAAATCCGCTTGTAATAGTTTTTATCCCCAATCGGGTAAGAATAATAGCACAGTTAATACCTTTACCTCCGGGCTGCAAATATTCTTCATAACAACGATTAGTATTACCAACAGTAAAGTTGTCTACTTTTATCATATAGTCAATTGCTGGATTAAAAGTAATTGTATAAATCATTAGCTTATTCTCCTTTCTCTAATTATTATTTTATCTTAAAGATGTTAAAAAGTCTTTTTTATTAGTAAAAATGAAATATCATAATTAAAAAGTAGTTTTTGTAATTAATTACAAAAACTACTTAAATTAGATTTATTTTAAAAAAACCAGTTAATGCCTTTTTAAATCTTAATTCACAGTGTAATGGTGGTTCGAGGCGGAATCGAACCGCCGACACCTTGAGCTTCAATCAAGTGCTCTACCGACTGAGCTACCGAACCCTAACTGGCGGTCCCGAAGGGAATTGAACCCTCGTTCTCCTCTGTGACAGAGAGGCATGTTAACCACTACACCACGGGACCAATTGGTTGCGGGAGAAGGATTTGAACCTCCGACCTTCAGGTTATGAGCCTGACGAGCTACCAGACTGCTCTATCCCGCGATATGTTTCGTTAATAATTACTAATGGCGGAGGTGAAGGGATTTGAACCCCTGCGAGTTTTTATACTCCTTGCGGTTTTCAAGACCGCCCCCTTCAACCAGGCTTGGGTACACCTCCATAAAATAATACCATAATGGTGGACCCTGTAGGGCTCGAACCTACGGCCATCCGGTTATGAGCCGGATGCTCTAACCAACTGAGCTAAGGGTCCAATAGTAAAACTAACTTATATTTAATTGGTTGTTTAAATCTACAAAGTTGTCACTAATCTTAAACAAAATAAATTATAATAAAAATAACGCAAGTTTGCAAGCAATAAACCAAGATAAATAATAAAGTTTACTATTTCTATTTAATATTCTAAGAATTCATATTAGATTCAAAACTTGCTAAAGATTCAAATTTACCACAAAGAACTAAATACCATCAATAAAACCAGAAAAAATTCCAAAAATACCTGCCAAAATATAATTTTGACTCTTTTTAACTAATGCTGAATTATACTTGTAAGTGCAAGTAAATAAAATTGCAAAAAATCTCATATAAAAATTTCATGATGCTAAGTTTATTTTAGAAAAAACAAAGCAAGGAGTTTTTATATGGGTTACAAACATCTTGGCATATATGAAAGAATTTATATTGAGAATCAATTGAAGTTTAAAGTAAAAATTAGTGAAATAGCTAAAAATCTTAATCGAAGTATTAGTACTATTATTCGAGAAGTCAATAGAAATAAAGATAGTAATCATTATTTTTCATTAATTGCACAAAATAAAGCAGAAAACAGAAAACAATCACATGTTTATTTTCATAAGTTTAAAAATAGAGAATTAGTAAAATATGTACAACAAAAATTACTATTAGGTTGATCGTCTGAACAAATTTATGGCAGAATTAAAAATTTTCATAAAGAATGAATTATTAGTTTTAAAACAATTTACAATTGAATTTATTCTGGATTACTTGAAAAAGTTACTAATAAAAATTTAAGAAGAAAAGGTAAGAAACGAAAATCTCAAGAAAATCGCGGTAAATTTAATGGTAAATCAATTAAAGAACGAAATATTAATGTTAATAATCGTATAACTGTTGGTCATTGAGAAGGTGATACTGTAGTATCATCACGAGGTAAAAGTAAATCATGTTTAATAATTTTAGTTGAAAGAACATCAAGATTTACTTTAGCAATGTTAGTTGAAAATAGAACTACTAAAGTTGTTAACGAAAACATTAGCCATTATTTATCAATTCTTCCAAATAATCTTGTTAAGACTATAACATTTGATAGGGGTAAAGAATTTTCTAATTGACAACAACTTGAAAAAAATTTAAATGTGAAAATTTATTTTGCTAATGCGTATTCGCCTTGACAAAGAGGTACTAATGAAAATACTAATGGTTTAATTAGAAAAAAATTTCCTAAAAAATTTAATTTTTCAAATACTACTAAAAATGCAGTTCATAAATTTATATTGTCTTTAAACCAAAGACCAAGAAAAATACTAAATTATCTTTCACCAATCGAATATTTGGTTAGAAAAATAATTTAGTTGCACTTAACTTTACAATTTGGCTAAACTAAACTATTAGTTACTATCGCCATCACTGCCACAATTACTAAAATAACATTAATAATTCAAAATACACCAAATATAAATCCACTAAAACCAATAAATCCAACAACTCCAGCTTCAATTAAAGTATATGCCAGTGAAATTAGAACAAAAAATAAAATAGACTTGGTACATAACTATAACATTTTGCACCTACCAAACTATAAAATTCATTTTCGTCTTTGTATTTATCTAACATTTGTAATTCACCTAGGAAATAATATTATCAAAATAGTAGATAAAATTAAAGGTTATGTACCAAGTCTATTGTATTTAACTTGCTATACATATTTATTAACAATTTTAAAAATAAAAAATAAAAAAATATTAGAAAATAATTTAAATTTTAAAAATGAGAACAACTAGTTGTTCTCATTTTTACTTATCTTTAATATAATCTTTTAATTGTTCTAAACAATCCAATTTTTCTCAAGTAAAATTATCATCTTTACCAAAATGACCATAAACGGTAGTTTTTTGATAAATCGGTTGCATTAACTGCAAACAATCAATCATTCCTTGCATCGAAAAATCAAAAACAGCACTAATAGCACCACTAATTATATTAAGAGCAATCTTTTCAGTATTAAATGTTTCAACATAAACAGCAATCGGTTCTTTCATACCAATAGCATATGCCAATTGAATTTCACATTTATCAGCCCAATTTAAAGCAACAATATGTTTAGCGACTTTTCTTGCCATATAAGCAGCGGCCCGATCAACCTTAGTAGCATCTTTACCAGAAAAGGCACCACCACCACTACGAGCATATCCACCATAAGTATCCACAATAATTTTTCTTCCTGTTAATCCAGTATCACCATAAGGCCCACCAACAACAAATCTTCCTGTCGGATTAATCAAAAATTTAAAATCAAAATTTAAATTATATTTCTTAGCAATAACTAACATAATTTTTTGATGAATAAATGTTTTAAATTCACTTTCATTATAATCAGGATGATGTTGAATTGACATTAAAATCGTATCAATCTTAGGTTGCAACCAATCAGTATAATCAATCGTTACTTGTGATTTCATATCAGGACGAGCATCTTTAAATTGTTGATTTTTTCTTAATGAAGAAGCCAAATGTACTAAATCGTGGGCAATTTGAATGGCTAATGGCATATAAGTTTTAGTTTCATTAGTAGCATAACCAAAAATAATTCCTTGATCGCCTGCTGCTAATTGATGATTATGTTCCACACCACGAATAATATCTTGTGACTGACTATGAATTAATACTTGAATATGACAAGTATTACCATTAATACCAATTTTTTCATCAATATAACCAATATCACAAATAACTTTTCTGGCAATCGCTTCATAATTTACAATTGCTGATGATTTAATTTCGCCACCAATAATAACCATATTAGTAGTAATAAACACTTCACAAGCTAGTCTTGTTTGCGGGTCTTGTTTTAAACAAGCATCCAAAATAGCATCAGCTATTTGATCACAAATCTTATCGGAATGTCCTTCACTAACAGATTCACTAGTAAATAATATTTTTCTCATACTTTCCTCCATTAATATTTATTTAAATAATAGACTTGGTACATAACTATAACATTTTGCACCTACCAAACTATAAAATTCACTTTCATTTTTATATTTATCTAATATTTGTGCTTCACCTAGAAAATAATATTATCAAAATAGTAGATAAAATTGAGGGTTATGTACCAAGTCTAATATAAAACCTTCTTTAACTAAAAAGAAGGTTTTATATTTTAGATATAATCCTTCCCTTATTGTTGGTATTTACCCTGCTAGAAGCACCTTCTTTTAAAAATAAAAGGGTTGCTACTGGTTAAAACTAGCATATCCAGTTCAGAATAAGTGAATGAAAATTTTAAATTGTCCTTAAAAATATTAACATTAATCACTTAAAAATGCAAATCACTTAAAAATAATGGTCGCGTTTAGTTTTCTTAGGTATTTTTTAAAAAAGAAAAAATAATCATTTACTATAAATTATTTCAATATGCAAATTAAGTATATATTTCTTATGTATGATTTTTGTTATAAAAAATTATTTTAATAGACTTCTTGCATTACTTATTAAAATAATTACAAATTATTTGGAAAGCCAAATTGTAAAGTTAAGTGCAACTAAATTATTTTTCTAATCAAATATTCGATTGGTGAAAGATAATTTAGTATTTTTCTTGGTCTTTGGTTTAAAGACAATATAAATTTATGAACTGCATTTTTAGTAGTATTTGAAAAATTAAATTTTTTAGGAAATTTTTCTCTAACTTAAACCATTAGTATTTTCATTAGTACCTCTTTGTCAAGGCGAATACGCATTAGCAAAATAAATTTTCACATTTAAATTTTTTTCAAGTTGTTGTCAATTAGAAAATTCTTTACCCCTATCAAATGTTATAGTCTTAACAAGATTATTTGGAAGAATTGATAAATAATGGCTAATGTTTTCGTTAACAACTTTAGTAGTTCTATTTTCAACTAACATTGCTAAAGTAAATCTTGATGTTCTTTCAACTAAAGTTATTAAACATGATTTACTTTTACCTCGTGATTATACTACAGTATCACCTTCTCAATGACCAACAGTTATACGATTATTAACATTAATATTTCGTTCTTTAATTGATTTACCATTAAATTTACCGCGATTTTCTTGAGATTTTCGTTTCTTACCTTTTCTTCTTAAATTTTTATTAGTAACTTTTTCAAGTAATCCAGAATAAATTCAATTGTAAATTGTTTTAAAACTAATAATTCATTCTTTATGAAAATTTTTAATTCTGCCATAAATTTGTTCAGGCGATCAACCTAATAGTAATTTTTGTTGTACATATTTTACTAATTCTCTATTTTTAAACTTATGAAAATAAACATGTGATTGTTTTCTGTTTTCTGCTTTATTTTGTGCAATTAATGAAAAATAATGATTACTATCTTTATTTGTACTATAGCACAGACATATGTTAGTTTCAAGAGGTTTTTAAAAGTTTATTTAAAAAATTAAACGGGGTGTCTTTTATTGTTCAATAGACTTCTTGCATTACTTATTAAAATAATTACAAATTATTTGTAAATAAAAAATACTATATAGTAATTTCTAACTTTTATTAGGTTAATACTTATGGATTTTATTAAATGTGTAAATTTTGACACAACAAAAAATTATTTTATTATTTAAATTTAATTTTAAATAAGCTGAATTATACTTGTAAGTGCAAGTAAATAAAATTGCAAAAAATCTCATATAAAAATTTCATGATGCTAAGTTTATTTTAGAAAAAACAAAGCAAGGAGTTTTTATATGGGTTACAAACATCTTGGCATATATGAAAGAATTTATATTGAGAATCAATTGAAGTTTAAAGTAAAAATTAGTGAAATAACTAAAAATCTTAATCGAAGTATTAGTACTATTATTCGAGAAGTCAATAGAAATAAAGATAGTAATCATTATTTTTCATTAATTGCACAAAATAAAGCAGAAAACAGAAAACAATCACATGTTTATTTTCATAAGTTTAAAAATAGAGAATTAGTAAAATATGTACAACAAAAATTACTATTAGATTGATCGCCTGAACAAATTTATGGCAGAATTAAAAATTTTCATAAAGAATGAATTATTAGTTTTAAAACAATTTACAATTGAATTTATTCTGGATTACTTGAAAAAGTTACTAATAAAAATTTAAGAAGAAAAGGTAAGAAACGAAAATCTCAAGAAAATCGCGGTAAATTTAATGGTAAATCAATTAAAGAACGAAATATTAATGTTAATAATCGTAGGACGCATAAAGTTTTGTTAGGTAGGAAAAGATTTGAATAAGTATTAAGACAGTCAGCAATGATTGTCTTTTTATTTTATAAGGTGTTAAAAATTTGTTCTTTGAAAATTAAATACAAGTGAATTAATAATGTTGGTATGTATTAAAGCACGATAAATTGTGGGTGGTCGCCATAACCAAAAGAAGTTTACCAGTTAATAGATAACATCCTATTAGCTATAGCAATTTGTTTCGTTTTGCAATAAAAAAATGAATGGGTGGATTTCCTAAAAATATACACGCTATTAAATTAGTTCCAAGGGTAGGATGCGGATGTTAAAGTGTAGAAATTTCTATATAGGGGTATGCTAAGTTTAAAATTATTAAAATCTTTATCTAATTAAAAAACAAAATTTAATAACAAAGCTTGTTAAACACTTAAATCTGCGATATATAAGTGTTTAAAAAACTAAGTTAACTAACTTAGTTAATATAACTTAGTTTATCTATAAGAAAGGTAACTTACTATGAAAAACATTGAAAACATTTTCTTAAATACTAAGAAATATCTTTTAAAAGAAACACAAAACGCAATGCTTATTAAAGCACCAAAAATTCCGTGATTTAATGAACAAATCTGTATTTGGTTTCCAAAGCGATTTGTTTATAAAGGAAAATATGAAAATTCGATTTGTATTGGAATAATAAAAGATAGTAAATATCAAGTAATTTCAATTAATCAACAAGAGCAAGAAACCAAGTTAATTAAAGGACAAGAATTATTAGGCTTCTTCATTGCCGAAAAAGAAAACAACAAAAAAGATATAAATTATAACTATTTTAAAGGAGCTTAAAAATGAATATTGCAATTGGACTAATATTTATTATTATCAGCATCATGCTATTGGCATATTTTGCTTATAAAATTTATGCCAAAATAAAAATGCGAATTAAATATAAAAATGCCATTAAAAATAATACTGGTAATTTCACAAAAGACGAAAAAGTGTTTATTGCTCGCTTTGAAGAATGAGTTAAAACCCCTAATTCAAAAGAAAATAATGCGGATAAAAAATAATGTTTTGAGAAATTATTATGGAATTTTTAAAACTGTTTGTTCCGATAGAAAAAATGCCTGCACAAGTTGCGTTTATTGCCGGATTAATTATTATCATTACTTTTCTTTTCGCATTAATTTCAATTATATATTTACCAATAAAAATGATTTTTGGGAGATAAAAAATGACAATAAACTTAAAAGAATTTGATTGAGAACAAATCAAACAAACTTTCTGAGATTTATTTATTCAAATTACAACTATTCCGGCTCATATTAGTTGTGGTAAAGAAATTGATTTAACTCAAGAAACACTTTGACTTTTAATAGCAAACATTGCTTTTTGATTCTTAACAGCGATTATGGTGTGATTTATTCTAATGCTACTTTGAAAAACCATATCAGTATTTAGATAGGGAAAAAATTAATGTCAAGAAGTTACATTCTGATGCATTCCCAAAGAAATTCAAAATTAATTAGGAAAAAATATAATCGTGTTAAGGTTAATCGTGGTTTTAACAAATTTAAGAAAAACTTTATATAATAGACTTCTTGCATTACTTATTAAAATAATTACAAATAATTTGTAAATAAAAAATACTATATAGTAATTTCTAACTTTTATTAGGTTAATACTTATGGATTTTATTAAATGTGTAAATTTTGACACAACAAAAAATTATTTTATTATTTAAATTTAATTTTAAATAAATATTTTATGTTATCTATAATTGCAAATTATAAATTGAAGCAATTAAATTAAATCTTAAACTAAATCGTTTTCTACGATTACGATATTTTTCAGTAATAATTTTAAATTTTTTAAGAATAGCAAAAATATTTTCAATAATAATTCTCATTTTTGAAATTAATTTATTATTATGTTTTTGTTCTTTATTTAAAGGGTTTTTCTTTGTTTTTTTCTTAGGTATTAGAACATTACTATGAATTTTTTGTATTCCTTGATAACCATTATCAACTATTAATTTAGTATTTTTTAAAATTGGGATTTTTGATTCTTTAAATAAACAAAAATCATGCTTTTTACCGAGAAAAAAATTTGTTGCAATAATTATTTTGCTTTCTTTTTCAATAATTACTTGTGTTTTAATAGTGTGTTTTTTCTTTTTTCCTGAATAAGATTGTTTTTGTCTTTTTTTGGGCGTTGAATGGGTGTTTCTGTAGCATCAATAATAATTGTTTTATCATTAAAATAATCATTTATTAATGCTTTTTTACCAGCAAGTTGTTGAAAATCAGGATGTTTGATTAAAATATCTTCAATTCACTTGATATTTCGATAACAACTAGCTTCACTAATATCAAAACTTTTACCAAGATGAAAATAAGTACGATATTCTCGTCAATATGATAAAGTCATCAATAATCTATTTTCTAATGATAATTTATTATTTTTACCACCTCTTTTAAACTTTTTTAACTCAGCTTCTTTTAAAATATTTAACATTTTATTAAAAGTACTTTGCTTTATTCCAGTTAATCGTAATAATTCTTTATCATTAATAAAATTAAATTTATCAAATTTCATAATCTTAAATTCCTTATAATTTCTATTTTAAATATATTTTATAGGAATTTTGTTTAATAAATAAGTAATGCAAGAAGTCTAATGATGAATGTTTTAAAAAGAAAGGGGGTGATGATTATATGATTGGAACTTTCTTGGCCGATGCACCTGCAACAGTAGAAAAAATAACAGCTAGTGACGCGATGACTAAATTATGAAATGCAATTATAACGGCTTTTACTAAAATGTGAGAAATTATTGCTGTTAATATGCCACAAGTCGGTAACTTCTTTGCTGACTACTGAATATTCATTTTTCCATTTATTTTGGCAATATTCTTTATTTGCTTTAAAATGTTTGAAAAATTACTTGGAGCGGTACGCTAACAAAAAAATAAAGTGAGGTGCAAGATGAAATTTTGCAAATGAATAATAGAAAAAAATAACCATTTTATTGAATTGAATCGCACCTCATTTTTAATTTTATGACATTGCGGAGCAATTTGATATATTTACAACGGTTATTTTAAAAACATTGTAAGCTATTTATTTTTAGCAGGTTGTATTTTAATTTTTCTTTTTAAAATCGGTAATTTAACACAAATTAACAAAGTTATTAATTTGCCAAATTGTAAAGTTAAGTGCAACTAAATTATTTTTCTAACCAAATATTCGATTGGTGAAAGATAATTTAGTATTTTTCTTGGTCTTTGGTTTAAAGACAATATAAATTTATGAACTGCATTTTTAGTAGTATTTGAAAAATTAAATTTTTTAGGAAATTTTTCTCTAATTAAACCATTAGTATTTTCATTAGTACCTCTTTGTCAAGGCGAATACGCATTAGCAAAATAAATTTTCACATTTAAATTTTTTTCAAGTTGTTGTCAATTAGAAAATTCTTTACCCCTATCAAATGTTATAGTCTTAACAAGATTATTTGGAAGAATTGATAAATAATGGCTAATGTTTTCGTTAACAACTTTAGTAGTTCTATTTTCAATTAACATTGCTAAAGTAAATCTTGATGTTCTTTCAACTAAAGTTATTAAACATGATTTACTTTTACCTCGTGATGATACTACAGTATCACCTTCTCAATGACCAACAGTTATACGATTATTAACATTAATATTTCGTTCTTTAATTGATTTACCATTAAATTTACCGCGATTTTCTTGAGATTTTCGTTTCTTACCTTTTCTTCTTAAATTTTTATTAGTAACTTTTTCAAGTAATCCAGAATAAATTCAATTGTAAATTGTTTTAAAACTAATAATTCATTCTTTATGAAAATTTTTAATTCTGCCATAAATTTGTTCAGGCGATCAACCTAATAGTAATTTTTGTTGTACATATTTTACTAATTCTCTATTTTTAAACTTATGAAAATAAACATGTGATTGTTTTCTGTTTTCTGCTTTATTTTGTGCAATTAATGAAAAATAATGATTACTATCTTTATTTCTATTGACTTCTCGAATAATAGTACTAATACTTCGATTAAGATTTTTAGCTATTTCACTAATTTTTACTTTAAACTTCAATTGATTCTCAATATAAATTCTTTCATATATGCCAAGATGTTTGTAACCCATATAAAAACTCCTTGCTTTGTTTTTTCTAAAATAAACTTAGCATCATGAAATTTTTATATGAGATTTTTTGCAATTTTATTTACTTGCACTTACAAGTATAATTCAGCATTTCTTAAAAAATTCACCATTAAATATTGTGATTGGTTCATTAGGAACTGGAAAAACTGCTTTTCTAGTATATGCATCAAAATTACTAAAAAAGAAGAAATATCACATCGCATCAACCTTTCCATTACTAGAAACCCAAAAATTAAGTTTAGGGCATATGGGATTATTAGACTTTGATTATCCGGTATTGCCAGACAAAACCTTACTGTTATGAGATGAAACCAATTTATTTTTAGAAGGAACTGATTGAGAAAAAAATAATACCAAAAACGAAGAAACCGGTATCCAAGAATATTTTGCCTTAGCACGCCATTTCGGTCATATTGTTCTCGCTAGCGGCCAAAGAGATAAACATATTTGAGTTAAAGTTCGTGATATTGCCAATAATGTGATTGTGGGAATTCGTAAAAAACCTGTTAATATTTTTCGCCCCTACTTAAAAGTCATCTATGGCACCTTTACTAGTATTGAAGAATATGAACGCTGACGAAACACCTTAATTGATGCGAAAAATAGCAAAAAAGGTCGCCGTATTAAATATCGTGATATTCCTGAACTTGATATTTATTTTTTTAAACTAAAAATTCCTCTACCAATACTTAACACTTACAATTCTTTTTACCTAGCATTTTTAAGAGATTACTTAAATTCAAAAGTTAATCCTGACTATGAAGATAAATATTATACTGACACGGCAATTGATTTAGAAGACTTAGAATACTTAAAAATGGATAAATTCAGCAAATTTTTAAGAAAAATGAAAGAAAAGGAACAATAAAAAATGGAAAATCTTGCAAAAATGGCCGACTTTCTCGCCCAAATGCTTTATAAAGTTTTTGATTTAATTTGAAGTCTTGAAGTACCGGGAACAAATATTCAACTAATATTTCCTCTATTCTTAACGCTTGCTGTAGAATTTCTTATGGCAATTATTCTTGGATTTGGTAGTCAACAAGTTAATTTAGAAAAACAACGCCAGTATGCTGTTAAAAATAAGGGGCGTTTAAGTGCGTGAGGAAAAACTAAAAAACAAATAAAACCAATAAAAATAAAACAAGGTAACTAACGATGTTTAAACTAATTATTATTTTTATCTTAATAACTGTTCTTGGATTATTGGCTGGTAGTCATTTTGAAACTTTAACAAACTATATTAGCGAAGGCCTTGCGAATTTCCAAAAGTTTATTACTAGTAATTTAACAATTTTAGAACTATTTAAACCAATGGCTCGGACATTTTCACAACATCCAATCTTCACCATTCTTGGCGTTACTTGTGTACTGATTGCCTTATTTATTGTGATTAAAGGTAGATTAAAAAAATGGAAAAATGAACTAAAAAACAAGAATTAGAAATAGAAAATGACAAATTAAAAATTGTTAATGTCATATTAGAAAATAGTGTTAATACTCTTAAATACATAATAATGGAAAAAAATAAATAAATTTTAGAACTAGAAAAGCGAAATAGTGTTCATATAGATGAGAAATCAGAACTAGTTATTGAAAATGAAAAATTAAAAATTTTTAAACACGAAAGGAAAACTAAAATGAAAAAAATTTTAGGCAAATTATTTAAAAAAGATAATTCAAAAGAAAAAACGCCATTAAGATTAAGGATTAAAAATTCTTTTAAAAAGCAGTGGTTAAAAGTATCATTAAGTATCATTTTCATCTTTATAAGCTTATTAATTTGTGCATTAACAGTAATCGATACTAAATGAATAACCGGAACAAGTGACGAATTTAACAATTTTATGAATGAAGAGATGGTTAAATTCTTTGGCAAGTTCAATAGTGGTATTATGCTAGCAGGAATATTTGTTTTTTGATGAGGCGGAGCAATATATTTTGCAATTAAATTTGAAAAATTAATCCGCTTTATTATTCAAAAAATTAAAGAAAAAAGAACAATGAAAAATAAAATATTTTAAAAAGGAGTGATAAAAATGTTTATGAAAATATTTACCGTGCTAACTATTAGTTTCAATAACATTTTTACTATTCCCCAAAATATTAACAATGATAAAACAACAGTAAATTCACTAATTAGAAACAAAAGACAAAATAATAAAGTTTATGATTTTGAAATTAGAAACTTAGAAAAAATAAGATTTTTAACAGAAAGGCAAGACCATGACCTTTTAAAAGTTGAGATAAGAACAGAAGATAATATAAATGCAAATATAGATAAACAATTACCAAATTTAAAAAATGTAAAAATTTTTAGTTTAGAGTTTAATGCAGAGCTTGTAAATAACAGAATTAAACAAAAAGACTTTCAAAAAATAACAAATACTTATGGAACAAAAATAGATACTTCGGGTTTAAATTTTTATACCTGAATGATTAGTGTACCCAATAAAACAATAAGAATTAAAACACAAGGAACAGAATTACTAACTTTTGAGCATGGTAGTACCAACAATTATAGATTAAATAATACAAATGATTTTAATATAGAAATTGAAAAAGACAGTACCGACATTGATTTACCAATAACAACTACTAAATTTGATGGTAACCACAAATACAATGATGTTATTGATAACCTTGATTATTTAATGATTCATCGCGGTGATTTTGACAAATTTAATTATTCTTATCTTTATTGAACACCAGTATTTAATTTCATTGACACTTTAGAAAAAGGTTACTATAAAGAATTCACCATTAAAAATCATGGTTTTAAAGACGAGAGCTATTTTTATCACAAGACTTCAACTATTTTACCAAACTCAGAAATAATCGACCCTACAAATGCAACCAAAATTGAAGTTATCAAAAAAATTAAAAAAAGACTTAATGAAACAATTAACAATCTTACTGGCGTAAATAATGCAATTGAAGGCATCGACTATAATACAGAAATTAAAGATAACGACAACAATTACTTAGATGATAGTGCTACTTTTGATTTAACAACAGATAATGTTGCTGACAGAACATTTACCGTTAAATTCGCTGCAATTGAAACGAGTACACAATTGCAAGGAACAAATACGATTAAAATGGTCATTCCGAAACAAGAGGATACCAACGATAATGTCCTTAAAATTAAGGCATTTAACAAAACTCTAATTGCTGGAAATAATTATTTACAATTATTACACGGTGAAACTGAAATCTGAAAATATGACACTGAAAATGCTAACGATTATTACCTAATTAAGTACCTTTTTGGAACATTGAATTATCTTAATGTTAAATTTAGTTTTTTGAGATACGACCCTGACTTACGAAATGACATTTACCTTTATTTTAAAAACAACATTCCTAGTATTAACAACAGCGATTACAAAAATGTTTTTGATGAAATCTACGAAATCCTTGGTAACTTCTTTGCCAGTTTATTTTATGCTACTTTTGATATGGATGAGAAAACTTACACTGAAATTGATTTTAAAGGCGTAAATAATTATAACAAGAACTACTTTATTCAAATTGGATTTTTTTATCGCTCGTTAATTACTTTTTATCCCAAAAAATACTTAATAAATGTTATAGGAAATTCAGAATTATTACTAAGAAGTTATTTTTTTACTTTTGATAAAAAAACACACCAAGAAAATTATAATGCCATTAAAAACAACAATAGCATTTATCAAATTGATTTTAATGTCCTTAAATCCTATGACAATAAACTGATTACCTTGCCAACCAGCAAGGCCACTAACAGTATTAATTATCTCAATACCGATATTGATATTCGTTATGGTATTAATATTTTTACCTTAACTTTTCCACTTTATCACAAAGGTAATATCTCTAACTACAATTTTAAAATTTATGACTTTAATGTCTTAAATTCCACAGCCTTTATTCCTGACGGTTCAAATAACGGTGAATGAGACGATTTAATTCCACCAGCAAATTGCAAATATTCTGGACGATGAATACCAACCTTTAATGATATTGGTTGTGCCATTCAAAATGCTGGTATCAAAATGATAAACTGAATGCTGACAGCGTCACAAATCATTACCATTTTACGACCATTAGCAATTATTGCAAAAGCGACAGTTAACTTTTCAACCGCGATTTTTCCAGTGTTTAAAACAGTACCAGCTTTTTACTATACCTTTCAATTTTTAATTGGTTTTGCCATTTTTCTAATAATATTAAGAATTTTTGTATAATAGACTTCTTGCATTACTTATTTATTAAACAAAATTCCTATAAAATATATTTAAAATAGAAATTATAAGGAATTTAAGATTATGAAATTTGATAAATTTAATTTTATTAATGATAAAGAATTATTACGATTAACTGGAATAAAGCAAAGTACTTTTAATAAAATGTTAAATATTTTAAAAGAAGCTGAGTTAAAAAAGTTTAAAAGAGGTGGTAAAAATAATAAATTATCATTAGAAAATAGATTATTGATGACTTTATCATATTGACGAGAATATCGTACTTATTTTCATCTTGGTAAAAGTTTTGATATTAGTGAAGCTAGTTGTTATCGAAATATCAAGTGAATTGAAGATATTTTAATCAAACATCCTGATTTTCAACAACTTGCTGGTAAAAAAGCATTAATAAATGATTATTTTAATGATAAAACAATTATTATTGATGCTACAGAAACACCCATTCAACGCCCAAAAAAAGACAAAAACAATCTTATTCAGGAAAAAAGAAAAAACACACTATTAAAATACAAGTAATTATTAGACTTCTTGCATTACTTATTAAAATAATTACAAATTATTTGTAAATAAAAAATACTATATAGTAATTTCTAACTTTTATTAGGTTAATACTTATGGATTTTATTAAATGTGTAAATTTTGACACAACAAAAAATTATTTTATTATTTAAATTTAATTTTAAATAAATATTTTATGTTATCTATAATTGCAAATTATAAATTGAAGCAATTAAATTAAATCTTAAACTAAATCGTTTTCTACGATTACGATATTTTTCAGTAATAATTTTAAATTTTTTAAGAATAGCAAAAATATTTTCAATAATAATTCTCATTTTTGAAATTAATTTATTATTATGTTTTTGTTCTTTATTTAAAGGGTTTTTCTTTGTTTTTTTCTTAGGTATTAGAACATTACTATGAATTTTTTGTATTCCTTGATAACCATTATCAACTATTAATTTAGTATTTTTTAAAATTGGGATTTTTGATTCTTTAAATAAACAAAAATCATGCTTTTTACCGAGAGAAAAATTTGTTGCAATAATTATTTTGCTTTCTTTTTCAATAATTACTTGTGTTTTAATAGTGTGTTTTTTCTTTTTTCCTGAATAAGATTGTTTTTGTCTTTTTTTGGGCGTTGAATGGGTGTTTCTGTAGCATCAATAATAATTGTTTTATCATTAAAATAATCATTTATTAATGCTTTTTTACCAGCAAGTTGTTGAAAATCAGGATGTTTGATTAAAATATCTTCAATTCACTTGATATTTCGATAACAACTAGCTTCACTAATATCAAAACTTTTACCAAGATGAAAATAAGTACGATATTCTCGTCAATATGATAAAGTCATCAATAATCTATTTTCTAATGATAATTTATTATTTTTACCACCTCTTTTAAACTTTTTTAACTCAGCTTCTTTTAAAATATTTAACATTTTATTAAAAGTACTTTGCTTTATTCCAGTTAATCGTAATAATTCTTTATCATTAATAAAATTAAATTTATCAAATTTCATAATCTTAAATTCCTTATAATTTCTATTTTAAATATATTTTATAGGAATTTTGTTTAATAAATAAGTAATGCAAGAAGTCTATTGAAAAAGAAAGCAAAATAATTATTGCAACAAATTTTTCTCTCGGTAAAAAGCATGATTTTTGTTTATTTAAAGAATCAAAAATCCCAATTTTAAAAAATACTAAATTAATAGTTGATAATGGTTATCAAGGAATACAAAAAATTCATAGTAATGTTCTAATACCTAAGAAAAAAACAAAGAAAAACCCTTTAAATAAAGAACAAAAACATAATAATAAATTAATTTCAAAAATGAGAATTATTATTGAAAATATTTTTGCTATTCTTAAAAAATTTAAAATTATTACTGAAAAATATCGTAATCGTAGAAAACGATTTAGTTTAAGATTTAATTTAATTGCTTCAATTTATAATTTGCAATTATAGATAACATAAAATATTTATTTAAAATTAAATTTAAATAATAAAATAATTTTTTGTTGTGTCAAAATTTACACATTTAATAAAATCCATAAGTATTAACCTAATAAAAGTTAGAAATTACTATATAGTATTTTTTATTTACAAATAATTTGTAATTATTTTAATAAGTAATGCAAGAAGTCTAATGTTGTTTTTATAACCTTTTATTAAGAATATGTTTGTTAATATTAAATATTTTGTTTTATTACTTATTTTTCAAGTAAAAAGGTAATAAATTTTTAATTGCTTTTCTTTCAAAATTATTTAAACATTTTCCTACCTAACAAAACTTTATGCGCCCCTAAAATATTACTATCAAGACTTGACATTCCAATATAAATATAGTCATCAATAGCTGCCAATCCATAAACATTAAAATTTGAAATATTATCAATTTCTGTTACTTTATTATTGTTTTCAAGATCAACACTGTAAAGTTTTCCTTGGTAATTTTCGTAATCTCCGGTTCTTGTTCCGACATAAAGTTTATTTTTTTGGGTAATTAATCTATAGACTTCTCCTTTTATGCCAGTAATTTCTGTTACTTTATTATTGTTTTCAAGATCAACACTATAAAGACTACCCGATCCATCATTTTTTTCTGTTGTTCCAATATAAAGCAATTTATTATAAATAGCAAACGAAAAAATTGTTCCTTTTAAAACAATGTTATTAATTTCTGTTACTTTATTATTGTTTTCAAGATCAACACTGTAAAAATTACCCTCGTTGGAAATGTATTTGGCAACTGCTCCAACATAAAGCTTATTATTTAAAACAATTAAAGCATCAACCTCTCCTTCAATTCCAGTAATTTCTGTTACTTTATTATTGTCTTTAAGATCAACACTATAAAGTTTTCCTTCGTCATGTCCAGTTTTTGTTCCAACATAAAGTTTATCGTTTCAAATAAATAAATTATGAATTTCTCCTTCAATTCCAGTAATTTCTGTTACTTTATTATCGTCTTTAAGATCAACACTGTAAAGAGTCCCTTGTCTATCGAGTTTTTTTGTTCCAACATAAAGCTTATCGTTTCAAATAGATAAATTATAAACCGAACCTTCAATTCCAGTAATTTCTGTTACTTTATTATTGTTTTCAAGATCAACACTGTAAAGTTTTCCTTTAAGGTCATAATCATCGTTAATAATTTTTGTTCCAACATAAAGCTTATTTTTTTTGTCACTAATTATTCTATGAATTTCTCCTTTGAAGCCATTAATTGTCATCCCAAAATCATTATTTTCCTCTTTGTCTTCTTTATTATTACATGCGACAACCGAATTCACTGTTGTTACGGTTAAACTAATTGTTGCTAATAAACTAATCAATTTTTTCATTTATTAAAAATCCCCTTCATTGTAATTGATACATAATCTTTAATCCTTCTCAATTATAACATAACTACCAATTGTGTTGGTGATCTAAAACAATTAGAACAAATTGATGATGAAAACTTTAAATGAATTGATAAAAAATTATTAGAAAATCAAATTCAACCTTATATTACTACTATTTTAGATTAGACTTCTTGCATTACTTATTAAAATAATTACAAATTATTTGTAAATAAAAAATACTATATAGTAATTTCTAACTTTTATTAGGTTAATACTTATGGATTTTATTAAATGTGTAAATTTTGACACAACAAAAAATTATTTTATTATTAGACTTCTTGCATTACTTATTAAAATAATTACAAATTATTTGTAAATAAAAAATACTATATAGTAATTTCTAACTTTTATTAGGTTAATACTTATGGATTTTATTAAATGTGTAAATTTTGACACAACAAAAAATTATTTTATTATTTAAATTTAATTTTAAATAAATATTTTATGTTATCTATAATTGCAAATTATAAATTGAAGCAATTAAATTAAATCTTAAACTAAATCGTTTTCTACGATTACGATATTTTTCAGTAATAATTTTAAATTTTTTAAGAATAGCAAAAATATTTTCAATAATAATTCTCATTTTTGAAATTAATTTATTATTATGTTTTTGTTCTTTATTTAAAGGGTTTTTCTTTGTTTTTTTCTTAGGTATTAGAACATTACTATGAATTTTTTGTATTCCTTGATAACCATTATCAACTATTAATTTAGTATTTTTTAAAATTGGGATTTTTGATTCTTTAAATAAACAAAAATCATGCTTTTTACCGAGAGAAAAATTTGTTGCAATAATTATTTTGCTTTCTTTTTCAATAATTACTTGTGTTTTAATAGTGTGTTTTTTCTTTTTTCCTGAATAAGATTGTTTTTGTCTTTTTTTGGGCGTTGAATGGGTGTTTCTGTAGCATCAATAATAATTGTTTTATCATTAAAATAATCATTTATTAATGCTTTTTTACCAGCAAGTTGTTGAAAATCAGGATGTTTGATTAAAATATCTTCAATTCACTTGATATTTCGATAACAACTAGCTTCACTAATATCAAAACTTTTACCAAGATGAAAATAAGTACGATATTCTCGTCAATATGATAAAGTCATCAATAATCTATTTTCTAATGATAATTTATTATTTTTACCACCTCTTTTAAACTTTTTTAACTCAGCTTCTTTTAAAATATTTAACATTTTATTAAAAGTACTTTGCTTTATTCCAGTTAATCGTAATAATTCTTTATCATTAATAAAATTAAATTTATCAAATTTCATAATCTTAAATTCCTTATAATTTCTATTTTAAATATATTTTATAGGAATTTTGTTTAATAAATAAGTAATGCAAGAAGTCTATTTAAATTTAATTTTAAATAAATATTTTATGTTATCTATAATTGCAAATTATAAATTGAAGCAATTAAATTAAATCTTAAACTAAATCGTTTTCTACGATTACGATATTTTTCAGTAATAATTTTAAATTTTTTAAGAATAGCAAAAATATTTTCAATAATAATTCTCATTTTTGAAATTAATTTATTATTATGTTTTTGTTCTTTATTTAAAGGGTTTTTCTTTGTTTTTTTCTTAGGTATTAGAACATTACTATGAATTTTTTGTATTCCTTGATAACCATTATCAACTATTAATTTAGTATTTTTTAAAATTGGGATTTTTGATTCTTTAAATAAACAAAAATCATGCTTTTTACCGAGAGAAAAATTTGTTGCAATAATTATTTTGCTTTCTTTTTCAATAATTACTTGTGTTTTAATAGTGTGTTTTTTCTTTTTTCCTGAATAAGATTGTTTTTGTCTTTTTTTGGGCGTTGAATGGGTGTTTCTGTAGCATCAATAATAATTGTTTTATCATTAAAATAATCATTTATTAATGCTTTTTTACCAGCAAGTTGTTGAAAATCAGGATGTTTGATTAAAATATCTTCAATTCACTTGATATTTCGATAACAACTAGCTTCACTAATATCAAAACTTTTACCAAGATGAAAATAAGTACGATATTCTCGTCAATATGATAAAGTCATCAATAATCTATTTTCTAATGATAATTTATTATTTTTACCACCTCTTTTAAACTTTTTTAACTCAGCTTCTTTTAAAATATTTAACATTTTATTAAAAGTACTTTGCTTTATTCCAGTTAATCGTAATAATTCTTTATCATTAATAAAATTAAATTTATCAAATTTCATAATCTTAAATTCCTTATAATTTCTATTTTAAATATATTTTATAGGAATTTTGTTTAATAAATAAGTAATGCAAGAAGTCTATTATTTCAGCTCCATTGGAGGTGTTCAAACATCCTTATCTTTTTTAAAAAATTTTTCATTAAATAGCAACAATATTAACCCAATAAGCACTGGAACTAAAAAGAGATAATATTCTCATTGCGTAGCGCCCAAATACAAATCTTTAATTTGCATATCTAAAATATTAGATTGAATAATACCAAAATTACAATTAGTAACTTTATATAAACCAAAAATTGCTAAAGAAAGCAATGGTGTTCATAACAACATCGCCAATTGAGCAGCAATTCCATAAAAACCATTTAAAATTTTAATACTGCGAAAAAACAAAATTCGCCCTATTGCAATAGCAAAACTAGAAATGATAATAAATAAAAATGTTAACCCCTTCAATTCACCAAAAATTCTAAATTGAACTCATCCTTCATAACCATAACCCCCACCTATTACAGAAACTATTGGTAAAACAAAAATTAACATTATCCACGATGAACTAAACGCTTTTAAAATTAATGCATCTTTCTCACTAATTTTATTTTTAGACTTACTCATTGCAAAATGAAGTATTGTTGATTCAATTGCATATAAAATTGCCGTTAACAATGACAAAATTATTGCCCAAGTAGCTTTTACTCAAGGTTGAATATCACTAGGAACAGGACTTAATATTGTTTTATTAAACTCAGTAATAATTTCTCAAATAACCAAACCAATAACCGCTAAAGATGTTAAAAGTAGTCCTAATCAAGCAATAAAAGATAATCTTTCTTCTAATAATAATCTTGATAATAAAGCTGTAAAAATTGGGGCAATATTTACTAACACTGTTGCTGTAGCACTCATTTGGGCTGCCAATTGAATTGATAAAATATACAATACTTGCGCAATCGGACCACCAAAAATACCAGCAATAATTACAATCATTCCTAACATACTTTTAGCATTTTTCCAAATTTGTTTTAAAAACTTTAATGGTTTATTAGTAAGACAAACAACTAAAATTCAAGAAACAAATTCTTGCATTGTTGCTAAAATAAAACTATTTAATGCTCGCGTATCTAAAAAAATAATTAGTAACGGTGCTAATGAATACATAAAAGCCGAGATAACACCAATCCCTGTACCCGTAAGTAACTCTTGTTTCGTAAAATGAACATTAAATTTTTGTAAACCCATTTTTTTCTCCTTAAATTAATTTTTACCTGTTAATGTATAAACTGCTTGTTGCTCATTTTTACTATTTATTCGCTGATTATATTTTCATTTATCTTCGGCTTCAATACTATGAACTTTAATTTTATCAGGATCATCAAAAGCAATTAATTCATCTTTTGTATAAAAATCATCTTTATTTTTCAATTGCTTTTTTAAACGAACAATAATCCAATTAGTTAATGAACTTCGCGATAATATCGCCATTAACTGCAAAGGTTCAGTAATAGCTGCCAATAATATAATCCCAGGAACAGAAATAACAAGAATTAACATAAATAATTTTATAATTCCTTTAATTCCTAATTGTGATGATAATTGTTCATAGTTAGCAAATTGATAATAAGCATTAGAAAAAATTAATTTATAAGCAATAACAATTGAAAAAATCATTGGAATAATAATAATTGCCAAATTTTTTCATCAAAACCGAGCATTACTATTATATGTTAAATATTTCCAAGTATAACTACTACTATAAATTCAACGATAAAATAAACCAAAAGTTGTTGATAATACTAAAGCATAAATTGTTAACTGTGCATCTTTTAAATAATATGTAAAAACTGACCCTAAAATTAAACTAATAACTAAACTAATAACCACTTGCATATAGGCATGCTTCGTAGTTTCACGATGTCTTCCCGCCCCATAAATTAAAATACTCGCCGGTTCACTTATCATTAATAATGCTGAATTAATAGCAAATATTAACGATAAATGTGGGGTATCAAAAATAGTCTTAATCGCAATATTCTCAAATTCTGGATTATTTGAACTTCTAACAGTTGCTAGCATTTGGACTTTCAATTCACCATATAAGCCATTAACAAAATATGGTGACATAATAAATTGCACGACAAACATAAAAGCAGCCACCATATAAGCAAACAATTCAAATTTAACAAATGTATTCCAGCTAATTCTTCCTTGATAAGAAATTCATGTACCAAAAAAGTCTTTAAACGAAGTAATAAATAATAACATAATTACTCTCATATTTATCGCCACTGTCATATATATGGAATACCCTGACGCTGTACGAAAACCAATAAATAAAGCAATTAAAACATAATCAATATTATTAAAAAGTGCTACCGCATAACTTTTAACCGCAACATAATTACTCTCTTGCAATAATTTATCATTTTTAGTTCATTCTTTAGTTTGCAATCATGGATATTTTAATTTCACATAAATATAAATTAAAATTGACTTAATAATTCCATGACAAATATAAACTAAAAATGGTAAATAAGCATTGGGATTACCATTTCTAGCACTAATCCACATTCACAAAATAACACCTGTAAAAACTAATAAATCACAAGTTAAATGCACAATCCGATTAAAATAATTACCATTATCAGCTTGAATTAAATTTTCATAAGCACCAACAATGAAAAATGAAATTAAATTTTTTAATGACAACGATATGATAATAATTCATAATTGTCAAAACGGCATCACTTGAATAACATCATCAGTAATAGTTTCACTAACATTATTTCAATAGGCATATAAAGAAAACCCTAAACCTAAAAAAATAACTAATGATAAATAAATTATCCCCGTTTTAATATAATTATTTTTAATCGTACCAACAATATCATTAACAGTAATTCAATCTTTCTTTGCTAAGGGATGATACAAATAAAAAATTCCCATAATTCCTAAACTACTCTCAGCTAAACCAATAGTAAATGAAATTGCCATAATAGTTCGTACTAATCCATTCATCTTCGCCCCATAATATTTAATTATTAAATAAATAAGAACAAACTGAAAAACTGAACCTAAAAATGTTCCAATAATTCCTAACAGTGTATTAAAAAAACTTTTGCTTGTTGAATACATTGGCCATTCCCCTTCAATTTAAATCATTTTATCACAAACTTAATTAATTTCTCTGCTATTTATTTCTAATATCTTATCAATATCTGGTAAAACAAATTGTTTATTATTTAAATAATCCAAAGGAACTGGTAAATTTTTAAACTCTAACTTATAAGCAAAAAGCATAATGCGATCATTTAAATTATATTTAGAACCATATTTAATGTCACCCACAATCGGTGTTTTTAAATACTCACAAGATGCTCTAATTTGATGTTTTCTTCCCGTAATAAGTTGGATCTCATATCAACTAAACTTTAATACTCTTTTAAACAATTTAAACTTGGTTACTACTGCTTTACAATTTAGCAATCCTAATTTAGGACTAAACACCATTTTTCCTTGTATAACATCTTGAAATATATAGCCTTTAACAACTAATGGTAATTCCTTATTAGTAGCTAATAACGCTAAATATTTTTTAGTAATATTATTTTGATTTCAAAATTGATGAAAAATATTTAAAGCAATTTTCTTTTTCGCATAAATTACTAAACCTCTTGTTAATTTATCTAAACGATGCACATGACTAATAGTAAAAGAATAACTTTCATTAATTTGCAAATACTTACGAACTGCTAAATCTAAACAATCACCCACGGGATGATGAATTAAAACATTATGGGGTTTATCAACAATTAAAATATATTCATCTTCATAAATAATTGTCAAAACAATTTGACTAGCAAATTCCTTTTTTACTTCATCTTTGAAAGTTAAATTATCTAAAACAATAATTGTATCATTAGGTTTTAAATAATACTTCAAATCAGTAATAACTTTACCATTTAATTTTATCTTTTTTAAACGAAATAACTTATAAATTAATCGTAAAGGAACAGTATTAAAAGTTTTACGCATAAATTTAATAATTGTTTGATGAGCATCATTTTCATCAATAACAAATTGTACCATCCTAAGTTGCAACCAAAACCGTATAACTAATCAAGTTATTGATTAAATGAATTACAAATGAATATGTTACATTTTCACGACTAAAAATAAATAGTAATGATAACGACAAAGAAAAACCTAAATAACTAAAAATATTTTGAATATCGCCACCCAATCGGACATGTATTCAAACAAAGTAAAAAGAAGAAATAAAAAATCCCAATCAACGATATCTTGATAACATAAAAATACTATGTCTAGTTGCTAATTCTTCCAATAATGGTGCTGTAATAACAACCATAATAAATAAACCAATCTTGCCGCTAATAGTAGTTAAAGACTTTTCAATTTTAATTTGATTAACAGATTTCTTAGCACCAATAGCATCATTAATAAATTTAAAAAAAACATTAATTTGAAAAATAATTAACAAAGAAATAATAGTCACAATAGCAACTAATAGCATATTATAAAGTAATGTATTACCAATCTTACTTGCTAACTGCTTACTAAAAAACAAAATTAGCCAAATTGTAAAGTTAAGTGCAACTAAATTATTTTTCTAACCAAATATTCGATTGGTGAAAGATAATTTAGTATTTTTCTTGGTCTTTGGTTTAAAGACAATATAAATTTATGAACTGCATTTTTAGTAGTATTTGAAAAATGCTGAATTATACTTGTAAGTGCAAGTAAATAAAATTGCAAAAAATCTCATATAAAAATTTCATGATGCTAAGTTTATTTTAGAAAAAACAAAGCAAGGAGTTTTTATATGGGTTACAAACATCTTGGCATATATGAAAGAATTTATATTGAGAATCAATTGAAGTTTAAAGTAAAAATTAGTGAAATAGCTAAAAATCTTAATCGAAGTATTAGTACTATTATTCGAGAAGTCAATAGAAATAAAGATAGTAATCATTATTTTTCATTAATTGCACAAAATAAAGCAGAAAACAGAAAACAATCACATGTTTATTTTCATAAGTTTAAAAATAGAGAATTAGTAAAATATGTACAACAAAAATTACTATTAGGTTGATCGCCTGAACAAATTTATGGCAGAATTAAAAATTTTCATAAAGAATGAATTATTAGTTTTAAAACAATTTACAATTGAATTTATTCTGGATTACTTGAAAAAGTTACTAATAAAAATTTAAGAAGAAAAGGTAAGAAACGAAAATCTCAAGAAAATCGCGGTAAATTTAATGGTAAATCAATTAAAGAACGAAATATTAATGTTAATAATCGTATAACTGTTGGTCATTGAGAAGGTGATACTGTAGTATCATCACGAGGTAAAAGTAAATCATGTTTAATAACTTTAGTTGAAAGAACATCAAGATTTACTTTAGCAATGTTAGTTGAAAATAGAACTACTAAAGTTGTTAACGAAAACATTAGCCATTATTTATCAATTCTTCCAAATAATCTTGTTAAGACTATAACATTTGATAGGGGTAAAGAATTTTCTAATTGACAACAACTTGAAAAAAATTTAAATGTGAAAATTTATTTTGCTAATGCGTATTCGCCTTGACAAAGAGGTACTAATGAAAATACTAATGGTTTAATTAGAGAAAAATTTCCTAAAAAATTTAATTTTTCAAATACTACTAAAAATGCAGTTCATAAATTTATATTGTCTTTAAACCAAAGACCAAGAAAAATACTAAATTATCTTTCACCAATCGAATATTTGGTTAGAAAAATAATTTAGTTGCACTTAACTTTACAATTTGGCATTAAATTTAATTTTAAATAAATATTTTATGTTATCTATAATTGCAAATTATAAATTGAAGCAATTAAATTAAATCTTAAACTAAATCGTTTTCTACGATTACGATATTTTTCAGTAATAATTTTAAATTTTTTAAGAATAGCAAAAATATTTTCAATAATAATTCTCATTTTTGAAATTAATTTATATTATTATGTTTTTGTTCTTTATTTAAAGGGTTTTTCTTTGTTTTTTTCTTAGGTATTAGAACATTACTATGAATTTTTTGTATTCCTTGATAACCATTATCAACTATTAATTTAGTATTTTTTAAAATTGGGATTTTTGATTCTTTAAATAAACAAAAATCATGCTTTTTACCGAGAGAAAAATTTGTTGCAATAATTATTTTGCTTTCTTTTTCAATAATTACTTGTGTTTTAATAGTGTGTTTTTTCTTTTTTCCTGAATAAGATTGTTTTTGTCTTTTTTTGGGCGTTGAATGGGTGTTTCTGTAGCATCAATAATAATTGTTTTATCATTAAAATAATCATTTATTAATGCTTTTTTACCAGCAAGTTGTTGAAAATCAGGATGTTTGATTAAAATATCTTCAATTCACTTGATATTTCGATAACAACTAGCTTCACTAATATCAAAACTTTTACCAAGATGAAAATAAGTACGATATTCTCGTCAATATGATAAAGTCATCAATAATCTATTTTCTAATGATAATTTATTATTTTTACCACCTCTTTTAAACTTTTTTAACTCAGCTTCTTTTAAAATATTTAACATTTTATTAAAAGTACTTTGCTTTATTCCAGTTAATCGTAATAATTCTTTATCATTAATAAAATTAAATTTATCAAATTTCATAATCTTAAATTCCTTATAATTTCTATTTTAAATATATTTTATAGGAATTTTGTTTAATAAATAAGTAATGCAAGAAGTCTATTATTAAAAAGTGCTACCGCATAACTTTTAACCGCAACATAATTACTCTCTTGCAATAATTTATCATTTTTAGTTCATTCTTTAGTTTGCAATCATGGATATTTTAATTTCACATAAATATAAATTAAAATTGACTTAATAATTCCATGACAAATATAAACTAAAAATGGTAAATAAGCATTGGGATTACCATTTCTAGCACTAATCCACATTCACAAAATAACACCTGTAAAAACTAATAAATCACAAGTTAAATGCACAATCCGATTAAAATAATTACCATTATCAGCTTGAATTAAATTTTCATAAGCACCAACAATGAAAAATGAAATTAAATTTTTTAATGACAACGATATGATAATAATTCATAATTGTCAAAACGGCATCACTTGAATAACATCATCAGTAATAGTTTCACTAGACTTCTTGCATTACTTATTAAAATAATTACAAATTATTTGTAAATAAAAAATACTATATAGTAATTTCTAACTTTTATTAGGTTAATACTTATGGATTTTATTAAATGTGTAAATTTTGACACAACAAAAAATTATTTTATTTATGCCAAATTGTAAAGTTAAGTGCAACTAAATTATTTTTCTAACCAAATATTCGATTGGTGAAAGATAATTTAGTATTTTTCTTGGTCTTTGGTTTAAAGACAATATAAATTTATGAACTGCATTTTTAGTAGTATTTGAAAAATTAAATTTTTTAGGAAATTTTTCTCTAATTAAACCATTAGTATTTTCATTAGTACCTCTTTGTCAAGGCGAATACGCATTAGCAAAATAAATTTTCACATTTAAATTTTTTTCAAGTTGTTGTCAATTAGAAAATTCTTTACCCCTATCAAATGTTATAGTCTTAACAAGATTATTTGGAAGAATTGATAAATAATGGCTAATGTTTTCGTTAACAACTTTAGTAGTTCTATTTTCAACTAACATTGCTAAAGTAAATCTTGATGTTCTTTCAACTAAAGTTATTAAACATGATTTACTTTTACCTCGTGATGATACTACAGTATCACCTTCTCAATGACCAACAGTTATACGATTATTAACATTAATATTTCGTTCTTTAATTGATTTACCATTAAATTTACCGCGATTTTCTTGAGATTTTCGTTTCTTACCTTTTCTTCTTAAATTTTTATTAGTAACTTTTTCAAGTAATCCAGAATAAATTCAATTGTAAATTGTTTTAAAACTAATAATTCATTCTTTATGAAAATTTTTAATTCTGCCATAAATTTGTTCAGGCGATCAACCTAATAGTAATTTTTGTTGTACATATTTTACTAATTCTCTATTTTTAAACTTATGAAAATAAACATGTGATTGTTTTCTGTTTTCTGCTTTATTTTGTGCAATTAATGAAAAATAATGATTACTATCTTTATTTCTATTGACTTCTCGAATAATAGTACTAATACTTCGATTAAGATTTTTAGCTATTTCACTAATTTTTACTTTAAACTTCAATTGATTCTCAATATAAATTCTTTCATATATGCCAAGATGTTTGTAACCCATATAAAAACTCCTTGCTTTGTTTTTTCTAAAATAAACTTAGCATCATGAAATTTTTATATGAGATTTTTTGCAATTTTATTTACTTGCACTTACAAGTATAATTCAGCAATTATTGATTTATTTAACAATAAAATTATTTCAGTAGATTTTTGTTATGGCAGTATTCATGATTATAAGTTATTTTTAAAATCAAATACACTTATAAATCCAAAATTAGAATTAATTGCTGATTCAGGATATCAAGGTTTGCAAAATGTTCATAAAAATACATTATTGCCAATTAAAAAGAGTAAAAATAATCCTTTAAATCCAGATAAAAAGGAATATAATAGCTTTTTAAGTAAAGTTAGAATTGCCATTGAACATGTTTTTGCTAGATTAAAAAGATTTAAAATACTAGTTTATCGTTATCGCAATAAGATTAGAAGATTCGGATTACGATTTAACTTAATTTCAGAAATATATAATTTTGAATTAAGCTAGTTATAGTTATGTACCAAGTCTAATGAATAATAAATAATTTTATAGTAAAATAATGACATTAGAAAATAAAGAATTGGGTGAAATGAAATGAAGGGGAAAGCAACTAAACCATTGTTAATATCACTTTTTTTAATTCTTTTGTTAGCACCAGGAATTGCTTTTCTTATTGTTTTGGTTAATGATTCATTAGTTACAAGTTTTACTAATGATCTTAATGTTTTTGCAAGAGAAGAATATTACTTACAATATTTTCAAGATACTTATAATTTTTCTTTGGAAAATACTAAAATACTTTTACAATATTTATCTGATTTTTATGATTTTAAAATAATTGCCAGTATGAATACCCAACTTGCCTATACAATTACCGGAACTTCATTAGTATTTTTAGGAATTTTTATTATTTTAGGGGGAGCATTTTTTTTAAATAAAAAATGAAAAACAACAAGAGCATTAGTAGTTGTTTTATTAATTTTTTGAATTATAACAATTGTTGGTTTTGCGTTATTAGCTGTTGGTCAATATAAATATCAATGAACTAATGAAACAACTTTAAATTCACTAGTAAAAGTTAAGGATGCTAAAGATATTATTATTATTCCCAATCCTTATTATTTTGAGATTGAAGAATTTCATGAATTTTTAGTGGTGTTATCTGGTAAGAAAATTCATTCTGAAGCTATTGATTGATTTAAAAATTTTCTTTTTAAAGAATTTTATCAAAAGTTAATTAATTTAAAAGGAAATACTAATGAGTGAATTAGTGAAGTTGGTATTTGATGAGTTTTTCTTATTCAAGCAACATTGGTGTCTTTAATTGTTGCTTTTGATTATACTAGTTATGCTAGTCATTTAGTGAAGCCTTCTTTTGTTTTTAATAAACGAGAAAAAATTTTATTATTTGGTCAAAATTGGTTTCGAAAAACTTGGGTTTCTTTTAAACAACCAACAATTTGAAATGTTTTGCGAATTTCAATTTTTTTAATTTCATTATTTATTTTAATTGAAGTTATTTTGATTATTGCTAATTTTCTTAATAAAGATTTAGTAAATCTTTATGATTTGTTATCAAAATTTCCTTATGGTCATAATAATCCTAGAAATATTCTTGAAATTCTTGGACAACCACAAGAAATTATTCGTGAGACTTTTTTGATTGAAATTTTGGCACCGATTTATTATTATCCTAATTTACCAACTGTTTTTGTTGTTCAATTTGTACCAATTTTAGGTTTAACATTTTTAATAATTATTTGAAGTGTATCTTTTGTTCTTATTAAAAGGATATCTTATTTATCTCGTGGTTCAATAATCTTATTTTATACTTTTTTTCTGCCAATTCTTTTTGCTGGTTTATTTCTTTTTACATATTCACAAACTAATACTAATAATTTAATTGTTGTTGCTAATGATATGCTTTATAAACTTAAAGAAAAATATCCTGATTTTCAAGTTTCATATTATAAATCATCCTTATTTGGAGGGGCTATTTCTAATACTGGTGAGTGAATTGTATTTAGTGTTGAAATTATTGTTCTTGTTGTCTTTTCAATTATTATTTCCTTTTTGTTATGGAAAATTTATCAACAAGATAATTTAAAAATAAAAATGGCAATTCCTAATTTTATTTTAGAAAAGAAAAAAAGAGTTAAGAAAGTAAAAAAAAACATTTAAAAAATAAAGAGGAAAATAAAATGTTTTTTGTATATAATCGTTCAATGTTAATTTGATTTTTAACTAATATATTAGACTTCTTGCATAACCTATTAAAATAATAAAAATTTTAAATTTAACCACTTTAAAATAAACATTTTTCTAAAATCTAAAATAATTTTGATAACAATTAACTAGGTTATGCAAGAAGTCTATTATTATTTTTTAGTCATTTTTTGGTTGTTTGAACACTTTATTATTTTACATACAATTATAAACAGCACCATTAGAGTTTTCATCGTTAATTTGAGCTGTTGGTATTAGTAATGTTGCTATTCTTTATTTAAGTGAAGTATTATTTATTATGATTAAGTTTTATCCACTGTGGAATCGACCATTTTTAACTGTTAGTGATTATTATCAATGATATCTTTTGAATCGTTTTCTTATTTATACTACCTTTATTTTGTTAATGATAACGACTTTTTTAGTTTAAGAAAATTGCCGATTAGTGTGGGAAATGCTGTTTATCAGAATGAGGATTATTTAATTTAGCCAAATTGTAAAGTTAAGTGCAACTAAATTATTTTTCTAACCAAATATTCGATTGGTGAAAGATAATTTAGTATTTTTCTTGGTCTTTGGTTTAAAGACAATATAAATTTATGAACTGCATTTTTAGTAGTATTTGAAAAATTAAATTTTTTAGGAAATTTTTCTCTAATTAAACCATTAGTATTTTCATTAGTACCTCTTTGTCAAGGCGAATACGCATTAGCAAAATAAATTTTCACATTTAAATTTTTTTCAAGTTGTTGTCAATTAGAAAATTCTTTACCCCTATCAAATGTTATAGTCTTAACAAGATTATTTGGAAGAATTGATAAATAATGGCTAATGTTTTCGTTAACAACTTTAGTAGTTCTATTTTCAACTAACATTGCTAAAGTAAATCTTGATGTTCTTTCAACTAAAGTTATTAAACATGATTTACTTTTACCTCGTGATGATACTACAGTATCACCTTCTCAATGACCAACAGTTATACGATTATTAACATTAATATTTCGTTCTTTAATTGATTTACCATTAAATTTACCGCGATTTTCTTGAGATTTTCGTTTCTTACCTTTTCTTCTTAAATTTTTATTAGTAACTTTTTCAAGTAATCCAGAATAAATTCAATTGTAAATTGTTTTAAAACTAATAATTCATTCTTTATGAAAATTTTTAATTCTGCCATAAATTTGTTCAGGCGATCAACCTAATAGTAATTTTTGTTGTACATATTTTACTAATTCTCTATTTTTAAACTTATGAAAATAAACATGTGATTGTTTTCTGTTTTCTGCTTTATTTTGTGCAATTAATGAAAAATAATGATTACTATCTTTATTTCTATTGACTTCTCGAATAATAGTACTAATACTTCGATTAAGATTTTTAGCTATTTCACTAATTTTTACTTTAAACTTCAATTGATTCTCAATATAAATTCTTTCATATATGCCAAGATGTTTGTAACCCATATAAAAACTCCTTGCTTTGTTTTTTCTAAAATAAACTTAGCATCATGAAATTTTTATATGAGATTTTTTGCAATTTTATTTACTTGCACTTACAAGTATAATTCAGCAATTTACAAAAAACAAAATTCCTATAAAATATATTTAAAATAGAAATTATAAGGAATTTAAGATTATGAAATTTGATAAATTTAATTTTATTAATGATAAAGAATTATTACGATTAACTGGAATAAAGCAAAGTACTTTTAATAAAATGTTAAATATTTTAAAAGAAGCTGAGTTAAAAAAGTTTAAAAGAGGTGGTAAAAATAATAAATTATCATTAGAAAATAGATTATTGATGACTTTATCATATTGACGAGAATATCGTACTTATTTTCATCTTGGTAAAAGTTTTGATATTAGTGAAGCTAGTTGTTATCGAAATATCAAGTGAATTGAAGATATTTTAATCAAACATCCTGATTTTCAACAACTTGCTGGTAAAAAAGCATTAATAAATGATTATTTTAATGATAAAACAATTATTATTGATGCTACAGAAACACCCATTCAACGCCCAAAAAAAGACAAAAACAATCTTATTCAGGAAAAAAGAAAAAACACACTATTAAAACACAAGTAATTATTGAAAAAGAAAGCAAAATAATTATTGCAACAAATTTTTCTCTCGGTAAAAAGCATGATTTTTGTTTATTTAAAGAATCAAAAATCCCAATTTTAAAAAATACTAAATTAATAGTTGATAATGGTTATCAAGGAATACAAAAAATTCATAGTAATGTTCTAATACCTAAGAAAAAAACAAAGAAAAACCCTTTAAATAAAGAACAAAAACATAATAATAAATTAATTTCAAAAATGAGAATTATTATTGAAAATATTTTTGCTATTCTTAAAAAATTTAAAATTATTACTGAAAAATATCGTAATCGTAGAAAACGATTTAGTTTAAGATTTAATTTAATTGCTTCAATTTATAATTTGCAATTATAGATAACATAAAATATTTATTTAAAATTAAATTTAAATAATAAAATAATTTTTTGTTGTGTCAAAATTTACACATTTAATAAAATCCATAAGTATTAACCTAATAAAAGTTAGAAATTACTATATAGTATTTTTTATTTACAAATAATTTGTAATTATTTTAATAAGTAATGCAAGAAGTCTACTAACATTATTTCAATAGGCATATAAAGAAAACCCTAAACCTAAAAAAATAACTAATGATAAATAAATTATCCCCGTTTTAATATAATTATTTTTAATCGTACCAACAATATCATTAACAGTAATTCAATCTTTCTTTGCTAAGGGATGATACAAATAAAAAATTCCCATAATTCCTAAACTACTCTCAGCTAAACCAATAGTAAATGAAATTGCCATAATAGTTCGTACTAATCCATTCATCTTCGCCCCATAATATTTAATTATTAAATAAATAAGAACAAACTGAAAAACTGAACCTAAAAATGTTCCAATAATTCCTAACAGTGTATTAAAAAAACTTTTGCTTGTTGAATACATTGGCCATTCCCCTTCAATTTAAATCATTTTATCACAAACTTAATTAATTTCTCTGCTATTTATTTCTAATATCTTATCAATATCTGGTAAAACAAATTGTTTATTATTTAAATAATCCAAAGGAACTGGTAAATTTTTAAACTCTAACTTATAAGCAAAAAGCATAATGCGATCATTTAAATTATATTTAGAACCATATTTAATGTCACCCACAATCGGTGTTTTTAAATACTCACAAGATGCTCTAATTTGATGTTTTCTTCCCGTAATAAGTTGGATCTCATATCAACTAAACTTTAATACTCTTTTAAACAATTTAAACTTGGTTACTACTGCTTTACAATTTAGCAATCCTAATTTAGGACTAAACACCATTTTTCCTTGTATAACATCTTGAAATATATAGCCTTTAACAACTAATGGTAATTCCTTATTAGTAGCTAATAACGCTAAATATTTTTTAGTAATATTATTTTGATTTCAAAATTGATGAAAAATATTTAAAGCAATTTTCTTTTTCGCATAAATTACTAAACCTCTTGTTAATTTATCTAAACGATGCACATGACTAATAGTAAAAGAATAACTTTCATTAATTTGCAAATACTTACGAACTGCTAAATCTAAACAATCACCCACGGGATGATGAATTAAAACATTATGGGGTTTATCAACAATTAAAATATATTCATCTTCATAAATAATTGTCAAAACAATTTGACTAGCAAATTCCTTTTTTACTTCATCTTTGAAAGTTAAATTATCTAAAACAATAATTGTATCATTAGGTTTTAAATAATACTTCAAATCAGTAATAACTTTACCATTTAATTTTATCTTTTTTAAACGAAATAACTTATAAATTAATCGTAAAGGAACAGTATTAAAAGTTTTACGCATAAATTTAATAATTGTTTGATGAGCATCATTTTCATCAATAACAAATTGTACCATCCTAAGTTGCAACCAAAACCGTATAACTAATCAAGTTATTGATTAAATGAATTACAAATGAATATGTTACATTTTCACGACTAAAAATAAATAGTAATGATAACGACAAAGAAAAACCTAAATAACTAAAAATATTTTGAATATCGCCACCCAATCGGACATGTATTCAAACAAAGTAAAAAGAAGAAATAAAAAATCCCAATCAACGATATCTTGATAACATAAAAATACTATGTCTAGTTGCTAATTCTTCCAATAATGGTGCTGTAATAACAACCATAATAAATAAACCAATCTTGCCGCTAATAGTAGTTAAAGACTTTTCAATTTTAATTTGATTAACAGATTTCTTAGCACCAATAGCATCATTAATAAATTTAAAAAAAACATTAATTTGAAAAATAATTAACAAAGAAATAATAGTCACAATAGCAACTAATAGCATATTATAAAGTAATGTATTACCAATCTTACTTGCTAACTGCTTACTAAAAAACAAAATTATAAAAATTGTTACTAATCCAGTAATGCTTTGTATAAAAGAACTAAGAGCATAACCGGCATTTGTAAGTTCTATTTTATTACCAACTTGCTCATAAAATAATGACGATGTTTTAATAAAAATAGCAAAGAAAATACTACTAACTGCTTGGGAAATCACAAATAAATAAATTGCTCATGCACCACTATTAATAAATTTTTTTGCATCTTCAACCATTAATCATCCAAAACTAAAACCATACGAAACTAAATTAAGGATTAAAAATAAAAAAATATAGTTATTATTATTTAAAACATAAATCCGAAGTAAATCAAAAAATATTGGAAGAATAAAAACTGTTATAAGAAATAAACAAGTACTAACTTTAGAAAACAGTTTATAATTATAAACCTGTAAATCATCAACAAAAGTTTTTGGAACTTGATACTTAGGTCTATATCATTTGCGCGATTTTAATTGTTGGGAATGCGAAAAACTTTCAGAACTCATCTTTAAACCTTACTCCATTTTTATATTCTTATACAATTATTATACATTTATATAGTATATGTGTATATAATTAATTTATTAAAAGGAGGAAATTATAAATGTTTCAAAGAAAAGAATTAAATTATTCGTTAGATGCTCTAGAACCAATTATATCTAAAGAAACAATGGATTATCATTACAACAAACATCACAAAGCATATGAAGATGGTTTAAATAATACTCTTGCAAAATTAGAAAATAACAACAAACCTACCGATCTAAATCAATTAATGCGCGACTATTTAACATTACCAAATGAATGCCATGTTGGTATTCGCCAATTCGGCGGCGGATTAATTAATCACAACTTCTTTTTTAGTATTCTAGCTAAAGACAAACCAATTAGTAATGGTAAATTAAAAACTCTTATTGAAGAAACTTATGGGTCAATGGAAAAATGACAAGAAAAAATGCGTGATGCTGCCTTACAAGTCTTTGGTAGTGGTTGAACATGATTATTAATTGATCGTAACGGTAAATTAAAAATTTTTAACACCTTTAACCAAGATAATCCTTGATTTTTAAAATCCTATCCTTTAATAGGTATTGATGTTTGAGAACATGCTTATTATATTGACTATCGCAACGATCGTAAAACTTATGTAACTAAATTTTTTGATATTATTAACTGAGAAGAAGTTGAAAAACTATATGACACTTATTTAAAAAATAATTCTAAATAATACTAATTTTAATAAAAAAGATGAATTCATTAGACTTCTTGCATTACTTATTTATTAAACAAAATTCCTATAAAATATATTTAAAATAGAAATTATAAGGAATTTAAGATTATGAAATTTGATAAATTTAATTTTATTAATGATAAAGAATTATTACGATTAACTGGAATAAAGCAAAGTACTTTTAATAAAATGTTAAATATTTTAAAAGAAGCTGAGTTAAAAAAGTTTAAAAGAGGTGGTAAAAATAATAAATTATCATTAGAAAATAGATTATTGATGACTTTATCATATTGACGAGAATATCGTACTTATTTTCATCTTGGTAAAAGTTTTGATATTAGTGAAGCTAGTTGTTATCGAAATATCAAGTGAATTGAAGATATTTTAATCAAACATCCTGATTTTCAACAACTTGCTGGTAAAAAAGCATTAATAAATGATTATTTTAATGATAAAACAATTATTATTGATGCTACAGAAACACCCATTCAACGCCCAAAAAAAGACAAAAACAATCTTATTCAGGAAAAAAGAAAAAACACACTATTAAAACACAAGTAATTATTGAAAAAGAAAGCAAAATAATTATTGCAACAAATTTTTCTCTCGGTAAAAAGCATGATTTTTGTTTATTTAAAGAATCAAAAATCCCAATTTTAAAAAATACTAAATTAATAGTTGATAATGGTTATCAAGGAATACAAAAAATTCATAGTAATGTTCTAATACCTAAGAAAAAAACAAAGAAAAACCCTTTAAATAAAGAACAAAAACATAATAATAAATTAATTTCAAAAATGAGAATTATTATTGAAAATATTTTTGCTATTCTTAAAAAATTTAAAATTATTACTGAAAAATATCGTAATCGTAGAAAACGATTTAGTTTAAGATTTAATTTAATTGCTTCAATTTATAATTTGCAATTATAGATAACATAAAATATTTATTTAAAATTAAATTTAAATAATAAAATAATTTTTTGTTGTGTCAAAATTTACACATTTAATAAAATCCATAAGTATTAACCTAATAAAAGTTAGAAATTACTATTATAGTATTTTTTATTTACAAATAATTTGTAATTATTTTAATAAGTAATGCAAGAAGTCTATTGAATTATTGCAATAATTTCACCAGCTTTAACAGAACCTAATTTAATATTAGTAATTTTTTTACCTTTTAAACTATCAGGTAAAAAAATTAACGGTGATTGGTTTGATTTAATTTCACCAGCAATTTTACTTCAATTAACAACTGCTAATAATTCATTAGCCTTTACTTTTTGACCTTGCTTAACTTTCGGTTCAAACCCCTTACCTTTTAAATTAACCGTATCTAAACCAATGTGTAATAAACAATCTACTTTTGTTCAATGTTGAATTCCATAAGCATGATTCGTAGGAAATACTGAGGTTATCCTACCTGCAAACGGTGCATAAAACTCATCAGCAGCAGGAATTAATGCTACACCATCACCTAACATCTTTTCATTAAACACTTCATCATCAACATCAGTAATATTAATTACTTCACCATCTACTGGTGATAAAACTTCAATTTGCTTTTTTTTAAAAAAATTACAAAAACTAAACATTTAATTATTTTCCTTTCATATATTGTATACATCTTTAAATTATATGTGAAAAAATCACTTTTGTCATTAAAACAAAAGTGATATATCCCCCATCTTACCTTAATAATTTATTTTATAATATTAAATCCAACATTATAACTAAGACCTGTTGCTAAATAATGCTTTTGCATTTTATTACTTTACAAATACACATCTAAATAACTAGTTAAAGGCCGATCAACGCCAAATTGTAAAGTTAAGTGCAACTAAATTATTTTTCTAACCAAATATTCGATTGGTGAAAGATAATTTAGTATTTTTCTTGGTCTTTGGTTTAAAGACAATATAAATTTATGAACTGCATTTTTAGTAGTATTTGAAAAATTAAATTTTTTAGGAAATTTTTCTCTAATTAAACCATTAGTATTTTCATTAGTACCTCTTTGTCAAGGCGAATACGCATTAGCAAAATAAATTTTCACATTTAAATTTTTTTCAAGTTGTTGTCAATTAGAAAATTCTTTACCCCTATCAAATGTTATAGTCTTAACAAGATTATTTGGAAGAATTGATAAATAATGGCTAATGTTTTCGTTAACAACTTTAGTAGTTCTATTTTCAACTAACATTGCTAAAGTAAATCTTGATGTTCTTTCAACTAAAGTTATTAAACATGATTTACTTTTACCTCGTGATGATACTACAGTATCACCTTCTCAATGACCAACAGTTATACGATTATTAACATTAATATTTCGTTCTTTAATTGATTTACTATTAAATTTACCGCGATTTTCTTGAGATTTTCGTTTCTTACCTTTTCTTCTTAAATTTTTATTAGTAACTTTTTCAAGTAATCCAGAATAAATTCAATTGTAAATTGTTTTAAAACTAATAATTCATTCTTTATGAAAATTTTTAATTCTGCCATAAATTTGTTCAGGCGATCAACCTAATAGTAATTTTTGTTGTACATATTTTACTAATTCTCTATTTTTAAACTTATGAAAATAAACATGTGATTGTTTTCTGTTTTCTGCTTTATTTTGTGCAATTAATGAAAAATAATGATTACTATCTTTATTTCTATTGACTTCTCGAATAATAGTACTAATACTTCGATTAAGATTTTTAGCTATTTCACTAATTTTTACTTTAAACTTCAATTGATTCTCAATATAAATTCTTTCATATATGCCAAGATGTTTGTAACCCATATAAAAACTCCTTGCTTTGTTTTTTCTAAAATAAACTTAGCATCATGAAATTTTTATATGAGATTTTTTGCAATTTTATTTACTTGCACTTACAAGTATAATTCAGCAAATAATAAAATAATTTTTTGTTGTGTCAAAATTTACACATTTAATAAAATCCATAAGTATTAACCTAATAAAAGTTAGAAATTACTATATAGTATTTTTTATTTACAAATAATTTGTAATTATTTTAATAAGTAATGCAAGAAGTCTATTAAATATTTTTATTTAAATAATAAATTTATTTTTGTTTTACTTTCAACATCATTGTATTTAATGATAACATTTTTTATTTCTTCCTCTGATGACATATAAAATAAATCAATATCTTCAAATTCTATTTTTGTTTTGTCAAATTCGCTAGTATCAGTATTTTCAATTTTTATTTCTCTAATAAAACTCTTAAGTGTTTTTATAATTTCTTTCCGTTTTTTTGAATCATCATCTATTACAAAAATATATTTGTTCTTGTTAATTATATTTGCAATTTCGTCAGCAAATTGTTGGTCTGTTGCTTTTTGTAATATTTTTGTAGTTGGTGTTTCATCAACTGGTTTATTGTTTTCTTTTGGTTTTTCTCCATCACAAGCAATAACATTGCTCGTTCCGATTGCAGTTAAAATAACTGCACCCCAAATGCTTAGTAATTTTTTCATATTGATCAAATCCTTTTCGTGAATTTTTGTTAATTAATAAATTTTTATAGTAATCACTCAACATTTTCTTTTTCTTAAAGACTTGGTACATAACCCTCAATTTTATCTACTATTTTGATAATATTATTTTCTAGGTGAAGCACAAATGTTAGATAAATATAAAGATGAAAGTGAATTTTATAGTTTGGTAGGTGCAAAATGTTATAGTTATGTACCAAGTCTAATAATTCCGGCACTAATAAGCATTGCTGAAATAATCACATAAGCCGGTCAACCAATTCTTAAATGAGTATGTCCTATAAGACAAATAACAATTCCGGCAACAAAAAATAATGATGAAATTCCAAAAACTTTTAAAAACATAATAATGTCTTTAATACCAAATTTTGACATAAAAAACTCCTTTCTACTTTGCAAGAGAAAGGAACAGATGGTACAATATACCAGGGAAGGAATTAGTATCGTTAATTCCTTTCTCATATGTAAATTATACACAAAAAAGAAATTATTTTAATAAAATAATTTCTTTTTTTAAGACGATATTTTTTTAAAACGCTATTTTTTTTTTATCAAAATCATAATTATAATTACAATAGCAACAAAAATAAAGATTTTAAATAAAGGACCCATATATATATATATATATATATATATATATATATATATATATATTAAACTAGAATCTTATTTCACCACGAGATGTGGCACGAAACAAATTAGCGGCACGAACAGTTTTTGCCGTAGTAGTCAAATAACGACGATGTGCCTTAGTATTTTTAACTTTTTTACGAAATGCCATTTTAAATTACCTCCTTATATGTAATAATAAACCTAAGGAAAAAAAGGTACTACTTTTTATCCTTAACAATACGCTTTAAAGCTTTAATTCTTTCATGAAGGATATGTTGTTTATTACCAAGCAAGTTAACATATCCTACACCGGATTCTTGAACAGAAGCAATCAATTTAAATTTCGCATTAACAATGCGATTTTTTTTATAGCTTCTAAATGTTCAGCATTCTGTTTTTCATAAAGACGATCAAAATAACGCGGAGGTTGAAGTTTCAACAAACCTTTATCAATACTCAAATTAATAACATCATATTGATAAACATCTTCAAAATTATCTTCAAAATACTTTTTACCAATACCTTTACTCATAAACAACTTCTCGGGTTCAATACCTAACTCTTCATAAGCTAATTTATTAGCTTTTTTTAAAATATAACGAGCAACATAACCAGCACTCTGATAATTAACCCGACCAATTTTATGCATACCTTTTCCTCAAATCCGATCAACCAATTCACTAATAAAGTACGAATTACCCAATTTAGAGACCTCTCCGGTCAACTGAATATCCAAATTCACAAGGGAGACCGAAGAAACAGACGTAATAATGGGGGCTCCTGTGTACGAGAACCATATTTCGAACTTGCCAAGTACTTAATATTCTTAATACCATCACGATAAAAACGTTTTCGCAAAGAATTAATAATTTTTTTTAAATCAGAATATTTACAAGTATATCTGCCGGGCGCATAAAGTTTTGTTAGGTGGGCAAATATTTGAATAAGTATTAAGACAGTCAGTAATGATTGTCTTTTTATTTTATAAGGTGTTAAAAATTTGTTCTTTGAAAATTAAATACAAGTGAGTTAATAATGTTGGTATGTATTAAAACACGATAAATTGTGGGTGGTCGCCATAAGCAAAAGAAGTTTACCAGTTAATAGATAACACCCTATTAGCTATAGCAATTTGTTTCATTTTGCAATAAAAAAATGAATGGGTGGATTTCCTAAAAATATACACGCTATTAAATTAGTTCCAAGGGTAGGCTAAATAGTTGAATTAAATTATATAAGGATGGAAATCATCAAGAATTAATCAAAAACATTCGTAATGTTGTTAAAAATGAATTAAATAAAGATATTAAAACAATTTTAAGAAAGGCGAGTAATTATTTCAATAATAATAAGCATGGTATTCATCATCAAAATTTAGAATGAAATATCGGTTGTAGCATTGAAAGTGATGTATCACATTTAATAAAACAACAATTAGGATATGGAGCAAAAATATATAATCATAAGAATTTAAATAACCTATTACATTTAAGAATGGCAAATTTAAACAAATTAAATGTATTGCATTATATTAATGAAAATATTAATTCAGAAATAGAAATCAGAAAAGAAATATATAAAACTTCATTATGAAATAAATATAATAATAAAAATGATGATAGTTGAATTAATTATAAAGGTAATATTGTAACAAATAAATATAATAGATTTAAGTAAGTAAAAATATAAAATTAATATATATTTAGTTAAAATTTAATAATAATTAATAATTTTTATTGTGTGAAAATTCAATAATATGATAAAATGGTAATGAATAAAAATGACAATAACAAGAAAGGTATGGTTAGTTTAGTAATTAAATAATATAATTAGCTGATTGTTTTACTTCTTAAAAGCAATACCTAAGAAAACTAAACGCGACCCTCTCTTTCTATATATTTATAAATTTCTTGCTACATATGATATAATTATTAGCGAAGTTAAAATTTATAAATAAAATGGGGTATAAAAATGTTTACTGATTTTTTGGCGAATCGTATTACTAAAGCTATCAAGAAAAATATTAAGGCATCAACTTTAACAGAGCAAAATATGGAAGCTACTTTAAGTGAAATTAAACTTGCTTTATTAGAGGCTGATGTTAATTTTAATGTTGTAAAAGAATTTGTTAATAATGTTCGTGATCTAGCGAAGGGAGAGTTTATTCTTGAAGGTTTAAAACCTGAACAAATGTTAATTAAAATTGTTCATAATGAGTTAATTCGTATTATGGGACATAAAGAACATTTATTGAATCTTAATAAACGACCAACAGTTATTATGATGGTTGGATTACAAGGAAGTGGAAAAACAACCACAACAGCTAAGTTAGCAAATTTATTACGAAAAAAGTATCATAAGAATTCTTTATTAGTTGCTTGTGATGTGTATCGACCAGCAGCCATTGAACAGTTAAAATCGTTAGGTAAGCAATTAGACATTCCTTTATTTTCATTGGATGATGAAAAGGATGTTGTTAAAATTGCTAACAATGCTCTTAATTATGCATTTGAAAATAAGTTTGATGTTGTTATTGTTGATACAGCAGGAAGATTGCATATTGATAGCGTATTAATGGATGAATTATCTAATTTAAAACAAAATATTAATCCCCAAGAAATTATTATTGTTGTTGATGCGATGACAGGACAAGAAATAATTAATGTTACTGAACGGTTTCATCAATATCTTAATTTAACAGGAACAATTCTTTCTAAATTAGATGGTGATGCTCGTGGTGGGGCAGCACTTTCTATTAGTCATTTAACTAAAATTCCGATTATGTTTGCTGGTACCGGAGAAAAGGTTGAAGCATTAGATATTTTTTATCCTGAAAGAATGGCTGACCGAATTTTAGGGATGGGTGATGTTCAAAGTTTAGTTGAAAAAGCTCAAGATGTTGTTGATGAAAGATCAATTCAGAAAACAATGAATCGGATGATGATGGGACAATTTGATTTAGATGATTTAGCTAATCAAATGAAACAAATGTCAAAGATGGGTAAACTTTCGGGAATAATTAAAATGATTCCCGGAGTTAATAATCTTAGTGATGCCAAAATTGAAGGTGCTGAAAGTAAACTATTAGTTACAAGAGCATTATTAGATTCAATGACTAAAAAAGAACGAAGAGATCCACGACTTTTAAAACATTTAAAAAGAAAAAATCGGATTGTTAGAGGTTCGGGACGAAATGAAAAAGAATTTAATAATTTAATAAATCAATTTGAAAAAGCTAAAAAAAGTGTTGATGCAATGGCAAAACAAATTAAATCAGGAAGAATGCCAGATTTTAATAAGTTTAAAAGATAAAGAATTTCTAATTCTTAACTAAGGATTAGAAATTCTTTTATTTTTATTTATTTTATGTCATGATTATCTTTTTGAAAGTAAGTATTTTAAAATTTCTGAAGATAAATTAGCATCGCTTATATTAGTCAGCATGTTGCCTCCTTGATAAATTAAATCGGTCATTGAACCATTATAATTGGATGTAATTCCAAAAGTAAATCCTCAATGTGGTAGTTTGTTGTAGATTTGTTTTTATTAGGCTTCTTGCATTACTTATTAAAATAATTACAAATTATTTGTAAATAAAAAATACTATATAGTAATTTCTAACTTTTATTAGGTTAATACTTATGGATTTTATTAAATGTGTAAATTTTGACACAACAAAAAATTATTTTATTAGACTTCTTGCATTACTTATTAAAATAATTACAAATTATTTGTAAATAAAAAATACTATATAGTAATTTCTAACTTTTATTAGGTTAATACTTATGGATTTTATTAAATGTGTAAATTTTGACACAACAAAAAATTATTTTATTAGCTGAATTATACTTGTAAGTGCAAGTAAATAAAATTGCAAAAAATCTCATATAAAAATTTCATGATGCTAAGTTTATTTTAGAAAAAACAAAGCAAGGAGTTTTTATATGGGTTACAAACATCTTGGCATATATGAAAGAATTTATATTGAGAATCAATTGAAGTTTAAAGTAAAAATTAGTGAAATAGCTAAAAATCTTAATCGAAGTATTAGTACTATTATTCGAGAAGTCAATAGAAATAAAGATAGTAATCATTATTTTTCATTAATTGCACAAAATAAAGCAGAAAACAGAAAACAATCACATGTTTATTTTCATAAGTTTAAAAATAGAGAATTAGTAAAATATGTACAACAAAAATTACTATTAGGTTGATCGCCTGAACAAATTTATGGCAGAATGCTGAATTATACTTGTAAGTGCAAGTAAATAAAATTGCAAAAAATCTCATATAAAAATTTCATGATGCTAAGTTTATTTTAGAAAAAACAAAGCAAGGAGTTTTTATATGGGTTACAAACATCTTGGCATATATGAAAGAATTTATATTGAGAATCAATTGAAGTTTAAAGTAAAAATTAGTGAAATAGCTAAAAATCTTAATCGAAGTATTAGTACTATTATTCGAGAAGTCAATAGAAATAAAGATAGTAATCATTATTTTTCATTAATTGCACAAAATAAAGCAGAAAACAGAAAACAATCACATGTTTATTTTCATAAGTTTAAAAATAGAGAATTAGTAAAATATGTACAACAAAAATTACTATTAGGTTGATCGCCTGAACAAATTTATGGCAGAATTAAAAATTTTCATAAAGAATGAATTATTAGTTTTAAAACAATTTACAATTGAATTTATTCTGGATTACTTGAAAAAGTTACTAATAAAAATTTAAGAAGAAAAGGTAAGAAACGAAAATCTCAAGAAAATCGCGGTAAATTTAATGGTAAATCAATTAAAGAACGAAATATTAATGTTAATAATCGTATAACTGTTGGTCATTGAGAAGGTGATACTGTAGTATCATCACGAGGTAAAAGTAAATCATGTTTAATAACTTTAGTTGAAAGAACATCAAGATTTACTTTAGCAATGTTAGTTGAAAATAGAACTACTAAAGTTGTTAACGAAAACATTAGCCATTATTTATCAATTCTTCCAAATAATCTTGTTAAGACTATAACATTTGATAGGGGTAAAGAATTTTCTAATTGACAACAACTTGAAAAAAATTTAAATGTGAAAATTTATTTTGCTAATGCGTATTCGCCTTGACAAAGAGGTACTAATGAAAATACTAATGGTTTAATTAGAGAAAAATTTCCTAAAAAATTTAATTTTTCAAATACTACTAAAAATGCAGTTCATAAATTTATATTGTCTTTAAACCAAAGACCAAGAAAAATACTAAATTATCTTTCACCAATCGAATATTTGGTTAGAAAAATAATTTAGTTGCACTTAACTTTACAATTTGGCTAAATAATAAAATAATTTTTTGTTGTATCAAAATTTACACATTTAATAAAATCCATAAGTATTAACCTAATAAAAGTTAGAAATTACTATATAGTATTTTTTATTTACAAATAATTTGTAATTATTTTAATAAGTAATGCAAGAAGTCTAATAATAGAAATGATGATAGTTGAATTAATTATAAAGGTAATGCTGTAACAAATAAATATAATAGATTTAAGTAAGTAAAAATATTAGTTAAAATTAATAAAATTAATAATTTTTCATTAGACTTGGTACATAACCTTTAATTTTATCTACTATTTTGATAATAGACTTCTTGCATTACTTATTTATTAAACAAAATTCCTATAAAATATATTTAAAATAGAAATTATAAGGAATTTAAGATTATGAAATTTGATAAATTTAATTTTATTAATGATAAAGAATTATTACGATTAACTGGAATAAAGCAAAGTACTTTTAATAAAATGTTAAATATTTTAAAAGAAGCTGAGTTAAAAAAGTTTAAAAGAGGTGGTAAAAATAATAAATTATCATTAGAAAATAGATTATTGATGACTTTATCATATTGACGAGAATATCGTACTTATTTTCATCTTGGTAAAAGTTTTGATATTAGTGAAGCTAGTTGTTATCGAAATATCAAGTGAATTGAAGATATTTTAATCAAACATCCTGATTTTCAACAACTTGCTGGTAAAAAAGCATTAATAAATGATTATTTTAATGATAAAACAATTATTATTGATGCTACAGAAACACCCATTCAACGCCCAAAAAAAGACAAAAACAATCTTATTCAGGAAAAAAGAAAAAACACACTATTAAAACACAAGTAATTATTGAAAAAGAAAGCAAAATAATTATTGCAACAAATTTTTCTCTCGGTAAAAAGCATGATTTTTGTTTATTTAAAGAATCAAAAATCCCAATTTTAAAAAATACTAAATTAATAGTTGATAATGGTTATCAAGGAATACAAAAAATTCATAGTAATGTTCTAATACCTAAGAAAAAAACAAAGAAAAACCCTTTAAATAAAGAACAAAAACATAATAATAAATTAATTTCAAAAATGAGAATTATTATTGAAAATATTTTTGCTATTCTTAAAAAATTTAAAATTATTACTGAAAAATATCGTAATCGTAGAAAACGATTTAGTTTAAGATTTAATTTAATTGCTTCAATTTATAATTTGCAATTATAGATAACATAAAATATTTATTTAAAATTAAATTTAAATAATAGACTTCTTGCATTACTTATTTATTAAACAAAATTCCTATAAAATATATTTAAAATAGAAATTATAAGGAATTTAAGATTATGAAATTTGATAAATTTAATTTTATTAATGATAAAGAATTATTACGATTAACTGGAATAAAGCAAAGTACTTTTAATAAAATGTTAAATATTTTAAAAGAAGCTGAGTTAAAAAAGTTTAAAAGAGGTGGTAAAAATAATAAATTATCATTAGAAAATAGATTATTGATGACTTTATCATATTGACGAGAATATCGTACTTATTTTCATCTTGGTAAAAGTTTTGATATTAGTGAAGCTAGTTGTTATCGAAATATCAAGTGAATTGAAGATATTTTAATCAAACATCCTGATTTTCAACAACTTGCTGGTAAAAAAGCATTAATAAATGATTATTTTAATGATAAAACAATTATTATTGATGCTACAGAAACACCCATTCAACGCCCAAAAAAGACAAAAACAATCTTATTCAGGAAAAAAGAAAAAACACACTATTAAAACACAAGTAATTATTGAAAAAGAAAGCAAAATAATTATTGCAACAAATTTTTCTCTCGGTAAAAAGCATGATTTTTGTTTATTTAAAGAATCAAAAATCCCAATTTTAAAAAATACTAAATTAATAGTTGATAATGGTTATCAAGGAATACAAAAAATTCATAGTAATGTTCTAATACCTAAGAAAAAAACAAAGAAAAACCCTTTAAATAAAGAACAAAAACATAATAATAAATTAATTTCAAAAATGAGAATTATTATTGAAAATATTTTTGCTATTCTTAAAAAATTTAAAATTATTACTGAAAAATATCGTAATCGTAGAAAACGATTTAGTTTAAGATTTAATTTAATTGCTTCAATTTATAATTTGCAATTATAGATAACATAAAATATTTATTTAAAATTAAATTTAAATAATAAAATAATTTTTTGTTGTGTCAAAATTTACACATTTAATAAAATCCATAAGTATTAACCTAATAAAAGTTAGAAATTACTATTATATAGTATTTTTTATTTACAAATAATTTGTAATTATTTTAATAAGTAATGCAAGAAGTCTATTAATGCTTTTTTACCAGCAAGTTGTTGAAAATCAGGATGTTTGATTAAAATATCTTCAATTCACTTAATATTTCGATAACAACTAGCTTCACTAATATCAAAACTTTTACCAAGATGAAAATAAGTACGATATTCTCGTCAATATGATAAAGTCATCAATAATCTATTTTCTAATGATAATTTATTATTTTTACCACCTCTTTTAAACTTTTTTAACTCAGCTTCTTTTAAAATATTTAACATTTTATTAAAAGTACTTTGCTTTATTCCAGTTAATCGTAATAATTCTTTATCATTAATAAAATTAAATTTATCAAATTTCATAATCTTAAATTCCTTATAATTTCTATTTTAAATATATTTTATAGGAATTTTGTTTAATAAATAAGTAATGCAAGAAGTCTATTAGATAAATATAAAGATGAAAGTGAATTTTATAGTTTGGTCGGTGCAAAATGTTATAGTTATGTACCAAGTCTAATAGCTTTTTAAGTAAAGTTAGAATTGTCATTGAACATGTTTTTGCTAGATTAAAAAGATTTAAAATACTAGTTTATCGTTATCGCAATAAGATTAGAAGATTTGGATTACGATTTAACTTAATTTCAGGAATATATAATTTTGAATTAAGCTAGTTATAGTTATGTACCAAGTCTATTCTAATTTTACTAAAAATAAAGGAATTATTTATCGTGAAAACTACATGGAAGATAATAATATTCAAAAACTTTTTGGTGAACCAGCCATGGCAATTCGTTTTAGTAAGGAAAATGATCAGATAATAAAATATTATGCTAATTGTGGTCAATCAGTTGATACCTTGCTTTTAGAAAAAAAGCAGATTCAGGAAATTATTATTGAAAATATTTGTTGGTATAAATCTTATTCACTTATTGGTGGTAATGCGATGTATGGGGGCTGAGATAGTGCTTTTAAGAAGAAATATTTTGAACACTATGGCACATCTTATATAAAACAAGCAATTAGAGAATATTTACAAAAGTTTACTTCTTGGGATTAGAAAATTGCCAAATTGTAAAGTTAAGTGCAACTAAATTATTTTTCTAACCAAATATTCGATTGGTGAAAGATAATTTAGTATTTTTCTTGGTCTTTGGTTTAAAGACAATATAAATTTATGAACTGCATTTTTAGTAGTATTTGAAAAATTAAATTTTTTAGGAAATTTTTCTCTAATTAAACCATTAGTATTTTCATTAGTACCTCTTTGTCAAGGCGAATACGCATTAGCAAAATAAATTTTCACATTTAAATTTTTTTCAAGTTGTTGTCAATTAGAAAATTCTTTGCCCCTATCAAATGTTATAGTCTTAACAAGATTATTTGGAAGAATTGATAAATAATGGCTAATGTTTTCGTTAACAACTTTAGTAGTTCTATTTTCAACTAACATTGCTAAAGTAAATCTTGATGTTCTTTCAACTAAAGTTATTAAACATGATTTACTTTTACCTCGTGATGATACTACAGTATCACCTTCTCAATGACCAACAGTTATACGATTATTAACATTAATATTTCGTTCTTTAATTGATTTACCATTAAATTTACCGCGATTTTCTTGAGATTTTCGTTTCTTACCTTTTCTTCTTAAATTTTTATTAGTAACTTTTTCAAGTAATCCAGAATAAATTCAATTGTAAATTGTTTTAAAACTAATAATTCATTCTTTATGAAAATTTTTAATTCTGCCATAAATTTGTTCAGGCGATCAACCTAATAGTAATTTTTGTTGTACATATTTTACTAATTCTCTATTTTTAAACTTATGAAAATAAACATGTGATTGTTTTCTGTTTTCTGCTTTATTTTGTGCAATTAATGAAAAATAATGATTACTATCTTTATTTCTATTGACTTCTCGAATAATAGTACTAATACTTCGATTAAGATTTTTAGCTATTTCACTAATTTTTACTTTAAACTTCAATTGATTCTCAATATAAATTCTTTCATATATGCCAAGATGTTTGTAACCCATATAAAAACTCCTTGCTTTGTTTTTTCTAAAATAAACTTAGCATCATGAAATTTTTATATGAGATTTTTTGCAATTTTATTTACTTGCACTTACAAGTATAATTCAGCAATTAAATAATAATTTTGGATTTTTTGCTCATAAATTGGTAATTTTCCCAATAATATTTTAAATATAATATTATTACGAAAGTGTTACACTTTCGTAGTAATATTAAAAGATAAGTATTTGGAAAGGGACAATAAGAATGAAAAAAATATTTGTTTATAATGCAGGACCATTATTTAGTGAAGCAGAACAAAATCAAAGAAAAGTAGAAGGAATAAATCTAAGAAAACAATTAGGTGATAATTTTGAAATTTTAAATCCGATTGAGTTTAGTTTTAATAATGAAAATTCTACGCCAAAAAATAAAGAGATATTTAAAAAAGATTATGAAGAGATTAAAAAATCAAAATATGTAATATTTGATATTGATGGTCGTGATAGTGGAACATATATGGAATATGGTTTTGCCTTTGAACAATGTTTGAAGGAAGAAAAATATTTAATATGTGTTTATAGTGATTTTAGGTTGTATCAATCAAATATTGATGTTGCTGAAATTCCTGGATATGGTATTAATGAGATGATATCAGGTAGTTTACAATACAATGATATTAGTAAAAAGAAAATTTTTAAGGTTAAAAATTATCAAGAAGCAATTAAAAAAATTAAAGAAATTGAAGGAATTTAAAAATATTAATTATTTTTACAAATGAATAAGCAAATGTTGGTAGAATTTGAAAAATAATTTCTATCAACATTTTTGTAAAATTAAATATTAATATTTTATTATATGCCAAATTGTAAAGTTAAGTGCAACTAAATTATTTTTCTAACCAAATATTCGATTGGTGAAAGATAATTTAGTATTTTTCTTGGTCTTTGGTTTAAAGACAATATAAATTTATGAACTGCATTTTTAGTAGTATTTGAAAAATTAAATTTTTTAGGAAATTTTTCTCTAATTAAACCATTAGTATTTTCATTAGTACCTCTTTGTCAAGGCGAATACGCATTAGCAAAATAAATTTTCACATTTAAATTTTTTTCAAGTTGTTGTCAATTAGAAAATTCTTTACCCCTATCAAATGTTATAGTCTTAACAAGATTATTTGGAAGAATTGATAAATAATGGCTAATGTTTTCGTTAACAACTTTAGTAGTTCTATTTTCAACTAACATTGCTAAAGTAAATCTTGATGTTCTTTCAACTAAAGTTATTAAACATGATTTACTTTTACCTCGTGATGATACTACAGTATCACCTTCTCAATGACCAACAGTTATACGATTATTAACATTAATATTTCGTTCTTTAATTGATTTACCATTAAATTTACCGCGATTTTCTTGAGATTTTCGTTTCTTACCTTTTCTTCTTAAATTTTTATTAGTAACTTTTTCAAGTAATCCAGAATAAATTCAATTGTAAATTGTTTTAAAACTAATAATTCATTCTTTATGAAAATTTTTAATTCTGCCATAAATTTGTTCAGGCGATCAACCTAATAGTAATTTTTGTTGTACATATTTTACTAATTCTCTATTTTTAAACTTATGAAAATAAACATGTGATTGTTTTCTGTTTTCTGCTTTATTTTGTGCAATTAATGAAAAATAATGATTACTATCTTTATTTCTATTGACTTCTCGAATAATAGTACTAATACTTCGATTAAGATTTTTAGCTATTTCACTAATTTTTACTTTAAACTTCAATTGATTCTCAATATAAATTCTTTCATATATGCCAAGATGTTTGTAACCCATATAAAAACTCCTTGCTTTGTTTTTTCTAAAATAAACTTAGCATCATGAAATTTTTATATGAGATTTTTTGCAATTTTATTTACTTGCACTTACAAGTATAATTCAGCATATTTAAAGAATTTATTGAATATTAATTTTATTTAAAATAATTGCAGTTTAAAGCTAATAATGTTATTATTTTTTATGTAGTATAAATATGCCCATGTAGCTCAGTTGGATAGAGCATGCGCCTTCTAAGCGCAGGGTCAAGAGTTCAAGTCTCTTCATGGGCGCCATTTAAAATAAAAATGTTGGTGAATAATTTTAATGAATAATGAATATTATAGTTTTTTTATTAAGGAAATTGAACAGTTAATTGCTAATGAAAACTATGAGCAAGCGAAAGTTAAGTTAAAATTTGAATTAGATTTACCTTATATACCGAAAAAATATGAACAGCAAATTATTAAATTTTATGATGAAATTCAACAGTTAACAAAAGAAAAACCAAATATTAAGCAATGAGATTTAGAGACAATTAAAGAAATTATTAATAATCCTTTTGATGAGGAAATTCATTTAGTAGCATTTAATTTTTTAGAACAGCAAAATGCTAGGAAAATATTATCAACATTACGAGATTATTTAAAAAATTCTTTGTTTAAAAATGAAAATAAAACGCATTTGTTAATAGTTTTAAAGAGACAAGATATTGATGAGGTGTTTTTTGTTCAAAAAACACATGGTCAGTATTTTATTAATCCGATATTGATTTCTGAATTTCATCTTGATGAATGTACTAAAAAAGTTAAAACTATTTTAAGTAATTTTATTTATAATGATAATCCTAGTTTAGAACAGGTTTGTTGATATTTATGAGAAAATTATTGATATAGTCAGTATCCTAACTTACCGTTAATGGTGGAACTTACTGCGGTAGTTAGTGCTATTTTTTATAAAGCACGAATTATGCAAGGTGATGATAAATGTAAGTTAGAACAGATTTGTCAAAATTTAAAGGTTGATGTTGTTCTTACCCAAAGATTCTTATTACAAATTGAGAAAGAACAAATTTTTTAAGATTTTATTGTTGAGATATTTGCTAAAGTTTAATTGCATTTAGTAATTAATCAAGGGTATAATTAAATAGTTGAAATATAGGAGGATATTTGATGAAATTTACAAGTAAAAAAAATATTGAAGAAAATAAAGGAAAATATATTGTTGAATTTGAATTAAAAGAATGAAAAGATATTATTAAAAAGGCAACAAATAAGTTGAAAGCCCGTTTACAAATACCAGGTTTTCGTAAAGGCAAAGTGCCAGAAGAGATGGTAGAAAAATATTTAAGTGATGCAGAAATTTTGAATGAGGCTCATGGTGTTGCAGCTGGTAAAGCGTGACAATTTGCTTTATTACAAAATGATCCATTGCAACCTTTTAATCAGCCAAGTTGAGATATTGATACTTTGTCAATGAAAAAATATATTATTTCTTTTGAATTTGATTTAAAACCGAAAGTTGAAGTTGAAAAATATAAAAATATAAAAATTGAGAAAATGGCAAATATTGTTAATGATGAGGATGTTAATCAAGCACTTATTCAATTACAAGAAAAATCAGCTATTTTAGAAATTAAAGAAGATAAGATTGCTAATGGTGATGTTGTTATTTTTGATTTTGAAGGGTTTAAAGATGGTGAGTCTTTTGCTGGTGGAAAAGTTGAAAATTTTAATTTAGAAATTGGTTCAAAAAAGTTTATTCCTGGTTTTGAAGAACAAATGATTGGATTGATAACTGGTGAAGAAAAGGATTTACTTGTGTTGTTTCCTAAAGATTATTTACAACCAGATTTAGCAGGAAAAGAAGTGACTTTTAAAGTTAAGATTAAAGAAGTTAAAAATAAGATTGTTCCAGAAATTAATGATGATTTAGCAAAAGATGCTAATATTGATGGTGTTGAAGATTTAGCACAATTAAAAAATTTTATTAAAGAAAATTTGATTAAGCAAAATAAAGAAAAAATTAAAGAGGAGTTTATTAATAATTTATTATTAGAAATTTCTAAAACAGCAACGATTCATATTTCTGAATCAGTTATTGATAAAGAAGTATTAAATCTTCAAGGTGAGTTTGAGCAAAAGTTAAAAGAACAAAATATTAATTTAAAACAATATTTGAAGTTAACTAAATTAACTGAATTAGATATTAAAAAAGAGTTGCGAGCCAATGCTAAAGATAAAATTACTAAATATTTAATTTTAGAAGAAATTATAAAACAAGAAAATATTCAAGTTAATAATGATGAGGTAGAACAAGAAATTATTGAGTTTGCTAAGGTTTATAAGGTGACACCAGAAAAAGTTAAAAATGAAATTATAGATACTAGTATTGTTGAAGAAGGTTTAAGACATCGTAAATTATTAAATTTTCTTTATGAAAATAATGGGTAAAATATATTTAGCACTTTAATATTGCAAGTGCTAAATTTTTATTATATAATTAAGTAAATCTGTTTTACGGAGGTATCATAATGATAGATAAAGAACAAATAAAATCTTTGAAAAATATTCCTGTTTTGGTTACAAGAGGTAGTTATATTTATCCAGGATTTGAACAGGTTTTAGAAATTGGTCGTAATAAATCATTAAAGACTATTAAAGTGGCTAAAGATAATTTTGATAGTCAAGTTATTTTAGTATCACAAAAAAAACCTTTAGATGATGAACCAACAATTGATGAAATATTTGATGTTGGAGTTATTGCTAATTTAAAAATAAAAAAAGTTTGAGAAGAAGGTTCGTTTACAGTTAATTTTAAGTCACTTAATCGGGTTAAATTACTAAATTTAAAAGATAATGGTACTTATTATGAAAGTGATATTGAGGTTTTAGAATCAAGTCAAGAGGGTAATATTGAAGATTTAGTGCAAAAAATTACTAATAATTTAACAGGATTATTGGAAATGCAAGAAGGTCTTCCTAAAAATGTATTACAAGAGATTAAGATAAATATTAATAGTAGTCCTGGGGAAGTAATTGATACATTAGCACAGTTTTTACCTTTTTTACCATTAGATAAAAAACAAGCTATTTTAGAAGAGCTGAATGTTGAACAACGCTTGAATCTTTTAGTTGATAATGTTAATAGTCAAAAGCAAACTGGAGAAATTGATCAAAATATTTCTGAAAGAATTAAAGTTAGAATTGATGAACAGCAAAAGAAATTTTATTTACGAGAAAAACTTGAGGCAATTAAAGAAGAATTAGGCGAAATTGATGATGATAGTAATGAGATGAAGAAATATTTAGATCGTCTTGAAAAAGAGCCATTTCCTGAAAATATTAAACTTCGCGTTAAAGAAGAAATTAATCGTTATGAAATGATGCCACAAGCATCAAGTGAAGCTAATATTATTAGAACATACATTGATTGGGTAATGGCGATTCCTTGACATGAAGAAAAGGAAGAAATTGAGGATTTACCATTTGCTTTACAAACTTTAGATAAGTATCATTATGGTTTAGAAAAAGTTAAAGAACGAATTATTGAACATTTAGCAGTTAAACAAATGACTAAATCATTAAAAGGACAAATTATTTGTTTAGTAGGTCCTCCCGGAATAGGAAAAACTTCACTTGCTAAGTCAATTGCTGAAGCAACAGGAAGAAATTTTGTGAAGTTATCATTGGGTGGTGTTCGTGATGAATCAGAAATTCGTGGTCATCGAAAAACATATATTGGTTCAATGCCAGGAAGAATAATCCAATCAATGAAACGAGCTAAAAGTATTAATCCTTTATTTTTGCTTGATGAGATTGATAAGATGGCTAATGATTATCGTGGGGATCCTGCTAGTGCGATGTTGGAAGTATTAGACCCAGAACAAAATTTTGAGTTTTCTGATCATTACTTAGAAGAAAATTATGATTTATCAAAAGTAATGTTTATTGCTACAGCTAACTATATGGAAGATATTCCTGTACCATTATTAGATCGAATGGAAATTATTCAATTATCATCATACACAGAAATTGAAAAAATGGAAATTGCTAAAAATCATTTAATTGCTAAAGTATTGCAAGGGAATGGTTTAAATGAGCAGTTATTAAAATTTGAAGATGGAGCAATTAAAGAAATTATTAAATATTATACTCGTGAAGCTGGTGTACGACAATTAGAGCGATATTTGCATCAAATTGCAAGAAAGTTTATTGTTCGTTATTTAGCTAAGCATTTAAGTGATGAATTAGTGAATATTGAAAAGGTTAAGCAATATCTGGGTAAACATAAGTTTGAATATACTGAAAAAGAAGGAACAGCCCAAATTGGTGTTGCTACTGGTTTAGCATATACTGCTTTTGGCGGCGATATTTTATCAATGGAAGTAAATTTCTTTACTGGTAAAGGACAATTAGTTTTAACAGGAACTTTAGGTGATGTTATGAAAGAATCAGCAAATATTGCTTTGGATTATTTAAAAGCTAATAGTAAGAAGTTTAATATTGATTCTGAGTTTTTTAGTAACAATGATATTCATATTCATGTTCCTGAAGGGGCAGTACCTAAAGATGGACCTTCAGCAGGGATTACAATAACAACAGCAATAATTTCTGCTTTAACTAAAAGACCGGTATCTAGTGATGTTGGAATGACTGGGGAAATAACTTTACGAGGTAATGTTTTACCGATTGGTGGTTTAAAAGAGAAATCAATTTCTGCTCATCGCAGTGGGATTAGTACAATTTTAATACCTGATAAAAATATGAAAGATTTAGATGATATTCCTAATGAGGTTTTAAGTGAATTAAAAATTATTCCTATTAAACATTATGAAGAAGTATATGACTTTATTTTTAATCCTAATTCAACAATAACAGCAACTGATGTTGTTACTGATACTGTAGCAGTTGCCGCTTAATTACAAAGATAATTTAAATACTATGAAGAAATTCTTTATAAGACTTGGTACATAACCCTCAATTTTATCTACTATTTTGATAATATTATTTTCTAGATGAAGCACAAATGTTAGATAAATATAAAGATGAAAGTGAATTTTATAGTTTGGTAGGTGCAAAATGTTATAGTTATGTACCAAGTCTAATGTTTTTAAAATAACCATTTTATTGAATTGAATCGCACCTCATTTTTAATTTTATGACATTGCGGAGCAATTTGATATATTTACAACGGTTATTTTAAAAACATTGTAAGCTATTTATTTTTAGCAGGTTGTATTTTAATTTTTCTTTTTAAAATCGGTAATTTAACACAAATTAACAAAGTTATTAATTTCTTAAAAAATTCACCATTAAATATTGTGATTGGTTCATTAGGAACTGGAAAAACTGCTTTTCTAGTATACGCATCAAAATTACTAAAAAAGAAAAAATATCATATCGCATCAACATTCCCATTACTAGAAACCCAAAAATTAAGTTTAGGTCATATGGGATTGTTAGACTTTGATTATCCAGTATTGCCAGACAAAACCTTACTTTTGTGAGATGAAACCAATTTATTTTTAGAAGGAACCGATTGAGAAAAAAATAATACCAAAAACGAAGAAACTGGTATTCAAGAATATTTCGCTCTGGCACGCCATTTCGGTCATATTGTTCTCGCTAGCGGTCAAAGAGATAAACATATTTGAGTTAAAGTTCGTGATATTGCCAATAATGTGATTGTGGGAATTCGTAAAAAACCCGTTAATATTTTTCGCCCCTACTTAAAAGTTGTCTATGGTACCTTTACTAGTATTGAAGAATATGAACGCTGACGAAACACCTTAATTGATGCTAAAAATAGTAAAAAAGGTCGTCGCATTAAATATCGTGATATTCCTGAACTTGATATCTATTTTTTTACTGCCAAATTGTAAAGTTAAGTGCAACTAAATTATTTTTCTAACCAAATATTCGATTGGTGAAAGATAATTTAGTATTTTTCTTGGTCTTTGGTTTAAAGACAATATAAATTTATGAACTGCATTTTTAGTAGTATTTGAAAAATTAAATTTTTTAGGAAATTTTTCTCTAATTAAACCATTAGTATTTTCATTAGTACCTCTTTGTCAAGGCGAATACGCATTAGCAAAATAAATTTTCACATTTAAATTTTTTTCAAGTTGTTGTCAATTAGAAAATTCTTTACCCCTATCAAATGTTATAGTCTTAACAAGATTATTTGGAAGAATTGATAAATAATGGCTAATGTTTTCGTTAACAACTTTAGTAGTTCTATTTTCAACTAACATTGCTAAAGTAAATCTTGATGTTCTTTCAACTAAAGTTATTAAACATGATTTACTTTTACCTCGTGATGATACTACAGTATCACCTTCTCAATGACCAACAGTTATACGATTATTAACATTAATATTTCGTTCTTTAATTGATTTACCATTAAATTTACCGCGATTTTCTTGAGATTTTCGTTTCTTACCTTTTCTTCTTAAATTTTTATTAGTAACTTTTTCAAGTAATCCAGAATAAATTCAATTGTAAATTGTTTTAAAACGCCAAATTGTAAAGTTAAGTGCAACTAAATTATTTTTCTAACCAAATATTCGATTGGTGAAAGATAATTTAGTATTTTTCTTGGTCTTTGGTTTAAAGACAATATAAATTTATGAACTGCATTTTTAGTAGTATTTGAAAAATTAAATTTTTTAGGAAATTTTTCTCTAATTAAACCATTAGTATTTTCATTAGTACCTCTTTGTCAAGGCGAATACGCATTAGCAAAATAAATTTTCACATTTAAATTTTTTTCAAGTTGTTGTCAATTAGAAAATTCTTTACCCCTATCAAATGTTATAGTCTTAACAAGATTATTTGGAAGAATTGATAAATAATGGCTAATGTTTTCGTTAACAACTTTAGTAGTTCTATTTTCAACTAACATTGCTAAAGTAAATCTTGATGTTCTTTCAACTAAAGTTATTAAACATGATTTACTTTTACCTCGTGATGATACTACAGTATCACCTTCTCAATGACCAACAGTTATACGATTATTAACATTAATATTTCGTTCTTTAATTGATTTACCATTAAATTTACCGCGATTTTCTTGAGATTTTCGTTTCTTACCTTTTCTTCTTAAATTTTTATTAGTAACTTTTTCAAGTAATCCAGAATAAATTCAATTGTAAATTGTTTTAAAACTAATAATTCATTCTTTATGAAAATTTTTAATTCTGCCATAAATTTGTTCAGGCGATCAACCTAATAGTAATTTTTGTTGTACATATTTTACTAATTCTCTATTTTTAAACTTATGAAAATAAACATGTGATTGTTTTCTGTTTTCTGCTTTATTTTGTGCAATTAATGAAAAATAATGATTACTATCTTTATTTCTATTGACTTCTCGAATAATAGTACTAATACTTCGATTAAGATTTTTAGCTATTTCACTAATTTTTACTTTAAACTTCAATTGATTCTCAATATAAATTCTTTCATATATGCCAAGATGTTTGTAACCCATATAAAAACTCCTTGCTTTGTTTTTTCTAAAATAAACTTAGCATCATGAAATTTTTATATGAGATTTTTTGCAATTTTATTTACTTGCACTTACAAGTATAATTCAGCAAACTAATAATTCATTCTTTATGAAAATTTTTAATTCTGCCATAAATTTGTTCAGGCGATCAACCTAATAGTAATTTTTGTTGTACATATTTTACTAATTCTCTATTTTTAAACTTATGAAAATAAACATGTGATTGTTTTCTGTTTTCTGCTTTATTTTGTGCAATTAATGAAAAATAATGATTACTATCTTTATTTCTATTGACTTCTCGAATAATAGTACTAATACTTCGATTAAGATTTTTAGCTATTTCACTAATTTTTACTTTAAACTTCAATTGATTCTCAATATAAATTCTTTCATATATGCCAAGATGTTTGTAACCCATATAAAAACTCCTTGCTTTGTTTTTTCTAAAATAAACTTAGCATCATGAAATTTTTATATGAGATTTTTTGCAATTTTATTTACTTGCACTTACAAGTATAATTCAGCATTTTAAATAAATATTTTATGTTATCTATAATTGCAAATTATAAATTGAAGCAATTAAATTAAATCTTAAACTAAATCGTTTTCTACGATTACGATATTTTTCAGTAATAATTTTAAATTTTTTAAGAATAGCAAAAATATTTTCAATAATAATTCTCATTTTTGAAATTAATTTATTATTATGTTTTTGTTCTTTATTTAAAGGGTTTTTCTTTGTTTTTTTCTTAGGTATTAGAACATTACTATGAATTTTTTGTATTCCTTGATAACCATTATCAACTATTAATTTAGTATTTTTTAAAATTGGGATTTTTGATTCTTTAAATAAACAAAAATCATGCTTTTTACCGAGAGAAAAATTTGTTGCAATAATTATTTTGCTTTCTTTTTCAATAATTACTTGTGTTTTAATAGTGTGTTTTTTCTTTTTTCCTGAATAAGATTGTTTTTGTCTTTTTTTGGGCGTTGAATGGGTGTTTCTGTAGCATCAATAATAATTGTTTTATCATTAAAATAATCATTTATTAATGCTTTTTTACCAGCAAGTTGTTGAAAATCAGGATGTTTGATTAAAATATCTTCAATTCACTTGATATTTCGATAACAACTAGCTTCACTAATATCAAAACTTTTACCAAGATGAAAATAAGTACGATATTCTCGTCAATATGATAAAGTCATCAATAATCTATTTTCTAATGATAATTTATTATTTTTACCACCTCTTTTAAACTTTTTTAACTCAGCTTCTTTTAAAATATTTAACATTTTATTAAAAGTACTTTGCTTTATTCCAGTTAATCGTAATAATTCTTTATCATTAATAAAATTAAATTTATCAAATTTCATAATCTTAAATTCCTTATAATTTCTATTTTAAATATATTTTATAGGAATTTTGTTTAATAAATAAGTAATGCAAGAAGTCTATTATCTTTAATGCCATTTTTACCAGCAAATGTTCAAGAATTTTACATCAATAGCATAAAGTTATATCGAGTTTTAACTCCGCTTTTAAAAATAACTTATGACCGTTATAAAGAAGGAAATTTATTTAAAGTGCTGAATTATACTTGTAAGTGCAAGTAAATAAAATTGCAAAAAATCTCATATAAAAATTTCATGATGCTAAGTTTATTTTAGAAAAAACAAAGCAAGGAGTTTTTATATGGGTTACAAACATCTTGGCATATATGAAAGAATTTATATTGAGAATCAATTGAAGTTTAAAGTAAAAATTAGTGAAATAGCTAAAAATCTTAATCGAAGTATTAGTACTATTATTCGAGAAGTCAATAGAAATAAAGATAGTAATCATTATTTTTCATTAATTGCACAAAATAAAGCAAAAAACAGAAAACAATCACATGTTTATTTTCATAAGTTTAAAAATAGAGAATTAGTAAAATATGTACAACAAAAATTACTATTAGGTTGATCGCCTGAACAAATTTATGGCAGAATTAAAAATTTTCATAAAGAATGAATTATTAGTTTTAAAACAATTTACAATTGAATTTATTCTGGATTACTTGAAAAAGTTACTAATAAAAATTTAAGAAGAAAAGGTAAGAAACGAAAATCTCAAGAAAATCGCGGTAAATTTAATGGTAAATCAATTAAAGAACGAAATATTAATGTTAATAATCGTATAACTGTTGGTCATTGAGAAGGTGATACTGTAGTATCATCACGAGGTAAAAGTAAATCATGTTTAATAACTTTAGTTGAAAGAACATCAAGATTTACTTTAGCAATGTTAGTTGAAAATAGAACTACTAAAGTTGTTAACGAAAACATTAGCCATTATTTATCAATTCTTCCAAATAATCTTGTTAAGACTATAACATTTGATAGGGGTAAAGAATTTTCTAATTGACAACAACTTGAAAAAAATTTAAATGTGAAAATTTATTTTGCTAATGCGTATTCGCCTTGACAAAGAGGTACTAATGAAAATACTAATGGTTTAATTAGAGAAAAATTTCCTAAAAAATTTAATTTTTCAAATACTACTAAAAATGCAGTTCATAAATTTATATTGTCTTTAAACCAAAGACCAAGAAAAATACTAAATTATCTTTCACCAATCGAATATTTGGTTAGAAAAATAATTTAGTTGCACTTAACTTTACAATTTGGCCTATTAAAAATTTTAATTACTAATAAAAACATAAGCAAAAGCATCAATCTTTTGAGCTTTACCCTGTAAAGTATAAATAACGCCACCTAAAAATTCTAAAGTGCGTTTGCGATCAATTGGTGGTAAATTTGCAACATTAACAATTAAATTTTCACCAGCAATTAAACGGTCTGCTAAAGCAACAACTTGAGCATAAGCTTCTAATTCATATTCTAATAATGGTTTTGTTAAATTATCATCAACTGCTAATGATTGCACAGTAGGACTTAAATCATTATCTTGAAGTTTCATTGTCGAATGTAACTCCGACAACACTGAATTAGATTGAATGTCATCATTTTGAACTAATACTGCTGATTTTTTCTGTCTTCTTTTGAACATCATTATCGTCCTCTTAAAAATGGTGGTAAATCATCATCATTACTTAATTCCTCTTGCAAACCATCACCAGATGGTTTAAAATTACCAACTCGTTGCGGTTTATAAATAACATTTCGTTCTTGTAACTGATCATTTTCATAACCAAAATTAGACAAATTTTCTGCTCCTACGGGGCGAAATCTTTTTAATCGTGCTTCTTCAATAACCTGAGGATTAGCTTTCTCAATTTGTCTTTCATCAAAACCAGTAGCAATAACCGTAACAATCATCTCATCATCTAAATGTTCATTCACAGCAACACCAAAAATAATATTTAGTTCACTACCAGCAGCTTGACGAACAATATCAACAGCATCATTAGCATCAAATAATGACATGGTATTTCCACCAGTAACATTCACAATCGCATTTTGAGCCCCTTTAATCGATGCTTCCAATAATGGTGAAGAAATTGCTTTATTAGCAGCCTCAATAGCTTTATTTTCACCAGTGCCAATACCAATACCAAATAAAGCACTACCCTTACTTTCAATAACTGTTTTAACATCAGCAAAATCTAAATTAATTAATGCAGGAACAGCAATTAAATCAGTAATTGTTTGCACTCCTTGTCTTAAAATATTATCAGTTTCATTAAATGATTCTGTTAAAGGCACACCACCAATTACTTGCAATAATTTATCATTAGAAATAATTATTAATGAATCAACATGCTTTCTTAATTCTTCAATACCTTGAACTGCATAAGAACTCCTTAAACGACCTTCAAAAGTAAATGGTCTTGTAACAATCGCAATTGTTAAAGCACCCAAATCTTTAGCAATTCGGGCAATAATCGGAGCAGCTCCAGTGCCAGTTCCACCACCCATTCCAGCAGCAATAAAAACCATATCAGAATTTTCTAACATCTTTTTAATTTCCGGTTCAGTTTCAATTGCCGCTTGTTTACCAATTTCTGGATTAGCACCTGCTCCTAAACCTTTAGTTAATTGTTTGCCTAAAATAATCTTTTCACGAGCTTTAGAAACGCTTAATACTTGAGCATCAGTATTTGCAACAATGAAATCAACACCTTGAACTCCTGCATCGATCATGCGATTAACAGCATTGTTTCCAGCTCCGCCAACACCGATTACTTTAATATGAGCTACTTGATCATATTGTTCTAGTTGAGTATCATTATTCATTTCTCTTCTTCTCCTCTTTATGAATTAAACCGGCAAATATTACTAATACTTATGAACATAATCTAACTTATGATTCTTAGGTATGTTCGGATATTGTGGTTCTCTACTTATTTTATCAATTGAAAATACTTTTTCAATAGTATTTTTGTTTAATAAGTGTAAATCACACACAGTTATTAGACTATGCTTCTCTTAATTGATTTCATCATACCATATTTTGTATTATTAAAATGCTGAATTATACTTGTAAGTGCAAGTAAATAAAATTGCAAAAAATCTCATATAAAAATTTCATGATGCTAAGTTTATTTTAGAAAAAACAAAGCAAGGAGTTTTTATATGGGTTACAAACATCTTGGCATATATGAAAGAATTTATATTGAGAATCAATTGAAGTTTAAAGTAAAAATTAGTGAAATAGCTAAAAATCTTAATCGAAGTATTAGTACTATTATTCGAGAAGTCAATAGAAATAAAGATAGTAATCATTATTTTTCATTAATTGCACAAAATAAAGCAGAAAACAGAAAACAATCACATGTTTATTTTCATAAGTTTAAAAATAGAGAATTAGTAAAATATGTACAACAAAAATTACTATTAGGTTGATCGCCTGAACAAATTTATGGCAGAATTAAAAATTTTCATAAAGAATGAATTATTAGTTTTAAAACAATTTACAATTGAATTTATTCTGGATTACTTGAAAAAGTTACTAATAAAAATTTAAGAAGAAAAGGTAAGAAACGAAAATCTCAAGAAAATCGCGGTAAATTTAATGGTAAATCATGTTTAATAACTTTAGTTGAAAGAACATCAAGATTTACTTTAGCAATGTTAGTTGAAAATAGAACTACTAAAGTTGTTAACGAAAACATTAGCCATTATTTATCAATTCTTCCAAATAATCTTGTTAAGACTATAACATTTGATAGGGGTAAAGAATTTTCTAATTGACAACAACTTGAAAAAAATTTAAATGTGAAAATTTATTTTGCTAATGCGTATTCGCCTTGACAAAGAAGTACTAATGAAAATACTAATGGTTTAATTAGAGAAAAATTTCCTAAAAAATTTAATTTTTCAAATACTACTAAAAATGCAGTTCATAAATTTATATTGTCTTTAAACCAAAGACCAAGAAAAATACTAAATTATCTTTCACCAATCGAATATTTGGTTAGAAAAATAATTTAGTTGCACTTAACTTTACAATTTGGCAAATTAAAAAAATTAATTTTATTCACAATAAAAAATATTTAATTCAAAATTTAACCAAATTAAAACATTTTTCAAGAGTTTCTATTATTTTTTAAATAATTATTTTGCAATAATAAATTTATTTAAAGTTTCAAATGGAGTTTTGTAATTCAAGCTTTTATGTTTTCGTTTGAAATTATAAAATGCGTACCACTCATTCAAATGAATTTGTAATTGTTTAACATCAAATTTTATTTCAAAACCACATTTTTTAAACCAAAATAAACTATTATAATTACGGTGAAACCGTTCAATCTTTCCGTTGCTCTGAGGAGAACGGATTGGTGTGGTTTCATGGATAATTCCATTTTTTGAAAGAAAGGTTGTAAAAGGCCTTTCTTTTACTTTGTATGCTTTTTTATTACTTCAATTAGTAGTAGTGAATTCCGGAGCATTATCAGTGCGAATGCGTTTAATTGTTATGCCAAGTTCGCCAAAATCTTTCATTGCTCTTTGCATGGCATTAATGGCATTATTGGTTCCTAAACTATCATACACATATCCAAAAGCAATTCTTGTTATTTCGTCAATGAAATCATAAACATATAATCTATACTTAGCAATAGGAAAATTTTTATCAGTAAACACTTTAGCATCCATTTGTAAAAGACCAATCTCGGAAACTTCATAACGCTTAAAATGGCGTTTTGCTTTTTTCATTTGCGTTTTTATTTCTCCATAGCGTTTGTCTTGTTTAATTCAACGATAAAAAGTATTAATTGATTTGGGGACATTATTTGTATCGATATCATGCACATTTTTTTGATGAATATTATGATAAAGCGATAATACACCGCCCGCACCTACAAATTTGTAATCAAAGTAATAATCACAAATTTGTTTTCTGGTTTCTAATGAAAATTGATATTTAATATTTTTTGGTGTTGTTGATTTGAATTGCAATTCATAAAAGTTGTCTTGATAATAACCATTAATAATTTTTTTAGCTCAAATATAAAATGTCATTTTACTACCACGAAAATATTTTTTAATCAATTTATTTACAGATATGTTATCTGTATTATTCATATATAAGTTGGCACATAAATTGAGATATTTACTTACTCATTTTTTTGCCAAATTGTAAAGTTAAGTGCAACTAAATTATTTTTCTAACCAAATATTCGATTGATGAAAGATAATTTAGTATTTTTCTTGGTCTTTGGTTTAAAGACAATATAAATTTATGAACTGCATTTTTAGTAGTATTTGAAAAATTAAATTTTTTAGGAAATTTTTCTCTAATTAAACCATTAGTATTTTCATTAGTACCTCTTTGTCAAGGCGAATACGCATTAGCAAAATAAATTTTCACATTTAAATTTTTTTCAAGTTGTTGTCAATTAGAAAATTCTTTACCCCTATCAAATGTTATAGTCTTAACAAGATTATTTGGAAGAATTGATAAATAATGGCTAATGTTTTCGTTAACAACTTTAGTAGTTCTATTTTCAACTAACATTGCTAAAGTAAATCTTGATGTTCTTTCAACTAAAGTTATTAAACATGATTTACTTTTACCTCCTGATGATACTACAGTATCACCTTCTCAATGACCAACAGTTATACGATTATTAACATTAATATTTCGTTCTTTAATTGATTTACCATTAAATTTACCGCGATTTTCTTGAGATTTTCGTTTCTTACCTTTTCTTCTTAAATTTTTATTAGTAACTTTTTCAAGTAATCCAGAATAAATTCAATTGTAAATTGTTTTAAAACTAATAATTCATTCTTTATGAAAATTTTTAATTCTGCCATAAATTTGTTCAGGCGATCAACCTAATAGTAATTTTTGTTGTACATATTTTACTAATTCTCTATTTTTAAACTTATGAAAATAAACATGTGATTGTTTTCTGTTTTCTGCTTTATTTTGTGCAATTAATGAAAAATAATGATTACTATCTTTATTTCTATTGACTTCTCGAATAATAGTACTAATACTTCGATTAAGATTTTTAGCTATTTCACTAATTTTTACTTTAAACTTCAATTGATTCTCAATATAAATTCTTTCATATATGCCAAGATGTTTGTAACCCATATAAAAACTCCTTGCTTTGTTTTTTCTAAAATAAACTTAGCATCATGAAATTTTTATATGAGATTTTTTGCAATTTTATTTACTTGCACTTACAAGTATAATTCAGCTTATATATATATGGGTAATGGATTTAAACTTTTTCTTTTTGTTTCTATTATAATTATAATTGTGATTTTGATAAAAAAAAATAGCTTCTTAAAAAAAGAAATTATTTTAATAAATAATTTCTTTTTTGTGTATAATTTACATATGAGAAAGGAATTAATCGTCGTAATTCCTTCCTTGGTATATTGTACCATCTGTTCCTTTCTCCATACAAGAGAAAGGAGTTTTTTTTATTATTTATTTTTGTTACAGAAACTAATCATCTTAACAAGGAGTAAAATAATAGACTTGGTACATAACTATAACATTTTGCACCTGCCAAACTATAAAATTCACTTTCATCTTTATATTTATCTAATATTTGTGCTTCATCTAGAAAATAATATTATCAAAATAGTAGATAAAATTGAGGGTTATGTACCAAGTCTAATGAAAAAAGACAAGAAAAAAACAAAATTAGTTTATATTAATACATTTTTAATTTTAGTGGTTGTTTTAGTCAGTTTTATTTTGTATTTATTATATTTTGTTTTTTTCAGTCCAAAATCAATTTCACAATCAATCCCGCCGAATAAAAAAAATATCAATTTAATAAATAAATTATATAAACCAAATCCAGTTTTATTTCAAAATAGAGGATATAAAGGAACATGAGCTTATAATAAAGATAATAAATATTATAAATATAATCAAAATGATTATTATGGAACTTATAATAATTTAACAAAAACAGAACAAAATTTAACTAATGCTTTTTTAAGTACAGCAGATAATAAAAATTTACCTTTTTATAAACAAAAAATATTTAATTCCGTTGAAGAATTATTTGTTTTCTTACACCCGGGTGTAAGAAAAACTTTAAAAGAATTAATAAATAATAGTAATATTTGTCAAAAATACCAAGATAATTTAAAACAACTTATTTTATTATTTTATAATTTTGTTGCCAATGTCTTAGATAAAAAATCTGCTGATAATATTTTATATGCAATATTAATTAATAAAAATCTTCGTCCATTTGGTATAACAACAAGAAATGATAGAACTATTCAAATAGCCCCCCTTTCATTAGAATGTATTTATGAAAAAACTATAATTAATGAATGAAAAAATGGTGGAAAATCAACTAATAATTTTTTTCATACTTTAATTCATGAATTAGGTCATATAGTACATTATTATTATGAATTTAATAATATCGATATTGTTTTTCACCTAAAAGAATTTTTAAAAAGTAAAATTATTAATTTTAATAATTTAGATATAGATATAGAAAAAACTTTTAAATCTTTTGCTTTTAGTAATTATTCTTTAACTAGTAAATATGAATTTATAGCAGAAGGTTTTGCATACTGATTTTTAGCAAGTAACGATTTAAAAACAAAAGGATGAGAATTATGACAAGAATATTTTACAAATTATTTAATAAAAATAAAAAATCAACATTTAAAAAACAATAAAATTAAATATAGTATTTTAGATATAATTTAAAATATCATTAATTGGAGGTAAAAAAATGTATACTTGTGAAAAATGTCATAAAAAATATCAAACCCAAGCACTACCGCATTTTTTAGAAAGTTATTTTTGTGATGATTGTTTTGTAAAGGGGCAAGGAGAAAAAATACAAGAACAAATAATGTTAATGGGTGATAATTTAGACCAAACAACATTGCAAACAAAAATAAACCAAATTTATAGCAAACACAATAAAAATGCTTTAAAATTTTTAGAAAAAGACAAAGAGAAAAATAAAGAATTAATTAAAAAGGTAAAAAAAATAACAAAAAGTAAATAATAAATTTTGATTAGATTCATATATTGTGTTTGACTTAAATTAAAATGAGGTTATTTGTTCTAAATTTGAAAACGGTAATTATCAATTTATTAATCCGTGATTTTTTGATTCTAAAAATCAAATTATTAATAAACAAAAAACATATATTAAAAATTTTTTATTAGTATTATATTCCGTGTTTGGAACGCCAACTTGTGCTTTTACACTAGCTAGTAGTTTGGTTTTATAGGTATCAATTTCATCTTTCGTAACATTTTTTATGTATTATTATGTAATGATATGTATTAGAATTAAAAACGGAAGGCGTTGGGATAATGAAAAAAATTACTTTTTGTAACAGTAAAGGCGGGGCAGACAAAGCAACATTAACAATTAATGTTGCTCAAATATTAGACTTCTTGCATTACTTATTAAAATAATTACAAATTATTTGTAAATAAAAAATACTATATAGTAATTTCTAACTTTTATTAGGTTAATACTTATGGATTTTATTAAATGTGTAAATTTTGACACAACAAAAAATTATTTTATTATTTAAATTTAATTTTAAATAAATATTTTATGTTATCTATAATTGCAAATTATAAATTGAAGCAATTAAATTAAATCTTAAACTAAATCGTTTTCTACGATTACGATATTTTTCAGTAATAATTTTAAATTTTTTAAGAATAGCAAAAATATTTTCAATAATAATTCTCATTTTTGAAATTAATTTATTATTAGACTTCTTGCATTACTTATTTATTAAACAAAATTCCTATAAAATATATTTAAAATAGAAATTATAAGGAATTTAAGATTATGAAATTTGATAAATTTAATTTTATTAATGATAAAGAATTATTACGATTAACTGGAATAAAGCAAAGTACTTTTAATAAAATGTTAAATATTTTAAAAGAAGCTGAGTTAAAAAAGTTTAAAAGAGGTGGTAAAAATAATAAATTATCATTAGAAAATAGATTATTGATGACTTTATCATATTGACGAGAATATCGTACTTATTTTCATCTTGGTAAAAGTTTTGATATTAGTGAAGCTAGTTGTTATCGAAATATCAAGTGAATTGAAGATATTTTAATCAAACATCCTGATTTTCAACAACTTGCTGGTAAAAAAGCATTAATAAATGATTATTTTAATGATAAAACAATTATTATTGATGCTACAGAAACACCCATTCAACGCCCAAAAAAAGACAAAAACAATCTTATTCAGGAAAAAAGAAAAAACACACTATTAAAACACAAGTAATTATTGAAAAAGAAAGCAAAATAATTATTGCAACAAATTTTTCTCTCGGTAAAAAGCATGATTTTTGTTTATTTAAAGAATCAAAAATCCCAATTTTAAAAAATACTAAATTAATAGTTGATAATGGTTATCAAGGAATACAAAAAATTCATAGTAATGTTCTAATACCTAAGAAAAAAACAAAGAAAAACCCTTTAAATAAAGAACAAAAACATAATAATAAATTAATTTCAAAAATGAGAATTATTATTGAAAATATTTTTGCTATTCTTAAAAAATTTAAAATTTGCTGAATTATACTTGTAAGTGCAAGTAAATAAAATTGCAAAAAATCTCATATAAAAATTTCATGATGCTAAGTTTATTTTAGAAAAAACAAAGCAAGGAGTTTTTATATGGGTTACAAACATCTTGGCATATATGAAAGAATTTATATTGAGAATCAATTGAAGTTTAAAGTAAAAATTAGTGAAATAGCTAAAAATCTTAATCGAAGTATTAGTACTATTATTCGAGAAGTCAATAGAAATAAAGATAGTAATCATTATTTTTCATTAATTGCACAAAATAAAGCAGAAAACAGAAAACAATCACATGTTTATTTTCATAAGTTTAAAAATAGAGAATTAGTAAAATATGTACAACAAAAATTACTATTAGGTTGATCGCCTGAACAAATTTATGGCAGAATTAAAAATTTTCATAAAGAATGAATTATTAGTTTTAAAACAATTTACAATTGAATTTATTCTGGATTACTTGAAAAAGTTACTAATAAAAATTTAAGAAGAAAAGGTAAGAAACGAAAATCTCAAGAAAATCGCGGTAAATTTAATGGTAAATCAATTAAAGAACGAAATATTAATGTTAATAATCGTATAACTGTTGGTCATTGAGAAGGTGATACTGTAGTATCATCACGAGGTAAAAGTAAATCATGTTTAATAACTTTAGTTGAAAGAACATCAAGATTTACTTTAGCAATGTTAGTTGAAAATAGAACTACTAAAGTTGTTAACGAAAACATTAGCCATTATTTATCAATTCTTCCAAATAATCTTGTTAAGACTATAACATTTGATAGGGGTAAAGAATTTTCTAATTGACAACAACTTGAAAAAAATTTAAATGTGAAAATTTATTTTGCTAATGCGTATTCGCCTTGACAAAGAGGTACTAATGAAAATACTAATGGTTTAATTAGAGAAAAATTTCCTAAAAAATTTAATTTTTCAAATACTACTAAAAATGCAGTTCATAAATTTATATTGTCTTTAAACCAAAGACCAAGAAAAATACTAAATTATCTTTCACCAATCGAATATTTGGTTAGAAAAATAATTTAGTTGCACTTAACTTTACAATTTGGCATATATATATATATATTAGACTTCTTGCATTACTTATTAAAATAATTACAAATTATTTGTAAATAAAAAATACTATATAGTAATTTCTAACTTTTATTAGGTTAATACTTATGGATTTTATTAAATGTGTAAATTTTGACACAACAAAAAATTATTTTATTATTTAAATTTAATTTTAAATAAATATTTTATGTTATCTATAATTGCAAATTATAAATTGAAGCAATTAAATTAAATCTTAAACTAAATCGTTTTCTACGATTACGATATTTTTCAGTAATAATTTTAAATTTTTTAAGAATAGCAAAAATATTTTCAATAATAATTCTCATTTTTGAAATTAATTTATTATTATGTTTTTGTTCTTTATTTAAAGGGTTTTTCTTTGTTTTTTTCTTAGGTATTAGAACATTACTATGAATTTTTTGTATTCCTTGATAACCATTATCAACTATTAATTTAGTATTTTTTAAAATTGGGATTTTTGATTCTTTAAATAAACAAAAATCATGCTTTTTACCGAGAGAAAAATTTGTTGCAATAATTATTTTGCTTTCTTTTTCAATAATTACTTGTGTTTTAATAGTGTGTTTTTTCTTTTTTCCTGAATAAGATTGTTTTTGTCTTTTTTTGGGCGTTGAATGGGTGTTTCTGTAGCATCAATAATAATTGTTTTATCATTAAAATAATCATTTATTAATGCTTTTTTACCAGCAAGTTGTTGAAAATCAGGATGTTTGATTAAAATATCTTCAATTCACTTGATATTTCGATAACAACTAGCTTCACTAATATCAAAACTTTTACCAAGATGAAAATAAGTACGATATTCTCGTCAATATGATAAAGTCATCAATAATCTATTTTCTAATGATAATTTATTATTTTTACCACCTCTTTTAAACTTTTTTAACTCAGCTTCTTTTAAAATATTTAACATTTTATTAAAAGTACTTTGCTTTATTCCAGTTAATCGTAATAATTCTTTATCATTAATAAAATTAAATTTATCAAATTTCATAATCTTAAATTCCTTATAATTTCTATTTTAAATATATTTTATAGGAATTTTGTTTAATAAATAAGTAATGCAAGAAGTCTATTGATTGACTTTTTATTTAGTAATAGTTAAAGTTTAATTTATTAAATTATGAGGTAATTAGTCATAATTAATGTATGTTATAATTTAATGGTGAAATATTATGGGGTGGCTCGGATGAATGAAAAATTAGCAAAAAAGGAAATTTTGCGATTAAGAAAATTAATTGAGCAGTGAAATAATGAGTATTATTTAGAAAATAAACCATCAGTTAGTGATGAATACTATGATGCGAAGATGTGAAATTTACAACAATTAGAAAATGATTTTCCGCAGTTTTTAAGCAAAAATTCACCAACACAATCTGTTAGTGGTAAAGTAGCTTATGGTTTTAATAAAGTTCAGCATAATTATCCAATGTTAAGTTTAAATAATGCTTTTACTGAAGAAGATTTAATTAATTTTGATAATCAGATAAAATCTTTAACTGGTCAAGAAAGTATTGAATATCTTTGTGAATTAAAAATTGATGGTTTGTCGGTTTCGTTGCAGTATGATAATGGTTTTTTAATATCAGCAGCCACCAGAGGTGATGGTATTACTGGTGAAAATGTTACTGATAATGTTAAAACAATTGCTAATATTCCGCAAAAGATTAAATTAGTAAATAAGTTGTTAGTGCGTGGTGAAGTATTTTTAGCTAAAAGTGATTTTAATGATTTAAATGAATTGCGTTCTAAAGAAAAAATGCCAGGATTTGCTAATCCGCGTAATGCTGCTGCTGGTAGTTTGCGCCAATTAGATGCAAACATTACGGCAAGTCGTAATTTAAAAGTTTTTTTATACTATTATGTTAATGGTCAAGAAAATGGGATGAAAACCCAAGAGGAAGTTTTAGTTACATTAAAAAAATTAGGTTTTCCAATTAATAATGAATATCGTTTATGCAATAGTATTACTGAAGTATGAGAATATATAAAAGAATATGACCTTAAAAGAAAACAATTAGATTATGATACTGATGGCATTGTAATTAAAATTAATGATTTATCATTATATAATATCATTGGACAAACAAGTAAAAGTCCTAAATGAGCAATAGCATATAAATATGCTGGTATTGTGGTAACGACTAAATTACTAGATATCTTTGCATCAATTGGAAGAACGGGTAAAGTAACATATAATGCTAAACTAGAGCCAGTAAATTTACAAGGAACAGTTGTTAAGGCGGCGACATTGCATAATGCTGATTATATTATTAATCGTGATATTCGGATTGATGATATTGTATTAATTAAAAAAGCTGGTGATATTATTCCTGAAGTTATTAATCCAGTTTTAAAGTTAAGAAAAGAAGAAAATGAACCTTGAAAATTAATTGAATATTGTCCAAATTGTAATAGTAAATTAGAAAATTCTGTTTTGGAAGTTGATCAGTATTGTATTAATATTAATTGTTCTCAAAGAATTGTTCGTTCATTAATACATTATTGTTCAAGAAGAGCAATGGATATTAGTGGTGTTAGTGAGAAAATAATTATTCGGTTGTATCAATTAGGTTGATTAAAAAAAGTTAGTGATTTATATTTATTGGAAAATAGGAAACAAGATATTATTGCTTTAGATAATTTTGGTGAAAAATCATTTAATAATATGATTAAGGCAATTAATCGTTCAAAGATGAAGTCATTGCAACATTTGTTATTTGGTTTAGGAATTCGTCATATTGGTGAGAAAACTGCTTTACAGTTAGCAAAAAATTATAAAGATATTGATAATTTACTTAAAACTAAAAGTGAGCAGTTAGAAATGATTTATGATATTGGTGCGGTCATTATTGAAAGTCTTATTGATTGGTTTTCGCATCAAGAAAATTTACAATTAATTAAGGATTTAAAAATTTATGGTGTTAATATGAAATATTTTCCAATAGCAAATGATAATGAAAATAATCCTTTTTTTCATAAAACGATTGTGATTACGGGAACATTCTCAAAACCAAGAAGTTATTATGTTGAAGAATTACAAGGATTAAATGCTAATATTACTAATACAATTAGTAAAAATACTGATTATTTATTAGTTGGTAGTAATGCTGGCAGTAAATTAGAAAATGCTAAAAAATTTAATGTTAAAATTTTAACAGTAGCAGAGTATGAGCAATTAAAAGAAGGAGTGTAAGTAGTAGTGGAAAATATTACTTCGGAATTATTACGAGAAATTACTAATAATTTAATGCTAGAGTTAGAAGAAGAAGAGTATAAATTATTAGCAGAAGAGTTTTATATTATCTTAGAACAAATGAAGTTAGTACAGACAATTGATGTGGAAGGTTATGAACCAATGCATTATCCATTTTTAAATTCACAACATTTATTACGCGAAGATGATAATGTAATGATTAATGAACAATCAATTGTTTTACAAAATGCGTGAGAAGTAAAAGATGATTATATTGTTATTAATAGGGTGGTTGAATAATGATGAAAATGACAATTGAATTTTTACATCAACAATTATTACAGAAGAAAACATCACCGATTAAAATTGTTCGTGATGCTATTGCTAAGGCAAAAAAATATGAACATTATAATGGTGTTGTTAAATTATTAGAAGAAGAAGCGATGGTCATTGCTAAACATTTGGAATCAATGTCGATTCCTGAAGATAATTATTTATTTGCTATACCTTATGCGGTTAAAGATAATTTAGCAACTAAGAATATTGTAACTAGTGGGGGAACAAAAATTTTGGAAAATTTTGTGCCTACATTTGATAGTAAAGTAGTTAAAGATATTAATGATTATCAAGCTGTTAATATTGCTAAAACAACGCTTGATGAATTAGGAATGGGTGGCACCGGTTTGGATAGTTTTACGGGTTTTGTTTATAATCCATGAAATAAAAATCATATTACGGGGGGTAGTTCATCAGGAAGTGCGGCGTTGGTTGCTTTGGGTGTTATTCCGTTTGCCTTGGCAAGTGATACGGGTGATTCGATTAGAAAACCAGCATCGTATACAGGGATTGTTGGTATTAAACCAACTTATGGGCTTATTTCTCGTTATGGGTTATTTCCCTATGCACCTTCTTTAGATACTGTTGGTGTACTTGCTAATACTGTTCGTGATTGTGCAATTGTTATGGATGCGACTGTTAAGTTTGATGCTAATGATTTGACTAGTCAGCAAGCAAAGGAAAAAGATTATTTGCAAAATCTTAGTGCTGATATTAAAAAATATCGTTTGGCAACAATTAAGTCGGTTAATGATGGTTTACGACCGTTAACTGGAGTTTTGTGGTCTTCGGTAATTAGTAAATTAAAAGAACAAGGTTTACTTATTGAGGATATTGATTTTCCCCTTGATTTATTAAAGGCATTATTACCGGTTTATATGGTTATTTCTTTTGCGGAAGCTACTAGTTCGCAAAGTAATTTAACAGCAATTAATTTTGGGAAACGAATTAGTAAAGATGATGATTCTTATCAAAATATTATGATTAAAAGTCGTAGTGTATTGGGAAAGACAGTTAAAAGAAGATATGTTATTGGGACATATGCTTTGTCACAAGCAAATCAACAGGAATTATTTTTACAAGCAAAAAAGGTGCGACGAAAAATTGTTGATCATTTTGAAAAAATTTTTACTGATTATGATGGACTATTATTGCCAGCATCTGGTGGTGATGCTCCGACAATTGAGAAAACTATTAATCATAAATTAGAGTTAAGTGATGTTAATAACTTAACAAATGATGCGTTGTTATTAGCTAATTTTTCGGGTGCACCTTCAATTACAATTCCAATTGGTTTAATAAATGAATTGCCATTTGGAATGATAATTAATTGTTTACCATTTGCTGATCAAAAGGCGTTAAATATTGCTTATGGAATTGAAAAAATTATTAACTTTGAAAATTCTTGTCATCATCGAAAGGAAAAATAAATAATGAAATTACAACCTGTTATTGGAATTGAAATTCATATTGAATTAAAAACAAAAACAAAGATGTTTTCTAATAGTCCGGTAACATTTGCTAATATTCCTAATAGTCAAGTAAATGAAATTGATTTAGGTTATCCGGGAAGTTTACCTTCTATTAATAAACAAGCAGTAGTATTAGCTATTAGAGCGTGTCAAGCGTTAAATATGACGATTAATCCAGTATTATCATTTGATCGTAAGAATTATTTTTATCCCGATTTACCTAAAGGATATCAAATAACGCAACAAAATAATCCAATTGGTAGTAATGGTAAATTAACGATTACTTCTAATAATATGCAACAAGATATTTTGATTACGCGGTTGCATTTAGAAGAAGATACAGCTAAACAAATTCATTTAGATAATATTACTTTATTAGATTATAATCGGGCTGGAATTGGTTTAATTGAGATTGTTAGTGAACCTGTTATTTATGATGTTGAAACGGCAATTAATTATATTGAAACATTGCGTAAGACATTATTACATTTAGGGGTTAGTAATGCTAAAATGAGTGAAGGTTCATTTCGTTGTGATATTAATATTTCTTTACGACCGATAGAAAGTAAGGAATTTTTTAAACGCGTGGAAGTTAAAAATTTAAATTCTTTAAATAATGTTAAAAGAGCGATTGAATTTGAAATTAAACGACAAACTGATTTAATTAATCAAGGAACGCCTTTAAAGGGTAATGAAACACGAAGATTTGATGAAAAAACAAAAACAACGATTTTAATGCGTTCTAAAGAATCAACGGTTGATTATAAGTATTTTCCAGAACCAAATATAGTTCCGATTATTTTAGAACAACATTGAATTGAAGAGATTATTAATACTAGTCCAGAGTCGTATCCGCAAAAACAAGCTCGTTATGTAGAAACATATGGTTTGCATATTAATGAAGTTAATGTTTTGTTACAAGATATTGAATTAACTAATTTTTTTGAAAAGACAATTGAACATACTAAACATTATCGTTTGGTATTAAATATGCTTATTGGTGATATTAGTGCTTATTTAAAACAAAAAGATGGTTCTTTATTAGATACCCAGTTAACACCAATTAATTTGGCATATATGGTTAATATTTTAGAACGAAAGGAAATATCGCAAAGACAAGCGAAGATATTGTTATTACATTTACTAGAAAATAATATGAGTGTTGAACAGAGTATTAAACAACTTAACTTACAACAAATAAATGATGAAAAGATAATTAGGAGTTTAATTAAACCGTTTATTTTGGAAAACCTACAAATATTGAAAGATTATCATTCTCGTCCTGAGAGGGTGTTAAAGTTTTATATGGGACACTTAATGAAAGTTACTAAGGGACAAGTTAATCCTGAAATAGGACAAAGGATTATTGAAGAAATAATTTCTGAAAACATTAGTAAATAATTAAGTTTACAAAAAAACAGCACACTGTGCTGTTTTTTTAAATATCTTCGGTTTCTTTTCCTCCAGTAATATATTCGTGGATTTCTTGGATGTATTTGTTTTTAGCAATGAATAGAACTTCGTCGCCGTAACTAAGAATAGTATCGGCATCAGGAAAAATGATTTTTTTGTTGTGTTCAATGCGAATGATATTAACTCTTTTGTTGTTAATTAGTTTGATTTCTTCAAGGGGTTTTCCTAAGATATTTTTGTTTGTTGCTTCAGCAGAACTAATACTAAATTCACCGTCAACATCTTTAATATCAACTTCTAAACCTCATAGGGCTTTTAGGGCAGTTTGTCTTCCTGTGGAAATATCGGGTTTAATAATTTGGTTAATACCAATTGCTCGTAAAATGTGTTCATGGCGATAATCAACAGCTTTAGCAATGATATTAGTAATTTCAAGTTCTTTTAAGTTTGCTGCTACTAGAACTGATGATTGGATATCGCTACCGATAGCAATAATAATGTCATTAATATTTTTAATACCAATACTTTCTAATGCTTCTAAGTCAGTGGCATCTAATTCATAACCGTTAATGTTAGCATAATTTCCGGTAATTTTTTTGATTTTACTATTATCTTTATCAATGACAATGACATTATGGTTCATTGACGCTAATGTTTCAGCAACTGCTGTGCCAAAATTACCTAAACCAATTATACAAAATTCTTTTGCTGCCATTATAAGTCACCTCTTATATATTTGAAACTATTACCACAAAATTATACTATATTTTATCTTAAAATAATAATCTAAGTATAGTATAATTGGGTAATAAACGAGTAATCGGCATCGCGAGGGTCAGAATGAAAGATATTGATAAATTTTCTAATAATAAAAAATATCTTACTTGATTTAAAAAACTTGGTCAAGTTTTTAAAAATATTTTTATTGGTAATACTGTTAATAAGAAAATTTTGCGAAATTATTTATATGCTGTTTTGGTGGGAACAATTTTATTAATGACACCTTGAGCTGTTAGTAAGACTTATCAATGAGATTTTTTAACAGCATTGTTTACTGCTTCAAGTGCATTTTCTGATACTGGATTAAGTTTAATATCGCCAGCTAAAGATTTAACTTTTTTTGGTCAAATTGTTTTATTGTTGCTAATTCAAATTGGTGGTATTGGAATTATGACTTTAAAGATTATTTTGTTTATTGTAATTGGAAAAAATATTAGCATTGAAGAAAGAATGCTTTTGCAATCAGAAAGAGGTAATACTAAACTTGGTGGTACCGTACAGTTAATTAAAAATGCTTTTTATGTTTTAGCAATTGTGGAAATTACTGGTGGAGTGATGCTATTTTTTTATTTTTATTTTACACCAATTGATTATTTAGATTCTTTAAAATCACAATCAATTAATTCAATTATTGAACTATTAGGAAAATCGTTTAATACGCCAGATAAATTTAAAGAAATGTTAA